>CAZQYQ010000041.1:0-21948 GCA_964597625.1 uncultured bacterium
TCCCGCATACGTGCAGGCCATGACGCCGCCCTTCTTGACCGCGTCATTCAGCAGCGCCAGCGCCGCCGTCGTGCCGTGGCAGCCGGTGCGTTCGAGACCCATCGCTTCGAGGATATCGGCGATCGAGTCGCCCTCGGCCGGAGTCGGCGCCAGCGACAGGTCGATCACACCGAACGGAATGCCCATCATGCGCGAGGCTTCGCGGCCCACCAGCTCGCCCACCCGCGTGATCTTGAAGCTCGTCTTCTTGATCAGCTCGGATAACTCTCCAAAATCGAGCGCACCCGCGTTTGCAAGGGCCGCCCGCACCACGCCCGGGCCGGAGATGCCGACATGCAGGATCGCTTCGGCCTCACCCACGCCGTGACAGGCGCCGGCCATGAACGGGTTGTCCTCGGGTTGATTGCAGAATATGACGAGCTTGGCGCAGCCCAGCCCGTCGGTGTCACGCGTCCGTTCGGCCGTTTCCTTCATGATCTGGGCCATGCGGTACACGGCATCCATGTTGATGCCGGCCGCTGAACTGGCCACGTTGACGCTCGAACAGACCCGTTTCGTCGTGCTCAATGCATCGGGAATCGAGTTGACGAGCAGCTGGTCGCCGCGCGTGAAACCTTTCTGAATATTGGCCGTGAAGCCGCCCACGAAATCGACGCCCAGTTCATGCGCAGCACGGTCCAGAGCGGCGGCGATCGGCACGACGGTGTCGCCCCTGCACGGGCCAGCGATCTGCGCGATCGGGCTCATCGAAAGCCGCTTGTTGACGATCGGAATACCGAATTTGCGCTCGATCGCCTGCGCGGTCGGCACAAGATTCGCCGCCGTGCGCATCACTTTTTCGTAGACCTTCGCTGCACACCGGTCGACATCCTCGTCAGCACAGGTGAGCAGCGAAATGCCAAGCGTAACGGTGCGGATGTCGAAGGTCTCGACGCCGACCGCGGTAATCAGTTCAATGACTTCTTCGAGGCTGTAAGACATGGCGCGCTCCGCGGCTCAAAGCCGGTGCATGAATTTGAACACGTCCTCATGCTGAATGAAAATCTTCACCTGCAGGCTGTCGGCCGACTTCTGCATTCTCGCCTGGAACTCTTCGAAATTGCAGTTCGCCTGGGCGACGTCCGTCACCATCATGAGGGCGAACAGATCCTGCATGATCTTCTGCGTGACGTCTTCGACGTTGACGTTGCTCTCGGCAATCGTCTTCGTGATGCCGGCAAGCACGCCGGGCTTGTTGGCGCCAAGCGCCGTGATGACCACACGTTCGTGTTTTTCGTTGTTCATCGGATGTCCTCCGCAAGTCTGTCCGGGTCGGCCAGCCGGTCGAGCAGCCCGTTCCGTTCGAGAAACGAGAGACACGTCCCGATTTCGCCGACATCCCCGAGCCGCTCGTGCGTGTCGGTTCCGATGGTCAGGTGCAGGTCACGCAGCACACGCACGTCACGCCGCGCCCAGAACCACGGATTGCGACTTCCACCCGGCATCTCGAGGCCGTATCCGAACCGACGTACCATATCACAGAGCGGCCCCAGCCGCAACGAATCTTCGAGCAGATCGATATCCGGATGCACGATAATCACGGGGATACGGCAATGCCCGCGCAGCCCGGAAAGCGCCTCGACAGACATTCCGCCCACCTCGTTCTCACCCACATACTCGATCAGCAGATAATCGAGCCTGTTGATGCCCGCCCAGGGAAGCTCATCCAGAGTCATTTCAACACGGTCGAGGCACGAGTCGAGCTCGATCCCGAACCAGATTTTCATTTTTTCGGAACCGGCCGCGCGCCACCTGTCGGCTTCGGCGAGGTATGCCGGCCAGGCGGTGCTCAGCCACGCCCCCGGCTCGAGCCTGCGGAACACCTTGCGCGTGTAAAAATGATCGCTGATGCCGACGCCATCGAGGCCCGCCCGGGCCGCCTCGGCGATGATCTCCGGAACGGTGTACCGCCCGTCGGAAAACGTCGTGTGGTTATGCAGATTAATGCGGTGATGCATAGGCGACATGAAAACACAGATCATCCCCGTTGAAAACCCGCATTCCCCTGAAGGCTGTTCCCTGGTTCTGCGCTCTTGCCGGCAACATCCGCGGAGCGTTCGCCATCAGATCAGTCCTGCCTGCGCTGCCAGGACCAGGGGCCGAAGGGGCCTTCATTGGCAATCTCCAGGGCGGCGAGCGGCACGGGGAGGAGACGGCCGTCCGACGCAACTCCTGGCGGCAGGCGTCGCTCGGCGAGATAGCGCAGCCTCTTCTTCGGGCCGGCAGCGAGCCTGGCGGAAAGGCTTGCCGTGTCGCCGAAAAAAGCATTGACAGCCGCAATCGCAGCAGAGTTCCGAGGGATCGCGCCTCCGGACGTCGTCTCCCTGCACGACGCACCGATACTTGAAATGGGCACGCGCGGCACGCCCGGGGAGAGTTCTTCGTTGCTGCGCAGCCAGCCCAGATTCAGATAGAGCAGCCTGGTGCGGATCGCGAGCGTCGATGGCTCGGGTTTCAGGCTTTGAACGGCGCGCGACCAGCAGGCAGCAATCTCGGACGCCGAGCCGAGGGCAAGCACGACGGCCAGGAGAAACACCGGGGGGCGGCGCAGGTGTGGCGCCCAGCGCGAGGCGGCCCATGGCATCAGCGTCAGGACAGGGAGCAGCGTTCCGCGCAGCGCCAGGTTGTTCGATGTGCCCGAGTACACGATGAAAAAAGGGATCGTCAGCGCCGCTGCTGCCCACGGAACGATACTGCCCGCGCCTGTCCCGGTGTCTCTCCCTCCCATGGCGGTTGTCTGCGGCGCACCGGCCAGGAATATCGCAAACGCTGGCATTCCGATATCTGCCGCCGCCAGCAGGATATATGATACTATATAATATATATGCGAGCCGTCCTCATTCATTCCGGCAGCCGGAAAAACGCCGCCCCAGGCAACCCTCATCGATATCTCACGGCCGAGAAACAGCCATAGAACCGGCAGGACAAGCGCCGCAGCGACGATGGCGACGCGCGCAGCCAGTTTCACACCCGCCCCTCCATGCCGGACAAGCCACCAGCCGAGCAGCGGGATACCGCCGAGCACGACGAAGGTGCTGCCCAGAATGGACGAAGCCATCAACACTCCGCAACCGGCAGCGATCGCCCACGATCCGGCAGAGGAATGCCGCGCGCGATCGCCGGCGGAAGCAAGGAACGATTCGGCGATCAGGAACGCCAGCAGAACCGCCGTGGCCGAGACCAGGTGATGGACCGTCCAGATGGTACCGGATGCGACCGTCCCGAACCCAAGCGTAGAGCCGACCCGCGCCATCCACCATTCATGGGAAGCCATCGGAGCCGCGATCGCGAAAAGGGAGCGGGCGCCGCTCTGCCAGAAGATGAAATAGACGAGCATCGCGAAAGCGGCACTGGATGCGGCAACACGAGAAGCGGCCACCACGAGGAACGCGAGAGCGAGCCCTCCCGTTATCGTCCAGCCGATGAAAAGCGCAATCTTCACCGTCTTGAACGCTCCGGGAAGAAGGTGCCAGACCGCGGCCGGCAACATCCACGGGGCGTAGTAGAACGACAGCCACCGCTCCGGCTCGATTGGCGATCGTACAGGGAAGGAGGGGGTATCGATCAGCGCCGTGATCTCCTGGATGTGCCACTCGTCGTCCCAGCAGACCGTGTCGATGCAGTATCCAAGGGAGGGTTCGGCGAGATAGACGGCTCTGGGCGCCAGCAGCAGCGTGAACGTGATGATCAGGAGGGGGATCAGCAGGCGCCAGAAGCCTCTTCCCGCGACAGCTCTGTCGAATCGCGGAAGATGGTCCCGAAGAAGCCAGGCGATGATTCCGCAGACGGCAAGGCTCACGCCATAAACAGAAGGCAACGCAACTCCCGGTAAAACTCCCGCGTTCATGACAATCATCGCGAGCGCGTTTCCACCGCACAACACAAACAGGGCCGCTGAAATCATAGGTGTGTAAACCCTATCACACCTCCGTTCCTGGTTCGATCGTCTTCTGAAAAGACGGCAGGAAGTTTTCATTCACGAAGGCATCTCAGGAGGCATTTTTCGCTGACGTTCCCCGCGGCATTTGACAAACGGCCGTTTGTGGAGCAGTATCATAAGTGAATATATGATTCATTTTTGAGGTGTGTATGGCGCAGGTGAAAAAAGACCTTGTCAGAACCCGGATCAACCGTGAAGCACTCCGTCTTTTCATGACGCGGGGCTACGATCTCACCTCCATGGCTGATATTGCGGGAAAAGCAGGAATTTCCGTCGGCAATCTGTACCACTACTACGAGAACAAGAACGACCTTTTCTGTTTTCTCGTTCCGCCTGAGCTGATCGAAGAAAGCAGGCATCTTCTGATCGAAAAGGTTCGTTCGGCCCATGGGTTTTCCATCAAGGAGGCGGGAAGGCAGCAAACCATCATCGACCGGCACAATCAGTTCATCCGCTTCCTCAGCCGGAACCGGCAGCAGATGGTCATCGCTTTCCGCCATGGCAAAGGGACCATCTATGAGAATCTGATGACAGAAACTCTTGATCTTACTCTGGACATTGTCACGTCCTACATCAAGGAACAGACGCGTCATCAGAAGACGTTCCCGACACGCAAGACGAGGCTGCTCCTGAAGATCGTGTATCAGAATCTGCTTCAGGGGACGCTGGACATTCTCGAAGCCTGTTCGTCGGAGCCGGACATCCAGACATTCCTCGGGCAGTATCTCGCCTACCACTTTGCCGGCCTCGAACGGATTCTGGAGTAGGCTCTTTTGTATTTCTCTGTTTCTGATAAGTGAATTATGTATTCACTATTAAGCATCGGGCCATCCCACGCCCGCGGAAAATTCGATTCAGGAGGGAGCGATTCATGAACATCACCATCTTCAACGGCAGCCATCAGAAGCATCCCGGCAACACGAGCCTGATGGTCGACGAGTTTCTGAGGGGCGCCTCGAGCCAGGGAGCAACGGGAAAACAGATCAGGCTTTCTGAGTATCACCTTGAATACTGCACCGCATGCAAAGCCTGCTGGAATGTGACGCCCGGCGAGTGTCCCATCAATGACGGCATGAAGGATCTGGTCGATGAGTATCGATCGGCCGACATCCTGGGCCTCGCCACCCCGCTTTACGCTGATCAGGTGAGCGGACGGATGAAGGTTTTCCTCGACCGGCTGATCGTGGTCGGTGACCCGCACTGGGAAACCGATTCATCCGGAGAATGCCGGCACCGGAGGCGGTATGCCAGGCCCACGGGCCTCGTCGTTCTCGCCAACTGCGGGTATCCGGAACAAAGCCACTTCCAGCCTCTCCGATCGTTTTTCCCGCGCCTCGCCCGGAACCATCATCTCGAGCTGGTCGGCGAAATCTATCGCGGGGCCGGCGGGCTTCTGACACAAGCGGACGAGGCCCTGAAGCCATATATCGATCAGTATATGAAGCTTCTGTATCAGGCCGGAGCCGAAGTCGGCCGCGACGGGCGCATCTCGGAGAAAACACAGGCGGACCTTGAAAAGCCCCTTCTCCCCATTCCCCATTTTGCCGAAGTCTTTCGAACACGGGTCAACGAAATCGTTGACGCCAGGAGTCCCAGGCAGGCTGGAACAGCTCCCTGATGGGTCCGCTCCATCGCCTGCGACTTGTTTCTGACGGAACAGCCTGTGGTGTTTCAATGCGCGCGATCACGGGAGAGTCCTGGAAAAATGGTGCGTTTGAAATGCTGCATGGGGAAAACAGCCCGAAGGTGCAGGTCGCGGCTTGCACCAGAGAAGATGTGAAACGCCTCCGGCATGTTGTATAGTCAATTGTCTCCGCCCTGAGAGAAAAATAGATTTATTTTATATATACACATATACTACGGAGGATTGACATGGCATTCAGATCTTGTTTCCGATGGATCGCACCGGTTGTATTCGCGGCGGGTCTTACCGGCGCCGCCTGGGCTGAAGGTGATTTGCAGGCCACGATCAGGACCAACGACGGGAAAACGATCGCTGTCACGGCCATCAGCGCGGATGGCTGGATCGAGCATACGCCCGTTGGCGGCAAAAAAACGAAGATTCTGTTCAGGGACATCAAAAAAATCGACTGGGACAAAAACTCCCGGATTCACACGGTGACCACCGCCGACGGAAAAACACAGAAACTCGAGCGTGCCTGGATCTTCGCGGGCGGCGGCGCTTATCTTGCTTTTACAGGAACAGACAAGGCATCCGGTGAAGACGCCAACGGCACCATCTCCGGAAGCGACATCGCCGCCATCGAGTTTTCCGGCGCGGCACCCGCTCCCGCTCAGCCGACGGCCGATACCGCGCAGACTTCACCAACCCCGGAACCGGCAACGGCACAAGCCCAACCCACGAGCTCGGCTGCTCCGGTGGAATCCGCGACGACAGGCCCCGGCCCCGCGAAACAGATCGGGTCGGGCAAACGGCTTTCGACAAATAACCTCGACTATACCAAAGATGCCATCGCCGAGTTCGAGAAGGATTTTCCCGGCCTCGTTGCCGTCTATGACAAGGCAAAGGCTGATAAAACCCTCACAACCGACGAGAAGGATCCCAACTCATCCGAGATGGAGCTGAAGGAGATCCTCATCCAGAGCAACGTTCATCAATTGTTCCACGGCATCGTCAAGAATTATGTTGCCGCCATGAACGACGGCTGGGAAGTCTCCGATGCCGAACTGGCGCCGTATAACGTCAAGCTTGCCGAGATTCTTCCAAAGCTCGCCAAAGTTGGCTACCAGAGCTGCTTCAACCCAGACGATGCCGGCTGCGACAACCTCGAAAACATGGATCGCGCGCGACTCAAGGCTTATAAGGCAATGCTGCTGACAACGGCCCGCAATGATCCCAAAACCGGCCAGGAGCTGATGGGTGAAGTCGATAAAACCGTCGAACAGCTCAAAACCGCATTCGAAAACGCGAAGCAGGCCGGCCACTCCGCGCTCAAGCGCTTCCAGACCGAGATCGATCGATTGAAAAAAGCCTGCGAAGCCGGCTTCGCTGCTGCCAGCAAGGCCAAAGAGACGGCCCTTGGCGCCTGGCAGGCTCTGAGGGACGAACAGGAACGGCTACGGCCTGTCCTGTACAAGATCGAGAACGGCCAGATCCATCCAGACACCTGGGCGACCTTCCTTGACGAGCTGGAAAAGTTCGAAAAGACCGAATCGGCCGTTGTGAAGCAAAAAATCGAATCCCTCGGCAAAATCTGCGGCGCCAACCAGGAAACCCTCGAAGCCGCCATGGAAAAACTTCTCGGGAAGAATCCCTCCGGCTGGGACTGGAGCGCCGAGGTCACGTATTTCGATAAAATCTTCAAGGCCATTCCCGCTCTTCGCAAGGAGCTCGGCGAGGCCGTCGCCGACCGGGCAAAACAGGATCTCGAGGGAATGGGTTCCTACGATGAAGCGATCCGCGCCCAGAAGTTCGAGGAACTGAAGAAGCTCGTCCAGCTCGGCCTGCGCTTTGATCCTCACAACACAGCCCTCGTCGATCTCGCTCCAAAGGTCGAGGAAGCCGCAACCGGTGATGTCGCCGCCATCGAAAAGCAGATCGCCGAGCGCCAGTGGCCCGGAAACCACAAGGGCTTCTCCGGCCCCGGCACCCCGGACGAGTTGAACAAAGCTGCCCTCGATTATTTCAACTCCACCTGCAAGCCGACCGAAAAGGCTCTCGCCGCCTGCATCGTCGAGCCCGACTGGTACTGCTTCAAGCGCAACATTTTCGGCGAGCCGGTGCAGTGGGCCCTGACCTTCTGGGTGGCCGTCGACGTCCAGGGCGAAACCACTCCCGATATCGTCTACGCCTGGAGCATCTCCTTCATCACCGAGGAAAACGTCGGCGTCGCCAAGGCCCCGCCCTTCAAATGGGCCGCCTTCAACTTCAAGCAGAAGATGAAGCGCGCCAATGTTCCCGGCCTGAAATAATGGAGAAAATCATGATGCTTCGCTCCTGGTTCTGCCGTTCGCTCGTGAGTTGTCTGGTCCTCTTCGCCACGATCCCCCTTCCTGCACAATCCGCCTCTGATTCGAACGATATTGGAAAGGGGCTGGCGGCGCTGCTCGAGTATGCGCAGGCAATGCACCCTCCGGCAGGCCTTCCCGGTACCGTGAGAGAAGTCGGGCCGGACAACTTCCTTCGACATCCTTACGCAGCCAGGTCTCTCATCAAACGTATGATGGACTGCCTCACGAATCCCGATGAAAATCCGCTCGATCTGGAAAAAGCCCTTCTGGAGGAGATTCGGGATGCGCAACGGGTCGAAAGCATCCTGGAGCAGCCGGGGGAAGGGCTTGAACGCCTCAGGGCGCTGGTCGAAATCCATCCATTGACCATCATGTCCCGCAATGAGATCGGGGTATTGATGACCATCCTGCGGGAGATGATCAGGGCAGGATATCCACGCGAGTCGGCAATGCAGATCTTTGGCCTCATCCGGGAGCTGGAACCTTTTGTCAGCATGAATCCAGACTTTCCCTCAGTCAGTTCCCGACTCCTCGAAGTCGAGCGGCTCTGCCTTCTGGCCCGACATGGAAAAGTCGACCCGGAAATGAAAAAGGCCGCTCTGGCCCTCGTCAAGGGCCATCCATTCGATCGGGAGGCCTTGTATGGGGCAGCCTGCATGCTGGCTCTGACCCATGAACCGGAAGAAGCAAAAGAGATTCTGGCCCGGCTGGCCCTTCTCGATCCTCAGGTCTCCGAAAAAGTTGCAAAAGACCCTGATCTGGCCGAAATCAGGAACGACGCGACCTGGTTCGACAAACTCGGGAAGGGGCAGATCCGTCCTCTCCTTAGAGCCGCCCCGAATCCCGGAATTGAGGAATTGTCCATCCTTTACAACTGGGGCGGAATGGGAAAGAAAGTCAATGAGGCGCATACCATCTCCTGGCAGAAAGACCGTTATGTCGACCGGGAGAACCGGATGGAAATCCCGGCGGAGCTGGTTGCTCTGCTTGTGAAGGCTCTGGAAGATGCCCATCCGTCCGATTCCATGCAGAGTCGGATCACCCATTTCGATGACTATCCCACGCTCAAGATGACTCTCACCCACTCCGACGGCGCCAGAACCCTGCTGTATTCCAACAGCAACGCCGTCGACATGCTTCCCTTCAATATCGCCGGGAAAAAAGGCCTGCAGGTCAACAACTCCCGGCTGGCGGGACAGACCGTGCAATACCTGCTGAGCTGGCTCGGCATCGAGCGCGGGAGCCCCAGGGCATCATTCTACTTCGGCGGCATGGAGATTCCCAAAGGGGAACGCCAACAGCAGATATCCACCGAAGAAATGGAGTTCCGAAAGGCAGCCGGCCTGCCCGAAAATCCTCCGCCCGTCAAACCGGAGCCGCTTCCCCCGGAGCTGGCCGGAATGCAGGGCAAAACCCAGCATCTGATGGGATCTTATGTCGTCGACTGGGACGGCAACATCGCGGCGGAGGCGGACCGGTATGCCGTCATTCCGCAAGAAGGGGAACCTGGCTGCGCCATCGAGTTGCTCAGGGTTCGAAGGGGAAACAAGACTCTCTGGTATCCCGAAGCCCCTGATGCCTTCCGTTCGCATGCCGACAAGGTCTGGAAACTCATGCAGGCGGCATTGGGAAAGGATCTCAAGAAGTGCCAGATCCGCCTGTGGGTGCGCTCCATCGACGAAGATGGATTTCCCAGCGGCATGGATCTGGCTGAAACACTGAATCTGCTTTCGAGAATACAGGCCGAGTTTTCCGCCCTGGGGCCCACGCCCGTCCGCAACCGGATTCTGGCCGAAACGCCCAGTCTCAGCTTCGATGGAAATCTGCTGCTGGGCTCTGGAACAGTCTATTCCACTGACTTCGAATTCAATAGCCCTCCCTTCGATCATTCTCCCGCTGCCGGCCTCCTGGCCTGGGCCGGTATCGGAACCGCGCAGGCCACGGCTATTCAGCGCCTCGCGCTGCTCAATGACATGCTTTACGTCGACCTGGTGGCCTCCCCATCAGTTTCCGACCTGGAGGCGATGAAGCATGGAATCGCGTCAGCAGGGCGAACGATCGAGGAAGTCCGGATGAATGAAGCCCAGAGACGGTGGCTGGTTAAACCTGCGGCCGGTGAATTACTGCATGCCCTGATCAGGCCGGACGGCAGCATCGATTTCGGTGGCCTGTCGGAATAGACATTCGCTTACATCATGACCGCGGGCGGAAGATTCCGCCCGCGGTCTTTGTATCTCCAGATACTGTTTATACTATATATATTTCAATATATTTATTGTATATTCACTGTCTTTTCGCTGTCAGAAACGCGGCAGGCATCAAAACAGGATGTTTCAGAATTATCGGTTTCTTATGACGTGACCGGCTCGAGAAAAACAGACTGAAACAGCTTATGACTTCCTTTGCGGGTGACACCAAGCAGCTTTCTCTTTTCGAGAATCTGCAGAGAAGCCTGGATTTTCGCTTCACCATGGATACGGAACTTGCCGGCAATCTTGGACTTGGTCTTGGGGCTTCGACAAAACTCGAGAATTTCATTCGACAACGCATCTATCGTTGAAGGCAGGGATTTCCGCGGAAAGACGAAGGTATTCCCGAGATTGCCGCCGACGATATGTTCGCCGCATTCGAAAGCCAGGAAACTCTCATGGTTCGCCAGGAAATTCCGCAATCTGACACGGATCTTTCCACCCTCACCCGTGGAACCGTATCCATGGATGACGAGAATACGGCTGAAATCGCCGTTGTGAACCCTGTCGTTATAATAGTTCACGAAGGTGTCAATGGCCTCGACCACCTGGAAGCCATGTAAATCGAGTTCGCTGCTCATGAATGTCCTTGGTTGAATCCTGGCCCAGATAGTATCACCGTCCACGGATTCTGTCTCCAAACCAGGGAGAGATTTCATCAGGCAGTCGGGCACGGCACCAAAACCGCGCTCGATGGATCCGCGCTTCTCTCATGGCGCTCCCGTGTATCGTCGAAACAGGGCGATAACCCGCCATTCATCGGGAACAGGATCACAGTATATTCACAGGTATACTTTTTCAGTATAATGGAAGGGAGAGAGGCCCTCTTCAATCAGGTTGTCAGCAGGCTCTTTCTGATCTGACGTGTTGAGCCTCTCGATTCTCTGCAGAGCAGTTGATGTCCATGGAGGAATCCAAAACAAGTTCATATCCGTATTCATTCGTGTAAATTCGTGGTTTCGTATCTTTGTCTTTTTCTGGTTTTTGCGCCGAGGCATTGGATCGTACGGGAGGGAATATGGCTGAGAAACGGCGGGTGAGCGGAGTGGTCGACCGAATCGAGGGAAGCGTCGTGGTCGTCCTGGTGAAAGACCCGAAAGATCCCGAGATGATGATCGAGGTTTATGTGCCCCGCAGCAAGATCAAAAAGGTCGAAATCGAAGAAGGCGACCGCGTCTCCGTGCTGCTCTGAATGCGCGCGGCGCTGATTTTTCCGCCCCAGTGGGATCCCAGGCAGCCGCCTCTTGCGCCTGCCGTGCTGGGCGGCGCCTTGCAGGCAGCGGGGGCCGATGTCCGGATTTTCGATCTGAATCTTGCCCTCTATCGTCGCCTGTTGCGCTCGCCGGTTCCAGGCGGCATTGAAGATGTGCTGACCGGCCGACTGCTCGACCCCGGAGCCCTGCGTGATGCCCGGGGGTATCTGAAAACAAGCGAAGCCCTTCAGAAAATCTTTGACGAACGGTTCGATCCCCACGGGAAAGGCCGCCTGTTCTGGGACACCTGCGGCGGTCTTCCCTCCCCCGCCGCCTCCCGTAACTGGCAGGCCGTTCTTGCCGCGCCTGATGCGCTCCCTTTCCTGCGCCATCTGGAAACGGAGATGGCGGAGCTTCTGGAATGGGCCCCTGATCTGGTAGGCATCTCCGTCATATCAGACACGCAACTGTCCGCGGCGCTCGCCCTGGCCGCCAGGGTTCGGCGCGCCCTGCCGAAGATCCGCATCGTTCTCGGCGGTGATGCTCTCACCTATCGCCGCAGCCTCCTGCCCATGTTGAGCTGGTTGCGACCGACGATCGACGCGATCTGCCTGGGCGATGGCGAACCGCTCATGACCGCTTTGGCCGATGGCGCTCCCATCGCCGGCTCGCCTAACTCTCTGAGCTGGAATGTATCCGGAAAATCGATCGCCGGCAATTCTATATTATGCAATTTATCAACTTCAATTCTGCCTGATTTCAGCGATCTGCCGTTGCGCGGGTATCTGACGCCGCATCTGGTGATGCCTGTCGAGACGGCCCGGGGCTGTCCCTGGGGCCGGTGTGCCTTCTGTATTCACCCGGTCCGGGCCGTGACCGGCCGGCCCCTGTATCGCCCGAAGCCGATCATGAGGGTTGCAGCCGAAATCGAACGGCTGTTCGCCGCCGGGCACCGGCGGTTCTTCATGATAGACGAAGCCTTGCCCCCGCCACGCCTGCGCGAGCTTGCCGATCTTTTTGGCGCGCTGCCCGAGCCGGTTTCCTGGATCGGCTACGCCCGTCTCGACGCGGGGCACACGCGGGACGGCTTCATCCGCGCCCGCGCCGCCGGCTGCCGCAAACTGTTCATCGGCGTGGAAACAGGATCAGACAGCCTCCTGACACGATTTCACAAAGGTGTCGACGCCGCCCGTGCACGCCGGGTCCTGCATGATGCGGCCGCCGCCGGCCTGGCGGTGCATTTTTTCCTGATGACCGGCTTCCCGGGCGAGGAAGAGAGCGACAGACAAGCGACCCTTGATCTGCTTGCCGATGTCTGGCCAGCATTCGATCCGTTCGGCGTGTCTTTCGACCTCTTCCCCCTGACAGGCGAACTGGAAACAGCGCTGACGGCAGATCCAGCCGCATTCGGATGGAAAGGTCCAAGTCATGACGCATGGAATGATCTTGCCTGGCAGTTTCCCCTGACGGCAGGCCCGGCGACAGCTGAATCCCTGTCAGAATTCCGCGGCCGCATCAACGTTCTTGCTGATCAGATCTTCGGCACCGAGTTCGGGCTGCGCCATGCCACCCTGGCTCAGGATTCGATCCACCTTCTTCTGCTCGAAGCACGGAGTTGCCCGGACTCAGGAGCAAGACATCCAATCAGGGCTTGTCGACCTTGAAAGAGACGACCATCCACACGGCCCCTTTCCGCTCGAGTTGATAAATCATTTTTTCCCGCCCATTATCGGCTCGTGCAGTGATGATGTTCGCATTTTCACCCTCGGCGGCGGTTGTCAGAGTCTGGAGCATTTTATCCAGTTGATCCGGAGTTTTCTGAAACATGGGAACTTCTGGGGTGCGCTCCAGAACGGAACGAAGCTTTTCCTGAACGTCGGGGGAAAGGATGGTTCCCCTTTTTTGAGCCCCCTCCAACGCCGTTTTCACGGCATTATCAGCCATCGACTTTCCATCGAGGAATTTTCTTGCCGCTTCCGCATCCTGTTTCTGGCAGGCTTTCAGAAGCTCTTCCATGGAAGCTTTCGCTTCATCTGCGGGCGTTTTTTTTGCGCCACAGCCCACCGAAAAGGTCGCAACAAGACAGATGGCGAAAAGAACGAACAGGGGAAATTTTGAACCTGACACGAGATTGGTCATGGGTTTCCTTCCGAAATGATTTCTCCGATGAATCCGATCGATTGAACAGCGTTCGTTTTCTCTACAGTGGTTTCTGAAACGTTTCAGCGACGGCTTCCGGGTCACCACCGGCGATGGCGGCCAGGAAAGAGGGCCCGTATTTCGCGAGTTTCTGGTCGCCAACGCCTTTGATGCGGCGCATGGATTCAGGATCAGCGGGTTTGAGCGCCGCCATCGAGGTGAGGACCGAGTCGGGGAACACCATGTAGGGCGGAATGCCCTGCTTGCGCGCCAGCAGCAGGCGAAGCTGCCGCAGCGACTCGAACAGCGGCAGAGCCGCCGCATCGGCGCCGGCCGGGCCTCCGATGGCAATCGAGCCGGTGATGCCGCGCCGGCGCTTGCGGGACCGGCCGGGCAGGCCGGGTTTGCCGAGCCGGACGGTTCCGGCGCCCTTGCACAGATCGAGACCGGCATTCGTGACCTTCAGAAGCGGATACTCGCCCTCGGTCACCCCGAGCAGCCCCTGAATGACGAGCTGGTCGATCCAGCCGCGCAGCACGGCTTCATTGTGCTCTTTCATCAGGCCGAACACGCCCAGCGTGTCGTGGCCGTTTTCCTGAATGCGCGCATTATCGGCCCGCCCCAGCAACACGCTGATGACGTAGTTCCCCCCGAACCGGCATCCGGTGCGATAGACGGCACTGATGATCTTTTGCGCCGTCACCAGCGCATCGTCATCCGGCAAAGCCGTGGTCTCCCCGAGACACACGTCGCAGGCACCGCAGCCGCTCAGCTCCGGAGATTCAGAATCAGCCACCGATGGCGGGTATGCCTGGCCGAAATGCTCGGCAAGCAGCTTGTGACGACAGACGGGCGACACGGCATACCGGCCGATTTCCTTCAACTGGCGCTCGATGACGCGGCGGCGCTCCGGCGTCACCCCGTCGTCACGCAGCGCGAGAGCCCGATGCGTCGCCAGATCGCCGGCCGAGAAGAACAGCACGCACTCGGCCGGCGCACCGTCGCGGCCCGCCCGGCCGGATTCCTGCTGGTAATGTTCGATCGACCTGGGCGTGTTCGCGTGAATGACATATCGCACGTTCGACCGGTCGATGCCCATCCCAAATGCTATTGTTGCAATTACCACGTCAAGCCGCTCGTGAACGAAGTCATCCTGGGTGCGCGCCCGAACAGCCGCATCCAGCCCGGCATGATACGGCGCGCAGGAAACTCCGGCTTTCGCGAGGCTCTTGGCGAGCCGGTCGACTTCGCGCCGGGTCTGGGCATACACGATGCCGCCTTCCCGGGGGTGGTTTTGGATCACGTCAAACACCTGCCGGGCCTGGTCATGACGGGGAAACGCACGGTATATCAGATTCGGCCGGTCGGGGTGGCCGATCAGCGAGATCGGCTGCCTCAGCCCGAGCTGGCTGATGATATCGGCCTGAACGGCCGGGGTCGCAGTCGCGGTCAGCGCGAGTCTTGGAACCCCCGGAACGCTTTCCAGCAGAGGCACGAGCTGCCTGTATTCGGGCCGGAACTCGTGCCCCCAGTGCGAAACACAGTGCGCTTCATCGACCGCGACAAGCCCCAGGTGCGGTTTCAGGATCTCGATCAATCCGCCCGCGACAAGCCGCTCGGGGCTGATATACAGCAGTTCGAGCGACCCATTATATATTGATGCAAATACCTTGCTTTTCGTTTTTTCGGGAGTCTGCGAATGAAGCGCCCCGGCCTTCAGACCGGTCTCGCACGCCGCCGCGACCTGGTCGTCCATCAGCGCGATCAGCGGGGAAATCACAAGCGTCAGCCCGATGCCGCACGCTGCCGGAAGCTGGTAGCAGAGGCTCTTCCCGCCTCCTGTCGGCAGAACGACGAGCGCGTCACGCCCGTCCAGAACGGCCGTTATCGCCTCGCGCTGCAGCGGACGGAATGCGCCGTATCCCCACATTCGCTCCAGGACATCATCCGGGCTTTGCAGGGAAATCCCGTTTCCCTTCCGCCGGGTATCGGGACGCGAAAAATCACTCCATTGCATGTCTGCCATACTGCGTCCAGGCACCCTTTGCCGTCAAGGCATGCATTGCGGAAATTTTGTTCCCCTCCCGGCATCCGGTGAGAGCCCCACCCGGGGAAAAAGATGTTTTACCCTTATCTGGAAACGGTCGGCGGCGGGTACAGGGCTTCCAGCTCAGGCGTGACACCGCCGGCCTGAATAATCTTGCGATAGACATCGACCGACGGAGTCGGCACGCGCTCGAACCGTTCGTTCCGGCAGTCGACGGAATACAGGCCGAACCTCGGCGCGAAGGAACCCCACTCCCAGTTGTCCGTGATCGACCAATGAATGTATCCGAGGACGGGGTATCCATCGCGCATCGCGCGCTGCATCTGCTTCACATGCTGCACGAGGAAGGCTTCACGTGTCCATCCATCGGGCCTGGGGGCGAGATCGCACGTCGCCATGCCATTCTCGGCGATCAAGACCGGCAGTTTGAAGAAGTTGCAATAATTCTTGATCACGTTGTAGAGGCCTTCGGGGTGGATCTCCCAGAGATGCGGCTTTGTAAACCCGCCGGGCAGCCGCCAGAGAGCGTAATAATCGATGCCGATATAATCGAGATACTTCGATGTGCCGCGCACCCCGGGCTTCCGCCCGGAATCAACCCCCGTCATCAGTTCCGCCCACTGTTTCTCGACATCCGCCAAAGCCTCCAGAGAGCCCGCGCCTTCCGAGCCGGGCTGGTCGCCGGTTCCTTCCACCAGAAGATGGAGATCCCCGATGCCCCCAACACTATATGTGCCAGTATAGTTATTCCAGGAAACGTATGCCTCGCTGTCGTTTTCATGAATGATGCGGTAGGCGAGTTTGTGACAGCGGATCCAGGAGCGGGTAACGGCGAGCGCCTTGAGCGGGTTTCTGTATCCGGGCGCGCTGAGGCCGAGCACATACCCGGCAATAAGTTCTACCGGCGGCTCATTGTAGGTAAGCCAGAAATCGACCTTCGCCCCGTATTCGCGTGAGACAAGATCGACAAACCGGCAGAACGCGCGAACGCCAGCCTCGGATTCCCAGCCGCCGATCTTCTCGAACCACTGGGGCCACGTGAAGTGAATCAGGGTGACGACCGGCTCCATGCCACGCTTTCGGATGCCTTCGAAAAGCCGGTGATAGAACTTCACCCCCTCCGGATCGATCCGGCCCTGCTCAGGTTCGATCCGCCCCCACTCGATGCTCGTCCTGAAGGCATTCAGGCCCATTCCGGCCGCAAGGTCGAGGTCTTTTTCAAACATCTCGTACCCGTTCGCGGCCCGTTTGATTTTTTCTTCCGTCCGACCGGCATCCGCGAAGACTTCCCAGATGCCGCCATGCGTTTTGCCCTCCCACTGCTGGCTGGACGTCGAGACACCCCACAGAAACTTTTTGGGAATCGCGTTTCCCATCGGAAGCGCTTTTGCGGGGCTCTTTCCGCTCTTCGAAGGCTCTGTTTCCGACAGGGAAAGAATGAAAACCGGCGAACCCCTTCTGCTCTCGGAAGGCTCGATGCGCATGCAGAACCTGTCAAACCACCGCTGAAGGAGCCTGACTTCTCCCGAGCGGGAGATTTCCCGACCTTCCGCCCGAATTTCCGCCAGCGGCCTGTTCAGAAGCGTGAGCGGCTCGTCAGCAGCTTTGCCGCTCTGATTCTGCTGGTAGAGAAGGCGCGAATGCAGAGAATCCAGAAGCGATTCATAGCCCAGTCTGACCGGCAGATTTTCTCGATCTGAAGGGAGCTGCGAAAGAACCTGCCTTACCGCTTTGTTCTGCGCGTCCGAATCCATTCCCCCGAACTCCGCGATCAGAAGATCATGGATACGCTTCAGCTCCGTTGACGATCTCTGAAGTTGTTCGAGCGGCTTCGTCTGGCGCCATTGCCCGAGAATGATTGCACTGACAGGCTTTGTATGATTTTTCGAGAGCTTTTCCACGTGAAGTCCGGCTTGCGATGTCGAAAGAAACTGCCAGACCAGATGATGTCGCAGAGCACCCGCATACTGATCGAGCCGTGCCTGGATGTCGGCAGAAGCCGGAACGATCTGGTATAGCATTACAAATATAACAAGCATGAACCGGCAGGATGAAGTAGCCCTGGTGCTGCGCGCGAAACTCATGCATTTTCCCCCTTTTGCCCTGAAAACAGACGTGTATTCGGTAATTGTATCCGGCCCTATCGAAAAGCGTCAACCAGCAGGACAACCGCCTGAATCTCACTCCAACGGGAAACGAGAAAAGCCCCCGGGGAATACCGGGGGCCGTGGGAGAGCGGCATGTGCAAGCGGGGAATCAGTTCACAGGAACCTTGAATCCATCGTCTTCTGCAGGGGCTGCCTTGTCGATCGGTAACGTGACCGTCAGAACACCGTCTGCATATATGGCTTTGGCCTGAGTTTCGAGAACCTTTCGCGGCAGTTCGAACATCTGAGAAAACGAACCGTAGGAAATTTCCTCGCGAAGCACTTTGTTATCCTTGTCTTCCTTGTTCACAGATTTTCTCTCGGATTTGAGAATGAGGGTTTGATCCTTGATCCTCAGATTGATGGAATTTTTGTCATGGCCGGGGAGATCGATGGTCACGACCAGAGAATCCCCTTTCTCGGTGATATTTGATTTCGCCCGCCGCATCGGGAACACATCAGCAGGATCATTCAACCAGCGGGGCATCTCGCCGCCATGGCCTCCGAAGGGGGTCTGCATCATCTGGTCCATTTTCTGGTCCATGGATCGCATCATCTCTTCCAGTCCTTCCTTGTCTGCCGCCCAGAGGCTGAAGGGCACCAGACATCCTGCCACAGCGACAAGCATCCAGACACGCCAACGAAGACATGCGCGTAACATATCGTATTCCTCCTTTCCGGATGGTTCCGGGATGTTTTACTTCCGTTGACATCCGGAATTCCGAAAAGGTTCCCTGGAAATTACGAAGATGGCTGGCTTCCCGAAATGAGTTCGGCTGTGTCGCCAAAGTCGGAAATACGGCCTGTAAGTCAGTCTTCGGATAGAATTCCGGAGCGGTGCGTTAATCCGGCAGGATGCGCGAGAAGCAGCCTGGCTCCGCCTTCACGAAGTTCGGCTTCGTCACGAAAGCCCCAGAGAGCGCCGATCGGGAACATGCCGGCAGCCACAGCGGTCTGCATGTCCACTCCGGTATCGCCGAGATACAGATACTGTTCTGCCGAAATTCCGGTTTCGTCAGCGATGCGCAGAGCACCGGCCGGATCGGGTTTCCGGGGCAGTCCCCCACCTGCACCGTAAATGCGTTGAAAACAAATGTCGGGAAAATAGCGACTCACCATGAGTTCGGTGAATTCGTGCGGTTTGTTCGAAAGAACGGACAATTGAAAACCTCGCCGGATCAGCGTTTCCAGAAGTTCCCGGATACCATCGTATGGCACGGTTTCATCAGCCCAGTGGCTGTCGTATTCGTCGTGCATCTCGCGAAAGCACGCCTCGATCACTTCGGGCGTGCGACTGTCCGCAGGCAGCGTTCGCTCGACGAGCATCCGCATCCCGTTTCCCACAAAATAGCGGTATGCCCGAACCGGATGCTGCTCGAATCCGTGCCGGCCGAGAACTCTGTTCATCGATGCCGCGAGGTCAGACAGCGTGTCGAGCAAGGTACCATCAAGATCGAAAATGATGCCGTGATACGGTGAAATGTCCATGATGCGCTGATTCTACCCGGAGATATGCCGTCTGAGCAAGAACGGTTCCGAAACGACGATCAAAACAACGTTCAATCTGGCAGAGCACGTTCCCTTGCCACCAGGGTAGCGTTATAGGATACTGGCCGGAGGCGAAAACATCATGGACAGATCGTTCTTCCGAAGATGAAATATCACACAGCGGCAACGTGGCTGTTCATCGGCTTTGTTTTTCTGTATCTCTTCACTGCCAAAGCCTTCATGGAAAAAGGCGATGACGTTGAAATGATCGGGATGGCCGGGAATTTTCTCGCCTCCGGAACGGCATCACTGAAGACCGAGGCGACTTCCGCGGTCAATCGCCTCGCGGGTGGTCAGCCGGCGCTGGATATGCTGATCGTCAGACCATACTGGGAATCCCGCAACAATCTTCATTCCTTCGAAGGAACCAAAAGTCTGCTCAAGGTGTCGTTTCTGGCTTCACTGATCTCCGCCGGAACGCTTTTCCTGTTCTTCCTGCTGTGTCTCAACACCGGGATTTCCCCGGCGGGGTCTTTTCTGCTGTCGGCCATCCTCGGGCTGACAAGCCTCATCTGGCCCTATTCCCAGCATCTTTTCGCGGATTCAACCGTGGGCTTTCTGCTCCTCGGAACCTTCCTGGCCCTCGTGGTTTTCAGAACGAGCGGTTCTGACGCAAGTCTTGTCGTGGCCGGTTTTTTCTGGGGCTTTGCTTTTTTCACCAAGCTGGTGGCAATCATTGCCGTTCCCCCTCTGCTGGCCTATCTGGCTCTGTCATTGAAGGAACACAATCACGGTCGGGCAATTCTCTCCGGAACGAATATCAAACGCCTTTTTCTCCTGTTCCTGCCGGTCGTCAGCTTTCTCATCCTGGTGGGAATGTATAACGATCTCAGATACGGCAATCCTTTCGAGCTTGGATACAAAGACGGCCGTGACCTGCTTTTCGGATTCAACAACCCCGTTTTCACGGGACTGTTTGGCCTGCTCTTCAGTCCTGGAAAAGGCTTTTTCTGGTACAACACACCCTGTCTGCTTGCACTCTGGGGAATGTCCCGCAGTCTCGAACGCCGAACGGCGGCATCCCTGGTCGCCCTGGCCATCAGCCTGTCGTTTCTCTTATTCTATTCCTGCTGGTATTGCTGGCATGGCGACTGGTCCTGGGGAACCCGTTTTCTCGTGCCGGCGATTCCCTTCCTGTTGTATCTTGCCGCGGCCCGGTTTGATGAAGCCGCCCTATGGCACCCCGGAGACAGGAAGAAAACCATCAGGCAGGTCATTCTGGTCCTGATGCTTGCCATCGGTTTTTCCGTTCAGCTCCTGGGGGTTGCCGTAGATGCTCCGGATTACATCATTCCCGCCGGGCAGGCGCCGGTTTTCAAAGGAACCTGGTGGTCCGGGAAAGACTGGCCTATCCAGGATGATCTGCTCACCCTTCACTTCATTCCCGAATTCTCTCCGTTAAACGGCCATTTATGGATGGTCCGGTGCCTTCTGAACAAGGGAACTCCGTTTGGAGACCAGCTTCAGGCAAATCCTCCGTGGAAATGCCTCAACCCGCTCTGGTCACCGGAAAAAATCGAAGATACGTATATTCGCTGGAATATCTGGTGGCTTCATGCCCTGAACAGATTTCCCGAAAGCAGGCAATCGATTCTCTGGATCGCGGGCAGTTTCCTGATCGGTTTTTTGGGAGCCATGATCATGGGCTCGGTTCTCGCATTCGGGAAACAGGCGGAACCTACGACGGTTGAATGAGCCGTCGTCATGAATAAAGCGCCGAAAGCCGTTCCGTTCAGTCCTGGGGCTGTAAATCGGGAGAGCTGGTCAGCCGTTTCAGGGTTGTGATGATCCGGGTCCGGCACTCGGGGGCGATGTCCTGCCACTTGATCTCATAGGCAGCGCCGGAAGGCAGGAGCCAGGCCGGGACTCCGGGCGGCGCGAAGGATTTCGGCGCTCCGGGAGACTGCTGAACGCGATGCTTGAAACCCATGATCTGCCGCTCGGCCGAGCAAAACAGGAAAAATTCGTAGGCGGCGGCACCATAGCTGTGAAATACTCCGCCTTCCGCCAGATTGCGCGGCTCGATTCTCAGCCAGTAGACGAGACATTCCTCATGGGTACTCTTCAAAAGCGTCAAGCCCAGAGACTCAGGCTCGACAGTGAACGGACTCCCGAGAAAATCATCCGGTGCCTGCTTCATCTGAACCTCCAGTGTTGAATAACACCGTTTCGAACAAGCTCAACGAAAGCAGTTGGAAAATCAGGATATGCACCATCGATAATTCCAGTATCTGTAATTCACTTACCGGCATCGGGGAAAAAAGTTACACTCTTCCGCTTATTTGTTGTCCGCCGGGTCGGTCTTTTGCTTCGACAGGCATTTTGTTTCTTCCCGTCGACGCGACCGCACAGAGTCCCGGCAACCCCGCTCAGCGCCTGGAAAAGTCGTAACCGGTGAGGCCGTCGTCGTATTTCTCGATGAAGCCCTTCGCCGTTTTCACATAGCCCTCCCGCACGTAGGCCCAGCCGTCGTCCGTCTCCTCGGACCGGGCATAGATGCTGATCCGGTCGGAGGATGTCGCCCGGCCGTATAGCGTGAAGGAGTCCCGCCGCGCCGACGTTCCGGTCTCCCGGCAGATGATCTCGTAGTCGGCACCGGCAAGGCTGGAGCGGCGGATCTCCCGGTGGTAGACGGTGCTTCGCATGTCTGCCTCGAACGAACCCAGCCAGGAAG
>CAZQYQ010000042.1:0-21676 GCA_964597625.1 uncultured bacterium
GTTCCTTCAGGCTTGTGATAATATGTTCGTCGAGATCGTTGCTGGCAAAAATAGCGGCATCTTTAAAACCAGCTTCGTCGAGCAGATGGCGGGCTTCCCGGCTGAGGTAGGCGAGATCGCCCGAGTCGAGACGTATCCCGGCCATTTTGTGGCCGCGCTCGCGAAGCCGGTTCCCGGCCCTGATCGCGTTGCGGACCCCTTCGAGGGTGTCGTATGTGTCGACGAGAAACACGCAGTTGTTCGGAAGGGCTTCGGCATAGGCATCGAATGATTCGATCTCGGAGTCGAACGACATCACCCAGCTGTGCGCGTGCGTGCCGCGCACCGGGATGCCGTAGAGCCTTCCCGCAAGAACGTTCGAGGTGGCGTGACAGCCGCCGACATAGGCTGCCCGGCTGGCCGACAGGCCGCCGTCGATTCCATGCGCCCGGCGCAGGCCAAACTCGAGAACCGGCTCGCCCCGCGTTGCATGGCAGATCCGGGCGGCTTTGGTGGCGATCAGCGTCTGGAAATTGATGATCGTGAGCAGGGCGGTTTCGACGAGCTGCGCGTGCATGATCGGCCCTTTGACCCGGATCAGCGGCTCCTGGGCGAAGACGACGGTCCCTTCGCGGACCGCCTCGACGGCGCAGTCGAATCGCAGGTTTCGCAGATACTCCAGAAACTCTTTCTCGAACAGCTGCAGGCCGTCGTTGCCCTTCAGGGTGGCGAGATACGCGACATCCTCGTCGTCGAAGTGAAACCCGGCCAGATACTCGAGCGCTGGCTGAATGCCGCATGCGATCGCAAATCCCCCGTGAAAGGGGTTCTCGCGGAAGAACATCGTGAAAACCGCTTCCTTATCAGCCGTTTTTGACTTCCAGTAGGAATACGCCATCGTCAGCTGATACAGATCCGTCAGCAACGCCAGCGAAGGCCTGTACAAACCCATCTGCTCGATCATCTCCATCCTCCGATCTCATCTCTCCGCATGATACCAGCAGTCAAGACGGGATGGAACAGTTCCTTCGCGCTGCCTTGGCTCAGGCAGACTTTTATGAATCTGATCGATTGTTTCGCTCCTTGCCGCGCCGTCGGATATGCGCAATGGCGAGCGGGGTTCGTGCGTTTCGCGGTTCCAAATAGTTTAAAGAATATCAAACCGTGTCGATTCGAATTTTTCTGGGACAGAGGCGTGATAAAGGATAGAATGGCATCGGAAAAACGCTATCATGATTCTCCTGAAAAACCATACAATCGATGAGCTTCTGTCACAACTCGCGCCCGCCGGAGTTCCTCTCTTCATGGCGAAGAAACTCCAGGCCGCGGCCGTTCGGGGGGACATGTGGCTTCCCGAGGGGCCGGGGCTTTCACCGCGCCTCCTGGCCGACGTCAGAACCATCGCCGAGATACCCCGGTTGACGCTCCTGGAAAAGGTTGTCTCGCCCAGCGATGGCTTTGTCCGCTATGTGTTCCGCGGTGAAGGGCCGGAGCCATTTGAAGCCGTCCGCATTCCCCTCGCAAGCCAATCAGATGCACCGCATTATGCCGTCTGCGTCAGTTCCCAGGTCGGCTGTGCCATGGGTTGCGCTTTTTGTTGCACCGGCCGCCTCGGCTTCAAGCGCAATCTCTCGACCTGGGAAATCATCGATCAGGTGATTCGCATGAAAATGGATTCTCCCCACCCCCTTCGAAGTGTCGTGTTCATGGGAATGGGCGAGCCAATGCTCAACTATGACGCGGTTATGCGCGCCATTCGCATTCTCACCGAACCTTGCGGAATGGCAATTTCTCCAAAGGCGATCACCGTTTCCACCGTCGGTATCGTCCCGGGAATTCAGCGTCTCACCGCCGAGAAAAGCCGGCTCAAGCTCATTGTTTCTCTTTCCTGCGCCGACCCAAAACGCCGGCGGGAGTTGATGCCTGTTGAGAAAACGTGGGCTACGGGCGAATTGATGCAAGCCATCCGGGCCTATCACGAAGCGACGAAAATGCGGGTAACCCTTGCCTGGACCATGATTTCCGGCGTCAATACCAGCCCCCTCGATGCGAGGCAGCTTGCCGGTTTGACCCGCGGCCTGCCCTTTCGGCTCGAACTGATCGATGTGAATGACCCGACCGGTCGCTTCAAACCTCCATCCCAGAGCGAACTGGACATCTTTCGTGACGCCCTTCGGGCTGAGCACGTAAAGCCCGTGACGCGTCGTTCCAGTGGGGGAATCGACATCCGGGCCGCCTGCGGCATGCTTGCGGGAGTATTCGATCAATGATCCTTGGATTACCGCGGAATCAGTGACGGAGTCGCGAGGTATTTCCGGAAACGGTCGAGGGCATCGGGAAGATTTTTCCGGCCGAAACCGATTCTGAAGGAATTGTATGCGGGGCCGTAGAGCGTTCCCGGAAGCAGAAGGACGCCTGATTTGCTGACGAGATCGTCGCAGAACTCCGCGACGGAGCCGCGAAGCAGGGTCGGAAAGGCGATGGGGCCGGCCTGGGGCCTGCGCCAGCCGAACAGGTCCGGGTGCTCGCCGAAAAAGGAGTCGAGCCGTTCGAGATTGTCGCGGATGATCCGCAGATTGCGGGCGGCAATCGCTTCGCGGTGATGCAACGCAAGAGTGGCAAGAAACTCGCTCGGGGCGCTGGTGCAGATGGTCGTGTAGTCTTTGAATGCGGCGATATCGCGGAGCAGCGGGGCGTTTTGCGTCGCGATCCAGCCGATGCGAAGGCCCGGGAGACCATAGGTTTTCGACATCACCCCGAGAGAAACGGCGCGGGGGTTCAGGTCCGCGAAGGCGGGCAGCCGGTCGCAGCCGTATTCGAGGCCGCGGTAGACTTCATCCGAGAAAACGATGAACCCATGCCGGTCTGAAAGGGCCGAGAGTTCGCGCATGAACCCGGCCGTGGGAACGTAGCCCGTCGGATTGTGCGGTGCGTTTATCACCACGACCCTGGTCCGATCGGTGATGGCGTTCCTGAGAGTGTCGAGGCTGAGCTTCCAGCCGATGCCCGCGTCGCCCGGCCACTCCGTCAGCTCGGCACCGATCCCGCGGGCCACTTCCCCGAGCGACTGATAATACGGGGCATGCACGATGATCTGATCACCGGCTTCGAGCGCGACATTCATGAAGGAGAAGATCGCTTCTTCCGCGCCCGCGTGGACCAGGACCTGCTCAGCCGAAATCTGCTCATACAGCCCGGTGATGGCCTGCCGGAGCTTCGGATGACCGAGACTTTCGGTATATCCCAGCCAGAGCGAGGAAAACCGTTCCGCCGCTCCAGGCTCGAAGGCCAGCAGGTCGCCGAGCGTCATGCTCTCGCAGTCAGAAGAACAGAGCAGCCAGGGTGCCGTGAACTCGTATCGGGCGAAGTAGCGTTCCAGTTCAAATGGGCGAAGTTTCATCGGTTCCTCGTGATTTCAGAAGTGCCGGAGAGACAGTTCACAGCCGATGCCGGAAAACGTCTCGCGGCGGGAAGCGATGCCGGAGCTTGGGGAATCGCGCCAGCAAAAGAGGGTTTCGCGATAGATCGCGCAGCAGAAACTGATCGTCGTGATACGGACACCTGCGATGCCAGGGATGCGACCGCCTGTCCAGTCCACGCTCATCACGGAAGCCGGAAGCGGGGATCCCCCGCAAACCAGCATCAGAAAAAGAACAAGACCGACGAGGCGAAAACTCGTGTCGGATGGTTGAATATTCCCCCGCCATGCAAATGCAGGGGGCTCGCAGAAGATGTCGGTTTTCTGCAATATATTTCGTGCAGCATATTGATTCGGACCCGCGCCAATGCCGTGCATATTATCGCTTTGCGCAAAGAGAGCAGCATTCCCATTTTCCATTTTCACCAATGACTTCCTTTCCACAGGAAACGCAGTGAAATCTGTTGCACGTTTTGCAGCGAGGCATCTCGGAAATAGTATATTTAACAGTATATTTCTTCCCGCAGACCGGGCAGGCATACTCGCTTTCAGGTGCCGGGTCGGCAAGCTTCGTAACGGCCTGGAGCCATTTGAATGTCAGGACATGATCTTTGTTCAGGCCATACCGGGCGCGACATGTCTGGCAGATCTTGCTGGCGTTGTCATATTCATCACAGATATGGCGGGAACACAGATCGCAGACTCCCTTGCCGCAGATGAAGCAGGTTTCTGCGATGCTTCCGCCATCGCTGAGGCTGATGACATATCCGCCGGAGAAAAAGGGCACTCCGCAGATATGACAACGGTTTTTGGATTGAGAATTCCCGCTCGGGGCTCCGAGTTCCCAGAGGTGACGGCGAATTTTGACGGTTGGGGCGATGTCCACCAGGTATCCACGATCGCTCTTGCGCCCCGTGTCGGCACCTGATGTGATGAGCTTTTTCACAAACTCCAGATCACCGGTCTGGACGGCGTATAAAAGCGGGAAACTGACAGACGTGCCTCCATTGGGATCGGCGTTTCGTTTCAGAAGTTCATCGACCAGTCTTTGGTCAGCATTCCGGCAGGCAATGACGAGCGGGGTGTCACTCCCCTGGCACACGGCATCGATGTCCGCCCCGTGGTCGAGCAGAAATTCGGCAACCTGCGCATGCTTGTTCAGGACACTCAGATGAAGAGGGGTCATATCAGAAATGCCTGGTTTCTCCGGGATTTGCTTCAGATGCAGGTTCGCTCCGGCCGCAACGAGGAGTCTGACGATTTCGAGATCCCCCCTAGCCGCGGCCAGATGCAGCGGAGTTCTCATGAACTCATCGGTGGCATTCGGATCAGTCCCGGCATCGAGAAGTTCCTTGACACCCTGTGCATTGCCCTCTGATGCCATCTGATGAAGCGCTTCCCCTCTGATCGCGATCCCGCCCCGTTGTTTCATGAGCTCTCGCAACGGCTTCAAAAAGTCCTCATTCGCATCCTGGACAAGGCGAAAAGGGGTCGTGCCGTCATCCGCCCGGTGATTCGGATCCGCGCCGCTTTCGAGCAGGGCGATCGCGACGTTCGGATGCCGTCGCGCAACGGCTGAATGCAGGGGTGACCGGCCGTCTTTTCCGGCGGCCTCGACGGGAACACCGCTTTTGATGAGCAATTTCACCATTTCAGGGCTTTCCGCGACATGGAGCAGGATGCCACCGTTCATGCCGGGCGAAGCACCTTCCTCGATCAGGGCCTCTGCGAGCGGGATCTGATTCTCCTTCACGGCCTTCATCAGAATGAATTCATCTTTGGGAATCTGCCTTCGCGCATGGCTGTGATACATCGCCTGAACAGCTTCTGCCTTGCCCAGGGATTCGGCAAGCATGACCGGCGTTTGCCCTTTCCGGTTTTTCAGAAACAGTTCGCCGCCCTGGCTGATTATTTCGGCAATCAGGCCAGCGTGTCCCATCATGCCGGCATAATGCAGCGGTGTCATCAACTCTTTATCAGCCTGGAGCATGTTTTTCACTCGCTTCAGAAGCAGAGAGGCTATCTCGACATGCTGTTGCCGAAGCGCTTCGAGCAATGGATACTCGCACTGGGGCGACCCGATATCGGCATTGGCGCCGCTTGCCAGAAGCCGTTCGACAATCGCGCGATTCTTCCGTTTCACCGCAGCCAGGATAGGCGTAACCCCTTTCGCATCGCGGGTGTCGGGCAGGAATCCGTGTTTCAGCATTTGCCCGAGGGCGGCTGCCATGTCCGCCTCGACCACGGCATGCAGCAGCGACTGGCCGTCAGGTCCTCGCGCATTCCGGGGGAGGCTGGCGACAAGACGTTCCGCCGCTGGCTCGTCACCGGACCGAACCGCCTTCAAAAAAGCCGCGGCGGGATTTTCACCGTTTCCCTGGACCAATCCTCGTATCTGATCAAATATACTCAATCGTTTCCTCGGCAATGGATGATTTTGGGACCATCGTTCTGCACTATACAAAATGGCGTTGACGCATCCAGCATTACGGTATCGCGGAGAACGGTCATGAAGACAGAATACACCAGTCCTGTAAAAATCCCGCAAAAAGGATGCAGAAGAAAATTGCGGGATCCATGCTGAAACCAGACACCCGGTCACGCCGGAAGATACGCACGTGCAGGTGTTTTTGTGACACGGCAATTCGCCGATTGAGCGCCGGCCGATAGCGTGATACAATTCGTCTCCCAGATATGTCGCTTCAGATACGGAATCTCACGAAATCTTTCAGCATCCGGACCTTGTTCCGGAATGTGACGTTTGCCGTCAACCCCGGCGAGCGCGTCGCGCTCGTCGGCAACAACGGCTCGGGCAAATCGACGCTGATGCGCATCATCAGAGGCGGCGAGCCGCCCGATGACGGGGCGGTCACCAGGCCCCGCGAAACCCGCGTGGGCTACCTGCCCCAGGAAATTTTTCTCGAGGAAGATCCCGAATGGGGCGAAGCCGGAGTCCATGCAACGCTCTGGACGCTGGCGGCACAGGCTTTTTCCGGGCTGCAGCTGATTCGCGATGAAATCGCGGCCGTCGAGGAAAAGATCTCGGCTGGAGATATATCAATTGCTTTACATGACCGCCACCACAGTCTGCTGGCCCGCTTCGAGCGTGCCGGCGGGTATACCTGGCAGGCCCGGATGATCAGGATTCTCAAGGGGCTGGGCTTTCCCGAGGCCAGGTTTCATGACCCCCTGAAGACTTTTTCCGGCGGATGGCAGATGCGTGCCTACTTCGCGCGCCTCCTGCTGAGTGAGCCCGACTATCTGCTGCTCGACGAGCCGACGAACTATCTCGACATTTCATCGATTGCGTTCCTCGAGGAGTATCTGGCCTCGTATCCGGGTGGGATTCTCATGGTTTCGCATGACCGCTACTTTCTCGACAAGCTTGCGACATCGGTCGTGGCGCTGATGCCCGAGGGTGCCCGGACATGGCGGGGCAATTATACGGACTTTCTCGAAGCCCGCGAGCAATGGGCCCACGAGGCCGCGGCCGCCCAGGACCGTCAGGACCGCGAACGCAAGCGGGTCCAGGACTTCATCGAGCGTTTCCGATACAAGTCTTCGAAAGCGTCGCAGGTGCAGAGCCGCATCAAACAACTCGAGAAAATCGATCGCATCGATCAGGCTCGCGCGGCTCCGAAGCTCGATTTCGAATTTCCCCCCTGCCCTGAAAGTGGAGAACTCGTTGCGAAAGCCGAGCATGTGTCGCGCAGATACGGCGATCATGTCGTGCTCAATGAACTCGAATTTTCGATCCGGCGGGGAGACCGGCTTGCGATCATCGGGGAGAACGGCGCCGGCAAGACGACGCTGATGCGGATTCTGGCGGGGCAGGATGCCGCATATCAGGGCCGTGTGGACTGGGGATACAGAGTCCAGCCCGGCTATTTTGCCCAGGATGAAGAGATCAGTTTCGAACGCGAGGAGACGATCTGGGAGCGCATGCTGCGCGAGGCGCCGCTCGACATGGTTCCCCAGTTGAGAAGCCTGCTCGGCGCCTTCCTGTTTTCGGGCGACGATATCGAAAAACCCGTGCGCGTCCTTTCGGGCGGCGAAAAGAGCAGGCTGGGCCTTTCGCGGCTCATCCTGCGGCCGTGCAATCTGCTGATGCTCGACGAACCGACCAACCATCTCGATATTTCGAGCCGTGAAGCGCTGCTCGAAGCGCTCGACGCGTTTCCCGGCACGCTGATCATCGTTTCCCATGACCGGTTTTTCCTCGACTGTCTCGCGACACGGATCCTTGCCATCCGGGACGGGAAGGCGCTTGTATACGAAGGCAACTACAGCCAGTATCTCTGGGCCATGTCGCACCGCATCGCGGAAGAAACGGAAACCGATGTTTCGACGGGCACGGAAGCCGGAGCCGAGGATGACAGGAGGAACGACGCGCGCGATGCCTGGAAGGAGCGCAAGCGCCAGAGTAACCAGCGGCAGCGATGGGAGCGGGAGCTGACCGAGGTCGAGGAACGGATCAACGCCCTGGAAACGCGCCAGCGGGATCTCGAGGCGCAGCTTGCGGAGCCGCCCGCGGAGCTCGGGCGCGACGGCATCGCCGCTATTTCGCGACAGCACAGCGACGTGGGTGAGGAGATCGGAAAGCGCATGGAACGCTGGGAAGAGCTTCAGAAGCTCATCGAGGAATCGGCACAGGCCGACGGCGCCGGAGCGTAGAAGGAGTGTGGAACGATGGCGGGAACGAGTTCGCGCCCGGATCAGGAACTGCTTGAAAAGACACGGCAGAAAAACGATGAACCGCCCATGTACCGGGTGTTTCTGCTGAATGATGATTACACCACGATGGAGTTCGTCATCGAGGTGCTCCAGAATGTATTTCACCTGCCGACCATGGAAGCGACGCAGATCATGCTGCATGTGCACCGGAACGGCAGAGGCCTTGCCGGGGTGTATGTCCGTGATATCGCGGAAACCAAGGTCGAGACCGTTCGAACGATGGCCCGGGAGCGCGGATATCCGCTCCAGTGCGCGATGGAGAAAGCCTGAACGATGCCGATGATCCAGCGGGATCTTGAAATAACCCTCCACTCCGTGATTCGCGAGGCGAGTGACCGGCGCGACGAGTATCTGACGCCGGAACACATTCTCTATGGCTGTCTCTTCGACAACCGTGGACGGGAAATTATTCGTGCGTGCGGCGGAAACATCGATCGCATGAAGAAATCGCTCGAAGATTTTTTCTCCGACAAGGTTCCGAAGCTGCCGGCCGGTTCTGATCTCGACCCGCAGCCCAGCGTCGGGTTCCAGAGAGTCATTCAGCGTGCGCTGATACATGTGCAGGCCTCGGAAAAAGGCGAAGCCGATGCGGGCGATCTCCTGGCCGCCCTCCTGCAGGAACCCGACTCGCATGCCGTGAAGATTCTTCAGGCGGAAGAGATCACCCGCCTCGATATTCTTGAATATATATCTCATGGCGTATCGAAGGAAGAGGGTGCCGACGAAAACGGGACTCCGGGGGATGATGGGACGGGGGACGGCGCCGAACATGAGAATGGCGTGCCGGCGGAGGGCGAAGAGACCGGCGAAAAGCCCGTGAAAGATCCGCTTGGCCAGTTCGCGCGGTGTCTCAACGAGAAAGCCGCTGCCGGAGAAATCGATCCCCTGGTCGGGCGGAGAACCGAGCTTCGGCGTGCCATCACCGTTCTGGCGAGACGGCGCAAGAATAATGTCGTGTTCGTGGGTGAGCCGGGCGTCGGCAAGACGGCGATCGTCGAAGGGCTGGCGCGCATGATTCAGGAAGAGAAGGTGCCCCCGACGCTTGCCGGATACCGCGTCTACTCGCTCGACATGGGATCGCTGCTGGCCGGAACGCGCTACCGGGGTGATTTCGAAGCCCGGCTGAAGGCCGTCATCAAGGCCCTCGAAAAACAGGAGAAAGTCATCCTGTTCATCGATGAGATTCACACGATCGTCGGCGCCGGCGCCGTCAGCGGCGGCTCGATGGATGCGGCGAACCTGCTCAAACCCCTTCTGAACAGCGGCCGCGTGCGTTGTATAGGCACAAGTACATACGAGGAGTTCAAAAACCATTTCGAAAAGGACCGGGCCTTCGCCCGCCGCTTCCAGAAAATCGATCTGGCCGAGCCGACGAAGGCCGAGGCGCTGCGGGTGTTGCAGGGCCTCAGGTCCTCGTATGAGGCGTTTCACGGCGTGACCTACACGAACGGGGCGCTGAAAGCCGCGGTTGAGCTTGCGGCGCGGCATCTGACCGAGAAGTTCCTGCCCGACAAGGCGATCGACCTGATCGACGAGGCGGCGGCACTGCACAAGCTTTCTCCCATCTATCAGAAGCGCAGGGACGTGCGCGTGCGCGATATCGAAAAAGCGGTCTCGCGCATGGCCCGCATCCCGACGGCACGCGTTTCCACGTCGGATGCCGACCGCCTCAAGGCGCTCGATGACGTGCTGCGGGAGGTGATTTTCGGCCAGGACGAGGCGATCAAGGCCCTGGTGACCTGCATCAAACGCTCGCGGGCGGGGCTGGGGGGCGAGCGGCGGCCGGTCGGCTGCTTCCTGTTCGCGGGACCCACGGGCGTCGGCAAAACCGAGGTGTCACGCCAGATGGCCCAGGCGCTGGGCGTTTCCTTCCTGCGATTCGATATGAGCGAATATATGGAAAAACATGCCGTCTCGCGGCTGATCGGTGCGCCTCCAGGCTACGTCGGCTATGAGCAGGGCGGCCAGCTCACCGATGCCATCAGAAAACAACCCAACTGCGTGCTGCTCCTCGATGAAATCGAAAAAGCCCATCCTGATATCTATAGTATTCTCCTGCAGGTGATGGACGACGCGACGCTGACCGACAACACCGGCCGCAAAGCCGATTTCAGACACGTCATTCTCGTCATGACCTCGAATGCCGGCGCCCGCGAAATGAGCAAGGGCGCCATCGGATTCGGCGAACAGAGCGGCCATGTGCAATGGCGCGGCCGTGAGGCCGTCGAAAAAGCGTTCAACCCCGAGTTCAGAAACCGGCTCGATGCCATCATCCATTTCAATGCCCTCAACCGCGATGTCATGAGGCGCATCGTCGACAAGCTCATCGGCGAGCTGAATCTGCAACTTGCGGAACGCAAGGTGACGCTTACGATCTCGGAAGCCCTGCGCGACCATCTTGCCGTGAAAGGCCATGACCCGCGCTACGGCGCCCGCCCGCTTGCCCGCGTCATCCAGCGCGAGATCAAGGACGAGCTTGCCGACCGCATCCTGTTCGGCGAACTGAAAACCGGCGGCACCGCCCACCTCGATTTCGCCGACGGCACCATCGTTTTCCATTGCCAAGCCGCGGAAATCGAAGACGAGAAACGCAAAACTCCTGCCGAAAAAGAGAAACAGTCCTGACGCCCTGCTGCCGTTGATACGCAGCGGGGGCTGCATCAGCGTGGGGCGATGCCGTTTTCCTGCTGGCTCACCAGGGAATGAAGAAGAGAGACCGGATCGGACTCCGTTCTTTTTCGGACCGTGTCCAGGAGCTCATTCCCCCGGGCTGTGAAAATGGCATTCCGCGAGGGTTCCCCGCCGGATACGTCGAACCCTTCTCATGGACAGCATCGACCAGTTAGCTGCATCAAAATTGCCAAACCAATGACCGTTAATCGACACGATGGCGGTCGTTTCAAAATGAAACGAGAGCCGGGTGATGCATCCAAATATGCTTTCCATGGCATTCTGAAGGGTGAGTGCGGGGCTTTTCAACGACTTTTGACTTGGTTGGTACAACCTTTGCTTTATCCTCCGGCATGAGCAAGATCTAAAGACAATTTTGATTTCAGAAGGAGTTTCTGATGTTTACTTCGATGACGAATAAAGAAAAGGGAATTTTCGCCCTTGTGGTAGTCCTGTTCTTCTTCTTGGCCTCTCATGCCTCTTTTGCAGCGGAGCCTGACTACCAGCCGGTAAAGACCTTGGACTCTCTTGCGGCGGCTGGAAATATCAAGGGAGTTGTGAAGGCTGGAGAGTTCGATGGAGCTGATGTCAGGGGATTGGATGTTGTTCTTTGGGTTGAAAGAAAGATGGATAGTGAAAAGGATTACACTTATACCGTTCGCTGGCAAATCAAAAAGCAGGATGGGACAGTCCTTGTCGACAAGAACTTAAAGGGAGGAATCACGGGGGTGATGTATATCAGCGGGCGTTACCCGAATGCCTTCCCGAAGCGCGACATCAACACCGAGAAAAGGTTCTATCATAAAGCAGGAAAATATGATGGTTTCGGATCAAATGCCATTGATTTCCGTTTTGATAGTAAGACCGGCAATTTGGAAACGGTTGAGTGTGCTGACAGGTATCTTCTGCAGAAAGATACTTTAAAATTCATCTTTGGAACCGAGAGAGAGAAATTTCTGTTCAATCGTGCACATGGCGAATAATTTGGAATCTCTATGGCGCGGTCGTATGCTGAGACCATGAGAGAAATTCAAGTTCAGGAGGAATAAGATGAAACCAAGAATCCTATTGCTGTTCCTTTTCCTTCTTTTGGGGTGTGCTTTGAACGCCTCTTCGGTATCAGATGAAGTTATCGTCGAGGAGAAGGATGCGGGAAAAACGGTTCAACTTGTGATGGGCCAGATCCTCTCCTTGGGCCTTGTCTATAATTCCGACGATACACCCGCTCCCATCTGGTGGGTGGATGAATATCAGCCCAGCCTTCTGGAGCAAATCGGTAATACTTCCAAATCTTCCGGGCGCAGGGACGGCAAAGTCAATCAGATATTCGGGTTCAGGGCCAAGAAAGCCGGTGAGTGTGATCTGAAATTGAGTCTCCAGGATTACTGTTCGGCTTTCAATGAGAAACCCGCCAAAAAAGTATTCAAAGTCCATATCGTGGTCGTCTCGCCGGATGCCGTGATCCCATCGGCCAGACGCTGACGGATGAGGGCGCCAGATTTGTTTCGCAAACGAAAGGAAGAATACATGAAGAGATTGATTGCCTTGTTGCTTGGGATTTTCCTCGGGTGCGTTTCAATTCCCGCCATGGCGGCAACCGCCCAACTTCCCAAAGAAGTTTCTCTCGAGCTGTCGGCGAACGGGAGCAAGGTGATACTCTCCGCTATGCCTGATCAAGGGCAGATGCTGAAATTGACTTTGTATGAGGATCCGGATGTTCGGGCACAGTGGTTTGTTGAAGAATACAACCCTCTCCTGCTCGAGCGTCAGAGCACCAAAGTCATCCCTGTGAAGAATGCCGATGGCTTTAATAAAGTATTTACTTTTCAGGCAAAGCCCAGGAATGGGGAGTGTGACTTGATACTGATATGCCGGCACCGGGACAAACCGGAACGGCATCCATACCTGACATTCAAGATCCATGTTGTGGTGAAAAAGGCCGACATTCCCTCGGGACGTCGATGAAGGTGGATACGTTATGAAGCCTGAGACAATTGTAAATTTCTGAAAGGGAAACGTTTCCGATTGTGGATTTCGCTGGGCGGGGCTCTCAAGCCCCGCCCAGTTGCTTTTTCCATGCGACGATCTCATCAACGCGCTCAATCGCGATGTCATACGGCGCATGGTTGACTAGCTCCGCTGTCCGAAGCGGAATCAGGAACCTTGCTCTCGCATGAAAGCGACTTATGGGGTGCGTTTCGGCGGCTGGAGAGGGGCTTCCGGGTGGGGAAAGAGCCCGCGCCGTGATTCGGCGGCCGTCGGCGTTTCCTGGGGATAAAAATTGCCCATCCGGTCCAGAAGGCCTTCGATTCCATTCCGTGTTGCTTGTACGGCGTCTTCTTCACCCTCAAAAAACGGGGAGGTGTGATCATACTCCAGCGGGATGACGAGTTCTCCCGCGGAATCGATATACCCCCATTTATTTCCTTTCTGGACCTCTGCGCGGTCACGATGAAAGCCCGTGACCTGATCATACACGGGGGGGACGATGATCTTCCCGGTATGATCGATGAACCCCCACTTCCCCCCTTGTTTCATGCCCGCGCGATCCCCCTGAAAATCCCGTGCAGCTTCATACACGGGACTGATGGCGAATCTTCCGTTCTGATCGATGAACCCGACGCGATTATCGGGCAGCTCGACCCAGCACATGTCTTCTTGAACGTTCCCGACGTCCCTGAACCATCCGGAAGACATTTCCCGGTTACCGGGAATGAGAAGCCTCCAGAACCCGGACTCCTTCGCCAGGATGACGCCGGTATCCTTGAACCAGCGCGCCATATCGAGAACCGGAGGGACGGCAAATGTTCTGTTTTGTGTGTTATAAAATCCGAATTTCCCATTGAGACGGGCGTAACGACTTCCGCCCGGAAGCGGTTTTCCCTTTGGTTCAAAGTCCAGAACGGGGTTGCTGACGATTTGACCGTCGCGATTGATGACCACGCAGGCGGTAGCCGTCATCACCCCGGCCTGGGAGTTGCCGAAATCGCCGACCCACGAGTATTGAGCGGGAATGGCCAGACCGCCGCTCCGGTCGACGTATCCCCACCTGCCTTGCATGGAAACAGCGGCCAGTCCCTCGTTGAACGGCCGGATCTTTTCGTATCGCGGTTCGATCAGGCGGCCTGATGACAGGTCGTAGAAGCCCCACAGACCATTGCGGCGAAGCCTGACCAGATCGCTTTCATCCACTTCCACGCTGTCGTATGCGCAAGCCAGAAGAAGCGTTCCGTTTCGTGCGAGAAGCCCATGGAGACCTTCCCGGGAGACCTTGATCAGATGATGGGGCTCGGAAGACATGAAATCCCAGGCCGGTGAGGCCAGTTCCCCTTCGAGGGGGGAATACAGGCCGAAATGGGAATCTCGTTCGGTGCGGAACAGGCCATCCGCAAAATCCCTGACGATGGAATCATAGACGGGCGGAAGTTTCCAGTTCCCGTCGGTGCTGAGAACGCCGCTCATCTTTCCTTCCTGCACGATCGCACAGCCGTGAATGAACGGAAAAGCATAGGCGAACCGCGGCTGAATGACAACGTTCCCTGCCGGGGCGATAAACCCCCAGCGGCCGTCCAGACAGAAGGGGGCAAGGCCGTCGGCGAACGGTCCGACATCCTCATAGGCCGGTTCGACCGACATCACCCCGTCTTGGCCGAGAAACCCGTATTTTCCGTTTTTCCGCACCATGGCGCGATCGTCCTGCACCTGATGGATCTGGTCGAGACCGGCCGGGACGATCCAGGCGCCAGAAGAAGCGATGACACCCCACTTATCTCCCTGACGAACCGGAAAAACGCCCGGGGCGAATCCACCGGACCAGTCGGCATCTATATCAATCTCGATAATATCTTCCGCCGATTCGCCGTCGCCGCTAAAGACCATGCGAAACCCGGGCGTCTGTGGCGGTTGCCAGATGGCATCGAACTGGCAGGGAAGGATCGTTTGCGCCTGCGTGTCGATGAAACCCCACTTGCCGTTTTTTTTGACGGGGGCATAGCCGTTGATGAAGATTGCCACCTTTTCGAACAGCGGCGCGACCTGATACTGACCATGTTCATCAATGATTCCCCAGGGTCCTGTCGCATGCCCCGTATCGAAGCCCCAGACACCGATCGCAAGATTGACAGGTTTGAAGGGCATATCTGCCGGCCAGCTGAACTCGCGAAGAGCATGGCAGGGAAGCGCCAAAAACGCCATCATTGCAACGGTTGCCATGATGCGTATCAAGGGGTCAGGCCTTGCCGGTGACATGTCTTGTCATTCCTTCAGAGTCGCCGTCCAGACCCGGCGAAAATCCCTGCGCTTCGATCGTGCCTGATCTGGAGTCATATGGACCAGAGGGTCGCTCACAGCCTCAATGTACCACGGCAAATATGAAATAATCCAATTCCTGTTGCGATCCGAGAAAACGGCACTGTATTTCGATCGCAAAATATCGTTAAGAAACTCGTGCATCGTGCCGATGAGGCCGAAGTGACTCAGTGTGTCCGGGCGAACCGGACCGCAAGGAGCGAGGCATGAGCAGAAACACAGCGATATTGGCCCTGGCCGCGTGTCTGCTGGCCCTGCCGGCGGGTGCGCAGGAGTATTTGCAACCCGAGACGCAGAGCCAGCTCAAACGGTCGGGGTTCAGTAATTCCTTCATCTCAAGCGTCAAGCGGCAACCGGTAGACCCCTATCGGCGTGTCGCGGATGCCCGCCCCAGCCTTGGCCAGACCGACTCGCTGCCCCCGGCATCGGCTCCGGCCGACGGCATCGGCTCGACCGGTACCGGCGACGGTGCATCACTGCCGCCGATAACCACGCCAGCCTCGACGGATTCCGGCACGGCTGCCGCTTCCACGTCCGGGTCATCCGATACGGGCGGCAGTGCGGTTTCGGAAACGAAAACGAGCAAGAAGGCCGTCAAATCGACCAAATCGAAGAAATCATCGAAGAAGAGCGGCAAATCGAAAAAGCGCTCAACGGCGCCGATCGTCTCGAGCAGCTCCGATGTGATGGTGACCCAGGCTCCGGCTCCGATTATGCCGGTTGCGGCTCCCTATGCGAACCAGCCCGCGCCTCTGCCCGCCATCAACGGGGGAGACCAGGAGATCTACTCGCAGGAACCGCTGAAACTGCCTCCTGTTTCGAGTCTGCCGGAACCGTCTCGAACGACTCTTCCGCCCGTCAGTCGCGATGCCATGATGACGGCGCCCCTTGGTGATGCCGTCAGCCGCGTGCTGGCCTGCAATACGATGGGGCTCACCGGTCTGTTCACGACCACCTCTGCGGACGTCAGCAAGGAAGGCTCCTTTAAGATGGGCTTTCATTCGAGTTGGTTCACTCTCGATCGCGTCTACGACCGCGTGCTGGCAAGCGGTGAAAGCGGCGATCTGCTCGAGATTCCCCTGTTTTTCAACTATGCCGTCACGAATGACCTCGAATTTGCTCTTTCGATGCCGGTCCTCAACTACACGATCAAGTCGCGCATCCTCTGGTCGAAGGATTTCCGTGAATCCGGAACCGGCGACTCGAAGCTGTCGTTCAAATACCGGGTGTTCGATAATCCTCAGTATCAAACGCGTGGCGCGTTCGGTCTCTCATTCAAATTCCCCACCGGCAGCGATGCCAAGGGGCTTGGAACGGGCAAGACCGACTTCGAAATCTACACGGCTTTCAGCAAAAACTTCGAGCGTGTCATCGCCCACCTGAACCTCGGCTATATCATGACCGGCGACCCGAACACCCAGTTCTACCCCGACGGTCTCGCCGATATCTTCTACTATAATCTCGGCCTCGAATACCCTCATACGAATAACGTGACCGTCATGGCTGAAGTAAACGGCCAGGACTGGGGCTCGGAAGGTCTCCGCATCGACGTGACGCCCGGTCTGCGCTATACGCCGACCGAAAACTTCGCCTTCGAGGTCGGGGTGCCTGTTTCCGTGACCAACGACCAGCGCTACGGATACAACTATAAACTCATGTTCGGAGTCACGACCTTCTTCCGCTGAAGGAAGAATCATACGCGAAATATCGGCGCGGGCGGGCGATGACGCTCCCTGCGCCGATTCCTTGTATCAGGGCTGAGCTTTCCGGTATCAGGCACGGCCTTGAATGATGCCCTCTGACGCGGAAGGCGTGGGACGTCCGATGAGCGGAATCTCTCTCAGGGCCGGAATGGCGGCTGGTACAGATGCAGAGCTGACGCCCCGAGCATGCGTCCGAAAGGAATGACTCCCGCAGCCGCCCGGCGCGGCCAGATCAGCGGCCGGTGAGTTCCGGGCTGCAGATGCGCAACGAACGTCTCCCAGGCGATGGCTGTGCCCGCCCAGATATGCACCCTCACCAGAAGGCCGAAACAGTCCGGCTTCCGGGTCCGGTCAAACACGAGGCTTCCAAGTGAATGGTAGACCGGCCGCCCATCGAGCGCTCCGCCCTCTTTCACGCGGTGCGGATGATGCCCGAAAACACCCGCTGCCCCGCAGGCAATCAACTGTTTCACAAACAGCCGTTCGGACCGTGAAATGGTGTTCACGTCTTCCATGCCGGCATGCATGAAAACAAAGGTCAGACACGATTCGGCCGAGTGGCGAATCTGGTTCGCACGGTCGGCGACGAGGCCGTCCGGAGGGAATGACGGCTCCGTGAGATCGAGCGCATAGATCGCAATCGGAATGCCTTTGATGGTCAGTCGCAATCGGTCGCTGAATCCGTGAAGCCCGAACCGGGAAAGCATATCGATCGTTTGAACGCGGCTTTTTGGGCCACCATCCCTGCTGTGATTGTTGGCCAGGCCGAAGAACGGAACTCCGGACCATTGCAGATGCGGAACTGCGCTGGAATCGAAAGACAGGTCGATGGAACGATCCGTCCGATGGCTTCCCGGATGCGCATCTCCGGCATCGACTCTGATTCCCGTCCGTTCGGGCCGTGCCGCGCCTTCAAGATTCGCAAGGACGAAATCGTCTGAATGCAGATGGGTCCGCAGCGACGCAAAATACGTGCGCGGGCCGGCAGATTCTATGTTGTGTGATATATTACGCCCCAGCGCAAGATCACCCGCGAATTCGATGCGCAGCCAGAGATGATCGATCATGGTCAGCATCAACCAGAAAAGCCATGACGACATGCTTACAGGCCGGAAAGCGGTTTGGAGATCTGCTGGATCAGATTCACAAGTCGTGCGGCATCGTAGGGCTTTCCGAGAAAGCCGGCAGCTCCGCTTTTCAAAAGTTCCTGGACTCGCGGATCCATTTGAAAGCCTGAACTGACAAGGATCGGCACGGTCCGGGAGATCTGACGCAGCTGGTGAAAGGCAATATCGCCGCTCATCTCGGGCATGATCAGATCGAGGACGACTGCTGCCAGTCTGGCATGATTCAATCTGAACTGATCGATTCCTTCCTGCCCGTTTCGCGCCTCGATAACCTGGTATCCATAGGTCGTCAGGATGAGACTCACCGTTTCACGTATCAGCGGATCATCATCGATGACAAGGACCAGGTGGTTGCCCGCCGGCAGGGATGGTTCCGCCGTTTCGTGACTTGGTGCATCAGCAGGAGGAAGCTCCGTGTCGTTGCACGGGAGATAGATACGGACGGCTGTGCCCTGGCCGAGTACCGATGAGAAGCGGAGAAATCCCCGGTGCTGCTCCATGAGACCGTAGGCCACCGGAAGCCCGAGGCCTGTTCCCGTCCCTTTCGGTTTGGTTGTGAAAAAGGGTGTCAGCAGCTTGCGGAGATTGTTCTCGCTGACTCCGACACCGGTATCCTTGACTTCGATACACCAGAAAGAACCGAACGGCTGTCCGGTAAGATCCGCATCCAGCGCTGTCTTCGTGTCGCATCTGGAAAGGGTCAGCGTCAACACGCCGCCCAGCTTTTCTCCCGGCGCCCTCATGATGGTCATGGCATGATTCGAGTTCAGGCAGATGTTCAAGAGCACCTGATGCAGATGCGTCGCGTTGCCGTGAATGAAGGCGGGGGCATCGGGAAGATTGAACAGGATTCTGATGCTCTTGGGAAAGCTGCTTTCAATGATGCTTTTGAGCTCGATCAGCAGGGAGGTGAGCGACAAGGGTTCCAGGGCGAACGTCTGTTTGTGCGAAAGGGTCAGGAGGCGGTTGACGATCTCTGTGGCATGCATGCCGGCCTGCTTTATGCTGTCCAGATGTCGTGTCAGGAGCTGCGGGTCCTGTGGTGTGGAAGAGTCGAGCATCGTCTGGAGCAACGATGAGGTTGCGACGATCACGGCAAGGAAATTGTTGAAATCATGCGCCATTCCACCCGCGAGAATGCCGATCATTTCCATCTTCTGGGCTTGCTGAAGCTGTTCTGTCTGGTGCATCAGTTCGGTGATCTCGTCGATGCGCATGACGAAACCGCCTTGATCGTCTGCGGAAAGCGGGTTGAATGCCAGATTGAACCATCTGTCCTGGTCGGGAAAGAGTTTCCGGCGCAGGAAAGAACAGACGTGGAAGCCTCCGGCGGGCTCGCTGATCATGCCTTCATACTCGGCGAGCAGGGGCAGGGCTTTCCAGAGCTGTAATCCATAGGCATTTTCAGGTGGCAGTCCGAAGAATCTTGAGGCGGCCTGGTTGGCGATCGTTATCCGACATTCCCGATCGACGGCGATTACGGCGCAGGAAAGAGAGGCCAGGATTTTCGAGAGATGATTCCGGAGAACCTCGATCGCCCGATGGGAGGAAAGCAGATCCTCGTTGCGGCGGCCGATCTCCTCAGCCATCTGATTCACCCTGACAACGATGGAGGAAATTTCATCATTGCCTTCCTTCGCAAGCCGCAGCGAGTAATCTCCCTCACCGATCCTGGAAAGTCCTTCCTCGACCTTGATGATGCGTTCGATAAATTTTCTGTTGATGAGTTTCGAGAAGAGCGCGAAGAAAAGAGCTGCGACGAACAATGTCCCGATGATGAAGGAAAAAAGCGCGAACTGGATGAACTGGTCCAGAAGGGAAAAATCGAACTCGATGCGGGCCAGGCTTGTCAGGGTCAGCTTCGACGAACTGCCTTCCTGGCTGAGATGCCGATACACGATGGAATGGCGGCTGCCGTTTTCATCATGATCCCGTGTGATTTCAACCAGCGTCTTGTCGAGCAGCTGCGCGAGCAGATTGGCTGGAACATCGAGCTGACGGCCTTCGTGGACGATCGACCAGCGTCCGAGGTTGTTCAGGTGAAAGATATCTATATCGTTGACGAAGTGGTTGCTTTGAAGGAACTCGGAGAACATATCATGAAATATATACTTCTCGAACTGGAATCCGAAGCGCCTTGAGATGAATGGCCGGATGTTTATCGAAAGTTGAATGATCTCATCGCTTCCTGCCGGACTGAAATAGATGAATTTCCGTATCACGCCTGTGAGTGAGGAAATGCTGATCCGTTGGTGAACGATCTTCCCGGAACCGTAGACGCTCTTCAGAAATCCCGTGAATGTCGGCGAGATGTTCTGGAGATTCAGCTTCAGATCCGGCTCGAATGATCCATTGTAAATGATGCCGCTGCTTGCGATCAGCGTGATGTCATCCACCCCCTGAGAAAGGGCAAGGTGTTTGAGTTCGCCCGGTGTCAGCGAGGTCCGGATCAGAGGCGACGTCAGGGACGCCGAAATGCCGGACATGGCCTGTTCGCCGATCTTCTCCATGTCACCTTCGAGCGCCAGCAGCGTGCGATCGAACATGTTCAGCTTCCCCTGCACCTGAGCGAAGGCATCCTGCTTGATGCGATCCAGAAGAAGGCTCAGCAGTTTATGGGAATACCCGCCGATCAGAAAGGCGTTCACGGATGCGGCAGATAATATTGCTAATAGTATATATATGCTGAGTCTTTGCTTCATGACAACTTCTCTGGATTGAACGATGATTCCATCGCCAACCTCTCTCTGATATCAGGACATTCATAACACAAACCGGTGCTCGAATCAGCAAAAGGTGAAAGAAAAAGCGCCCCCGGTTCCGGGGGCGCTCGAGACTGATCGATTGAGGGTCAATCGCTGCCGGCAGCCGGCTCACGTTCGCCATCGTCAAACGAGCCTTCCCTGAAATCCAGCGTTGAGGGGTCGCCGTTCAGATAGGAACTGGTCCAGCCCGGAAGCTGCGGGGCTTTTCCATCGCGGAGCATGTTCCGCCAGTCGCTGTCGGAAAGACGATTCGATCGGGGCTGCTCGAACTCGTAATACGAAAAGATGCCGCCACGATGCAGACGCTCCCCGTGAGGACCCATGCAGCGGACCCACAATTCGAAGACGCGACCGATCGCGGCTTCAAGACAGGTGTCGTCTCCGTTGAAAACATCCGCGATCAGCGATGTTTCCTCGTTCACGATGTTATAAAATTCATTGTCGGGCCTGATGAGAGCGATGGTCAGATGCTCCGACCATACGCCGAAACGCCACAGCTTTTCATGCTCTTCGTCCGTCAGAGGCTGACCGGCTGCCTGTTTCCCGGCGCATGTCTCCAGGAGGGCAAGAATCTCGATCAGCTTCAGCGTGAGTCCTTTCGCGTTGAGCGGAAGAATGTCGTCGAACCCCTCTTCCGACTCCTCGTCCCGGTCTTTCTTCGGCAGGTATCCCTGCGCGGCGAGTCTGCCGTATACCTCGAGCGTCAGTCGGCGAAGCCCCCCGAACACTTCGGGATACGGATCGACGGCGACGGAAGGAAGGCGTCTGATCATCCAGTCTTCGATTTCGCCGCCTTCGCCGGCCTCGGCGCCGCCCATTTTGTTGTACAGCAGCGTGTCGTGGCGAAGCGTCGTCAGGCTGCCGAGCGCGGCCGTGAGCAGTCTGTCCGTCCAGGCGTCGCTCTTCGTATGCGCCGGCATCGCATGACCGTCGCCCTTGAGAAGCTCCGCGAAACTCTTCAGCCAGCCGCGA
>CAZQYQ010000043.1:0-12345 GCA_964597625.1 uncultured bacterium
TATACATTATGACAGCATAATGTATATTTGGCAAACCTTGAAATTAGACCTTCGGGAAACTCAGGTCTGAAGGACTCTCACAAAACGCGAGACCTGTTGAGCTTTGGGGCTTCCCCAGGGCATTAACCGCACCTGGGGATAGGAAATAAACAACCACCGTTTTGCTCTTGTAATAGCAACAAAAGCACTATTTAGCTCTTCGTCTAACTCCTTCTTTGAGTTGGCGCGATAATCGGGAAAAACGCCTTCACACAACCCCATCAAGAAAACGATGTCTTTTTCGAGACCCTTCATGGTGTGAACAGTGCTAAGAGCTAGACCTGATGGGTTATAGTCTTCAGCGACTTGACCAAGAGCAATGGCATTGCGAAACGCGGATAGGTTTTCGCCTAGACCCTTACGTTTAAAGGTTGTCCAGGACCTTCGAAAATCCGAAAGCTCCTGCAAAGATCGTTCTAATTCTGTGTCATCTTTTGGTGTTGGGGTAGCGATAAAATCTTGAAGGGCTTTGGTAAAATGGTCGCAAAACTTAGGAATGTTCGGCTTTTCAATGTCTAACGTGTGAACGGCTTCTAGAAGGGAAGCGTAGATTTCTGAGAAAGGGGTTTTGGAACTTCTTACTGAATTGGCTAATTGAAGCAAAAGATCGGAAGCGCCCCAAGAGGCTGGGGGAGAAATTTTTAAAGAGTTGCAAAGCTTCTTACCGTCCACCCAATCTTTCGGGTTGAGCCGAATTCGAATGGAAAGATCTAGTGCCTTACCAAATAAAGAAGAGGGCTCTGTTTGGCGTTCACCCTTTTTCAGGAAATAAGAGATTTTCCTCTCGGCAAGCACTTTTTCAAGCTTAAGGAATACAAACCGATTTCGACCGATAACAACCATATTGGAGAAAGAAATTTCCCCTTCAATTTCCGAATCGGTTTTTTTTGAAATAAGTTCAAGAACCTTGTCGCAAATATAACCGGCTTCGGCCTCTTCATCTGGAAAGGAAACAATTTCGCTTAGACCTGACATCACCGCGTCTGTTCCAACTTGAGAACCAGGCTTAAGTTTATTGGCTAAACAAATGACCGCCTTTGAGCTGCGGTAATTCTCCTTAAGCTCAAATTTCTTGGGGGAAAAGTCTCTTTCGAATGATGTGCACAAAAACTCAGAGGATGAGCCATTAAAGCCGAAAATCATCTGATTCGGATCACCGACCATTAAAAGGCTCTTTATTTGATCGCCACACAGAGCTTTGATGAATTCATATTGGGCCTTGTTTAAGTCTTGTGCCTCATCAACACAGATGTGTTTATATTTGGCCCGATAGATTTGACCACACCATGGTTGTTCCATAAGAATCCTATGAGCGTAAACCAGGATGTCATCGAAATCTAAACCACCACTTCGAATTAATGCTTCTTGGTATTCTTGGAAAATTTCCCAGAAAGATTCTTCAGAGGCATATTTTTGCTTAATTTCTTCTTCCGTCAAGAGTTCCCTCTTTACTACCGAGAACCTGTCCAAGTGATCCTGAATTACCCGTTCCCGGTCCTTTCTGGTTCTTTCATCAATAACGTTAAGGAATTCGTCGATATTGATACCATTCTCCCGTAAAGACTGAAGAAAAACCGCCTTACGATCCTGATCCCTCTCGTAAATATGGAGTTCGGAGGGCAAGCCAATCGTATGACCATATTTTTCCAGAATGCGTTGTGCCACTGAATGAATCGTTGCAATCCAGCAACGTTCCTTCATGTCGAGGAGATCGGACAGGCGGGTTTCCATTTCCTCGGCCGCTTTGTTTGTGAAGGTTAGAGCGATGATGCCATCCTTCTGGGTATGCTCGAAAATGAACCGAACCCGCTCTGTTAAAACACGAGTTTTTCCAGACCCGGCTGCAGCAAGAACTTGTATGGGTTGGCCGATCGTTTCATTAACGATACTCGCTTGTTGCCTAGAAAGGTGGATCATTGTAACCACCCCCTAATGCAATCAAATGCGCTACGAATGCTTGGTGGAACTAAGTCGTTCGGCAATTTTTTCCTTGAATTCTCAAGTAAAACATCGGCTAAGAAACCCGAATAAGACGACTTTGTTTCCCGCATTTTCACCAGAAGATCCGGAGCGGAAAGAGAGCTTAACTCTCGCTGTTTCGCCTGCTTGTATCGCTGGTTTGGTGATCCTTTTGTTTCATATAAAACAAGGGCGTCAACAACCTCGTCCTTTAAGCCATGAGCAATGACTTCTGCCTCGAAATCATTTCCTGAACTGAGATAATGAATACTGTATAAATTCGGGGCTAGAGGAAGGTTTGTGTCTTTCTTTAATCTTCTGATTTGAGCTTCAATTTCAATTTTAGCCCGGCCGTCGTTGTCACTTAATATGCAGGCTGGAATCCCTAGACTGGCTGCCAACCGGACATAAGGAGAATAGTTCTTACCACCAACACCTATACACGAAACGCCAACATCCCACGGAGAAAACCCCAAATATGTTTTGAACATTGCCGGTATTACTTGTTCTTCTGTAACACCTTCAAATAAAAGAATAGCTCTTGCAAAGAGCATTTCGCCCTTATTTGCTAAAACTTCCCGGGCTAAAACCTTTTTGTCTTCGTTGGTCATTATGTGGGAAATCTTGTATCCTTCTATGCCCGAACTTGACCGAACCAAAGATCTGAACTGATAAAGATCCGCCATTGCTACAACAAATGGAGAATGAGTGCTGAGAATAACCTGACCTTCGATTTCCGCAAGTTGAGGAAAAAGAGTCTTTTGCGCGTTTGGATGAAGATGGGCTTCCGGTTCCTCAATGGCCAAAATCGGAAACAACGGTTCAGACTCTGCCGCGTGCTTGGTTTTTAGAATTTCGACAAAGGACTTAATTGTTAACAGTGAAGCCCAGCTTCTTGAGCCCATTCCATGATATTCCATTGAAAATGAGGTCTTATCTTTTTCGCCGAAATAAACAGAAAAGTTTTTGGAAAGGTCCCGAATCTTTTTCGGGATTGGTGACAACTCCGCACCACCTGAGCCGCCAATAGATTGATTCAGTTTTTCCAAGTGAGATTTAAGGGTTTTTAAATCCTGGCTTTTGTTTACAGCCTCATCATTTACTTCCTTTATGAGTTCTTCAAGAGCCTGAATATCGTCTTTGTTGTATTCAACCCCTGAAAGAATGCGGCTCATAAAAGAAGATTTATCTCTTAAGTCCTGATGGATATCTCTTTGAGCTTCAAGAAAAATGAATGGCAAACTTTGAAAACGTGTGCCCAACCTGGTTTCCTTAATTCTGGCACTGGACCATGTTTGGAATGGTGGCCAAGATTCTAGCGTCGATCTTGTTGTGTCGAAACCACCTTTTGTTGAGTTCCTTTTTGCTCTTGTTCTTATTGCAAGAAATTGATTTCCATTCGTTTCCGATTGTATTTTATCCCCGAACTCTGTTTGCCATTCTTCCGTGAAAATCTTTGCTCTACAGCCATCAATACCGATAGGGATGATCCTGGCATCGACAATAATTTCTGCCGCCCGTTTTTCATCAGGAGCAATATAGAAATCTTCTTCAGTCAAATGCCTGGAATAGTCTCCCAATGCAAGTTGAAGCGCTTTGATTAAGGAGGTTTTCCCGGCATTGTTTGCCCCTATTAAAACAGTGATTCGTGGAAAGGAAATCTCTATATTAGAGATTCCGCGAAATCCAGTTACTCTTATGAAGTCAATTTGAATGGTCATAGAAAAGTCCTTTTTTATACTTCATCCGCTTCGACAACCACGGCGAAGGGGACCCCGAGAGCTTCGAAGTGTTTTTGCCCGCAACGGATCTTGTCTGATTCGCTGTTCCGGAGCTTCAAGAAATCCTTTGTTCCCTTGGTTTCACGGACCAGGTATAGGGTTTGGTCGTTATGTTTCACGATGGCCCAATCCGGGTTATAGGTCCCGATGGGGGTATCGACCTGGAACCAGCCGGGAAGCTTGACGAAGAGCTTGATGTCTTCCCGCTTGTCGAGCTTGGCCGCGAATTCCCGCTCTATCTCGGAATCGTAAACGACGAACTCATACAGGGAGCGGTTGACCTGAAGGGCTGACAGGTAGTTGACGATCTCTTCGTTTTTGAAGAGAAGCATTTCCCATTCGGCGTTCGGCTCGGTGTCTGGGATGCGCTCATACTTGATGCCGTCGATCAGGAGCCGGTGAAGCTCGTTTTTCAGAATACCGGCAACCGTATCCATGAAGGATTGAGGATTGACGAAGAACTCGGACAACCGCCCGCTTTCCTTCAGGATGCGGACCAGCGTTGACCGGGTCAACTCGGTTTCGTTCTGGAGATAGGCGAGAATGTCGGGCAAAGGGCCATGGAAGGCAACGGCTTCCTGAACCGATGAAATGCCGGTCGTGGTTACGCCGCCCTTTTGGAGGGCAAGCGCCCCGGCGGTGTAACTGACCTTTGCCGGTTGAATGGCCTGCATCCGCTTGATTGCCTGAACGGCGTTGTTGACCAAGTCAGGGGTTTTGTATTCCACCCGGTAGGTGGTGCGGGGTTTGATGCGGTCCCATAGGGCTTGAAATTCCGGGCTTATCTGAACGTCTTTCTTTAGGCGGTTGGTCTTTTCGTCCTTGTCTTTGCGGATGTGCCGTTCAATCTGGTATGAGGCTAGAACGTCTGTTATAGCCTTTTCCATCGGTTTGAAGGGCTCGGAAAGTGCCAAAGAGAAACCGGTTTTTTTGGGGTCGAAGGCCGGTTGAATTTTACCGGCGGTGTCGAGGAAACCCTTGCTGATAAGCTCCTGATGAATCTTGGCGGAAGTTTCCCGGCCTAGAGGCTGTTCCTTGCCATCGACCACGGAGGCCATTTTTGCAAAGGCCGTGATGGGAACCTTCCCGAAGGTGACGCCGCAATCCTCTTCATACTCGGTTTGAAGAAGGCGGGCGAATTCTTCGTAGTTCTCGTTGGCCACAACGAAAAGCTTGTTGAGGGATTCATCATGGACCCGGACCCCCTGTTGATTCACGGGGAGGCGCAACCCACGGCCTATTTCCTGGCGCTTCTTCGTAGCGCTCTGGGTTTCGTTCAAGGTGCAGATTTGGAAAACGTTGGGGTTATCCCATCCTTCCCGAAGGGCGGAATGACTGAAGATGAACCGCAACGGCTCATCAAGGGAAAGAAGCGTTTCCTTGTCCTTCATGATGAGGGAATACACATCATCATCGGCTTGGGTGTTCCCTTTGGTGTCCTTCAGGATTCCCTTTTTATCCTGAGCGAAATACCCGTTGTGGAGGCGGGCAACTGGTTCTTTCAGGCATGGGAGGGCCTGAAATTGGGGCTCTTTTGCCAGTTCGGCAAGCGCCTTTTCAAATTCCAGGGCGAACTTTCCTTGTACCGGTTGGCCGCTCTCATCGTAGCTTCGATAGTTGGCAACCCGATCAATAAAGAACAGGGTGAGAACCTTCAACCCGTGGTCTTTGACCTGAAGCTCTTTTTCGAGGTGCTTCTTGATCGTGTTGCGGATCTGGACGCGCCATACCTCTTCACTCAACCCGCCCAACTCCTGGCCCTGACGAAGGGTCGTGCCGTTGTTGAACTTGATGAACTCGTTCCCGGGTTCGGCGTTAATCTCGGTGATGACAAACCCGTCACGGTAACAGGCGCGGTTGTTGGAAATCTCGTATAGATCAGTGTTTACCTTGACCGTTTTGCCTTTTTCCTTGGGGCCTTGGCTTGTCTGCTCGTGAAGCTTGATCTTGGCTTTGATTCCCTTGGCGTTGTCGATTTTTTCGACCTTCACAAAAGCCGCGTTTCCCTCGTTGGAAGCGGTTACGCTGGCAACGATGATCTGTTTAACAAGGCGCAATTCAAAGGCCCGGATCGGGTCGAGGCGGTAGACCAGGTTATAAGGGTTGCGGTGAGTGGCCGAATAGCGAAGGGTGCAAAGGGGATTGAGGGCCTTGATTGCTTCCTGGGCTTTGTCGGTGCTGTCCACGCTTTGGGGTTCGTCGATGATGACGATAGGATTTGTAGCCTGGATGAACTCGATAGGCTGACGGCCGGAAAGCTTGTCGCTCTCTTTGTAGATGACGTTGCTTCGCTGTTCCGCTTCTGTCCCGGTGAAGTTCTTCCGGAAAGCATCGATGTTGATAACAAGGATCTGAATATTATTGCTGGTGGCAAACTGGCGGAGACGGTTGATTTTACGGGCGTCATAAACGAATGACTCTGTTTCAATGTTGTTGTAGAGCGCCCGGAAGTGGTCGCGGGTAATGTCGATGTTCTTCAAAACCCCTTCACGAATGGCAACGCTGGGAACAACAATGATGAATTTTTTGAAGCCATACCGGCGGGAAAGCTCGAAGATCGTTCGAAGATAGACATACGTTTTCCCGGTGCCGGTCTCCATCTCAACCGAGTAATGGTAGCAGTAGCGCAAGAATTCCCGGTTTTGGCCTAACATGGCCCACGATTCGAGGGCCGCGTCAGGACTTTGAATTTCGATATCATTTCGAGCCTGAACCGCGCGGACATTGGCTTGCAGTTGCGTATCAGTCAGGGTCAACCGATTGGCTACCCCCAGTTCAGTTTGTTCAAGGCCGTGAAGAACACCCGGCCCGAACTCCTGCCGGTAGATGATGGAAAAATCGGCCTTTTCGACCGGTTGCCCGTCGAAGATATCGACAACGGCAGAAACGGCGTCGAGTTGGTATTGCTGCTTGGGGTCGAATTGTATTTTCATGGTCGAACCCCACTCATACAGTTTTGAAGCTGGTTACACCACGGGCCTTCATGGTTTGGACCGCGTTGGTTTTCAGTTGGTCGTTGCCGGCAAAACCTTCATCGAGGCAAATAACCCGCTCGGGCTTGCGGTCGGCTATGGCTTTGATAAGATCATGGGTCAGTGCATCATCAAGGCAGATGAGCATTGCGCCATCGGCAACACTGTAAACTGTCTTTCCAGCGAGGGTTAGTTTTTCAACTTGGGTCGTCAGAGGAAAACCGCTTTTGAGGAGGATTTCATAAAGAATGTCGGCGGGGGTTCGCCCCTCGCGAAGATGTGACGCGTGAAACTCTAATTGTTTTGTAAGGGTTGCAGTATCCCCGGTTGGAACCTCAGCTTGCCAGGGATTGAAATTGGATTCCGCAAGCTTGAAAGCTTTGAACCCAAATATCCGCTTTTCGCCGATTGTCGAGGCAAGTTTTCCGGCTTCTTCATCGTTCAATTTTTTTATGACACGGCGCATGCGTTCACGGCATAGCTCAGCAATGGTAGGAAACTGGCCCCCTTGGAGTTGTTCTGGCAGTTGGACAAGGATAAAACTTCTGCAACCAGCCCCTCGATTGATGTTTAAAACGGCTTCACCAAGAGTGCCAGAACCAGCAAAGAAATCCAAAACAATGTCGCCATCGACAGTACCCACTCGTGTTAGAAATTCAATTAACTCCGTTGGCTTTGGGTATGAAAAGGTGATGCCGATCTCGCTTAATTTTGATGAAGCGGCTTGTACTGTTCCCATGCTTCGCAAGACGGAAAGAACATGACTTTGAGAGTCCAACCTCTTTTTTCGGCAGCAGATAGCCCCTGTCTTGGAGAGATAAAAAACAGTATCTTGACCTTTGATGTCCTTTACTGATTGAAACCCGCCACGGATGAACTCTTCAGCAATTTCCTTGGAACTCCAACCACTTGAAGCTGTGACAACGTTCATTGTCTTACCAGACGAAACTTTTACGGAGTTGCTGAGACGCGGCCAGAAATTTTCCTTTGGCTCAATAGTGCCTTCTTCAAAATCGGCTGGAAACCCGATGGGAAGCATTATTCCACTAACAGGATTTGCAGGGCCATTTTTGACGATGGTGTTTTCTATTGTCTCCTTGAATAATTTACTGCTTTGCGGAACGTTCGGGTCAATGACCGGTGGTGAGCCAATCAATGATTCGTTTTTTGCAAAAGCAACAACATATTCATGATTAACCTTTATTCGGCTCTGGTTATCGATGTTTCCTTCATTCAACCAAATAAAGGTGGCGAGATGATTTTCTTCACCAAAAACCTCGTTGCATAACGCGGATAAATTGCCGAGTTCAACGTCATTTATGCTAACAAAGAGGATCCCATCCTCGCGAAGAAGGTTTCTTGCAAGGTAGACCCGTGGATACATCATGTTGAGCCACTTTGAATGAAAGCGACCATCGGTATCAGTATTCGTCGAAAATTTCTTCCCATGAGCGTCAACTTGATCTGTATATTCAAGATAGGTCTGGAGGCTTTCGGCGTAGTTGTCCGGATAGATAAAATCATTGCCCGTGTTGTAAGGGGGGTCAATGTAAATCATCTTGATTTTGCCGATATAACTTTTCTGGAGGAGCTTCAGGACTTCGAGGTTATCGCCTTCAATTATGAGGTTTTCCGTGGTATCGAAGTTGATGCTTTCTTCGGGACAGGGGCGAAGCGTGGCAAGGCTCGGTTGTTGAATTGTCTTGAAACAATCCGCTTTTCCTGGCCAATTCATCCCATACCGTTCTTTGCCGGGGTCCGCTGTTTCGCCTAGAACGCGCTTCAGACGGTCGAAATCAATTTTACCGCCTTCGGTGCGGATCTCAGGAAAAAGGCGCAAGAGTTCAGCGGCTTTATCGGCGGCTATGTCATGAGAGCGAAGGTCAAGCTTCTCAAGCTCAACTGCTGTTTCGGTGTCCTTTTTGTTCATGGGTTCCTCTTCTTAAAAGATAATTTCAAAATTATTAAACTACTTGCCAACGAATAGTAAACAACTCGCGGCGTTCGGTCTTTTGTTCTAAACGGCGGCTGATCTCATCGAGCAAGGAATCTTTTTGCCGATCAATTTCCCGCGAAGATTCGTCAAAGTCTTTCCAGGCTTCGTTTCTTTTGTTCTCGAGTTGGCGTAATTTCCGCTGAAGTTCAAGCTTGGTCGGGAGGTTCGGAGCAAGGCGGGCGTCTTTCTTCATTTGCTTGATAGCGTCGTCAAGCTCTGCTAGAACGGTTTTCAGGGAGTTCCGGCGGTCATCGGCCCACCGGTCTAGCTTGTCCATTTCGGAATCAAAATACACCCCGTTCTTGTTCTGTATTTGTTCAGAGATGCTCATCCGCTGGGCGTCAAGACATTCGCGAAGCTCGGAAACCGCCGGACGGCGTGAGGCTGGAAGAGGCTTACAGCTCGCGGAAAGGTCGAACAACCGGCGACATTGGCCGGAATCAAGGATTTCACCGTCATCGGTCAACCCGGCAAAAACAAGATGGTCTTCCACCTCAAACGCGGCAAGGGTGAGACATTCGCAGGACAGCCACCCGCGTTGATTCACCAAAGGATCGAGAGAAGTTATTTTCTTACCGCTGGCGGAATACTCGAAGATCACTTCACCGGGGGGAGGGTTGAGGCCCTTGCAATGGGCAAGAATTTTCTGGGCCAACGGATGCCCCAGGCGGTAGGTGTTCACGTCCTCCACCCGCTTCCCCATGCGATACGGGCCGGGGTGGATCGTATTACCGTCAAAGGGGTTCTTCCGCAAAACAAAGGAATGGGTTGATTCCTCGAAATCGGCATGGGGAGCTAAAAAGAAGCGTGTGAGACGCCATAGCCAATCATCAAACCGGCCTAGATAGTCTTCACTGGCAACCCGGACTTTTTCGACCACCTCTTGATCGAAGTTGTTGAGAAGCATTTCCCGGGCTTCTCGGCGTTTGTCGTCGATTTGGGCGTCAAGGTCTTGTTGAAGCTGGTCAAATTCATAGGTTATTTGTTCGGGCGTGCGACACCGCTGATAAATGCCAATGATGCGCTTTTCGAAGTCTACGCCGGATTCAATAGCCCCGAGAACCTCATCACTAGCGCCGAACACCCCATCAAACAACCGGAACTTTTCGTCAAGAAGCTCGTATACCCGCTGGTCGGCGGCGTTCGCCTTGTTGAGGAAGTTGACCACAACCACGTCAAATTTCTGGCCGTAGCGGTGACAACGGCCTATGCGTTGTTCGATGCGCTGGGGATTCCAGGGGAGATCATAGTTGACGACCAGGTTGCAGAACTGAAGGTTGATACCTTCCGCCGCTGCCTCGGTGGCTATCATGATCGCGGCTTCGTCCCGGAAGTAATCGACCAGGGCGGCGCGTTTGTCGGCGGTGGGCGAACCGCTTACGCGGTCGGTGCCAGAGTGCCGGTCAAGCCATTTTTGGTAGATCTCACGGGACTTCGGGTCAGTGTTCGAACCGTTGAACAGAACCACCTTTCCGGCAAATTCGGTTTGTTCGAGAATCCGGAAAAGATAGTCCTGGGTGCGGCGGGACTCGGTAAAGACCAGGGCTTTCGGTTGAAGAACGGCGGCGCCCTTGTTTTTCTGGGCCTCGGCGGCGGCGGCAAAGCCGCGCCGCAAGGCGGTCAACAAGACCTCCCCTTTCGAGTTCTTCACGATCGAGCCGGCCAACCGGTGAAAGGCCCGGAGGGTCTCCATTTCGGCCTTGAGCTCTTGAAGCTGTTCGGGGGAAAGCTTCTTGAGGTCCGGCTTTTCGGCGGTTTCGGTGTCGTCGTCGTCTTCCGCCCATTCGTCTTCAAGCTCGGGAAGGGCTTCGAGGTCTTCAAGGGTCGCTTCCGGGGCGGTCTGCGCCACTTCGGCGGCGGCTGCTGCGAGTTCAAGACGCTGGGCCAACCCTTCGAGAGTGCCGGAAATGGCATAGGTTGAAGAGGCAAGGAGCTTCCGCAAAATGAGGGTCATCAACTGGCGCTGACTGGCCGGGAGGGCGTACAAGTTCGGGCGTTGGAGATAGTCGGAAACAAGCTCGTATAGGCGTTGTTCTTCGGGTGAGGGGGTAAACTCCTGAACCAGGGCGTGCCGGTTGGTGTATTTCACATACTCCAAAACCTGCTTCCGGAGCGTTCTTTTGCAGATCGGGCGCAGGCGCTCTTTCAGCTTGGAATAGTCTTCATCGTCGGTCAGGCGGGCAAACTGAGCCTTGAAGCTTTTGACGTCGCCAAACGTAAAATCGTCGATGACGCTGATAAGCCCGTATAGCTCAAGAAGCGAGTTTTGAAGGGGGGTCGCGGTGAGAAGAACCTTTTGAAACGGTGTGATCGCGGATTTGATGGCCTGAGCGATTTTGTTTGAGGGCTTATAGACGTTCCGCAAGCGGTGGGCTTCATCGACCACAACCAGATTCCAAGGGACTTGGCGGATATATGGTTCTTTCGCGCGGGCGAACTGGTATGAGCAAATGATGACTGAATCCTGCTTGAAGGGGTTCAAGTTCCCTTTGCGGATCTCATCGTTAAAGGACCGGTTTTCGAGGAGAAGAGACGGCAGGAAAAATTTCTCGGCTAGTTCCTGGCTCCATTGCTTGCGAAGATTGGCCGGAACGATGACCAGAAGACGGCGGGAACGCTCGGCCCATTTTTGGGCCAACAGGATACCGGCTTCAATGGTCTTTCCAAGCCCGACTTCATCGGCGAGAATCGCCCCTTTGGAAAGCGGGGAGCGGAACGCGAAAAGAGCCGCTTCGACCTGATGAGGGTTCAAGTCTACCTGGGCATCGGAAAGGGCCCCGGCAAGCTTTTCTACGCTGTCCGAAGGACAGCGTTTCGTCAGTTCATAAGCTAGATATTTCGCATGAAATGGAGTGCAACTCATCTCAGTACAAGAGGTTTTTCAAACGATCATAGAAATTTTCGTGTGTGCCAATTACGTATAGGTTCAGCGTTTCGCCGGTTACCTCATAGGAAATGAGATACAGTTGACTCTTGATTTTGAACTTGTGAACGCGGATACCGCGAAGATCGCCCTTTTTCAGTTCCCCGATTTCCGGGTTTTCGAGGATCTTTTTTACCTGTTCGTCTATCTCTAACTGAATGTTTTTATTGGATTTTTTCTTGAATCGAAGAAACGAATTTGAGACGGAGATTTTCATTTTATGACGCCGAATTCGTATTCCTGGCTGATTCCCGCCTTCATTTCCTCTTTTGCTTCGAGAGTTTCCTTGATGAAAGAAAGCGGTACATCGGGGTTTTCCTCGCACAGCAAAGCATCATAGAGGTATTTTTTGATCTGCTCGGAAATGGAGCGGTGTTCAAGATCGGCTCTGATGCGGATTTTCTTACCAAGAAGATCGGGAAGGCGGACCGTATAAACGCGCGGCATAGTGTCACCTCTTATTCATTTGTATTTATTACAAACACATCTTAGCACCGGTGAAAATGGGACGCAAACGTTTTTTTCCTTTTGCCCGTGGGAAGGGACGCACCGGGGGAAACCCGCTCATACCACAAAGGCCACGATGACAGCACAAAGGCTCTGGACGGTCGGCCGCGCGTGAGCGCGGCGGGGTGGGGGTTGGCGTAGGGGCAGGTTTGCATAATGTTTCGTTAT
>CAZQYQ010000043.1:12355-21441 GCA_964597625.1 uncultured bacterium
CACAAAGGCCACGATGACAGCACGAGGCAACCCGCCCCCAACGTCCGGCCGGAGCATCCCGTAGGGGTGCGGAGGCGGGCGTTGCCCGCGAACCTGCGGACGGCGCGAAGCGCCGTCCGTGACGGGGGCCAGGTGGAGCGGCGAGAGCCGCGTAACCTGGACCACGGCACCCAGGATCGCGGGGCGGGTTGCCGATGCCCGGGACGGTCGGCCGCGCGTGAGCGCGGCGGGGTGGGGCTTGGCGTAGGGGTAAGTTTGCATAATGCGTGTTATGTAAAGCCGACCCCGGCGGGCTCCCGCCGGGTGGAGGCCGAGGGCGGGGTGGTTCAAGGGCTAGCAACTGATAATGGTCCATTATCGGACGGCGGAACCGCAAGGGTCGCTACCGATTGGAAATGTTCCTGGGCGCGGCTGTCCCGGTCGGGTGGCCCGTCCGGGGCCGCGCTACCTGCTGTCCCAGCTCCGGGCCGGGGGTTGCGTGAAGCCCATAAATGTCATAGTTATGACTCCAAAAAAGTCATAGTTCGGGGGTGACAGTCGCCGCCGAGTATTGAGGTTTGAGAACAGTTCTCACGCATCATCATTCTTCAAAAGGGCCGTACCAGCCGTCGATCAGCGGACCCACATACAGGTCATAAACCCGAGGGTGAGCAGTCAGCCAGGCGGTCAATGCGGAGTGTTGTTCAGGTGTGACCGAACCGCACCTTTTGCCGCGAGAACGGTTATCCATTCGGTCTACGAAGCCGTCCCAGGATTCGCCGGAACCACCGCCATAGCCGAGCAGGTTCGCTTCGACGGCATCGAGAATGAATTCTTCCCAGAACCTCATAAAATCCGGGTCTTTCGCGGCGGGCTTCACCCGGAAACGCACATAAAAACCGAGTTCCTGATATTCCCCGACATGGCGCTTTTTCCGCATTCGTCGATTCATCGGTCACCTTTTTTATGCACCGATTCCGTGAGCGGCCGTTTTTTCGGGGGGTGGCCGGCCGGCCTGGGTCCAACAAAACCGTATGTTTGAAGGAATTCGCCGGGAGACATGATCGGGATGGGAAAAGCCTCTTGAACCGACTGGTTCAGGATATGACGACGATCGAGAGAAATGAGAATGTCGGCTTTTGCTTTGATGGCGCCGGCCAAGACGTGAGTATCTTTCGGGGAAGGAACCTTCGCCCACTTGGCTTTTTCCGCAGCGGTTGGAGATTCGCAAAGCGAGAGGCGCAAGGAGCCGATGACCCGGCAAAACCAGACCCATAAAGGCCGGCCGAGAAGATCGTTGATGTTGACCTTTGCCTCGTGCATGACAAGTCGAGTTGCGGATAGCCGGACCTTGCCTTCAGCCGCGATATTCAGAAGGCGAGCGCTTCCGCCCTCCGGTGAGTTCGCGGCAGTAACCAGGATACAGGCATCAAGAAACAATCTCGGGGGAATCGACATCAGATATGATCATCCTCGGCAAATTCATCGAGCTGTTTTTGGGTATACCGCCGGACTTCTTTTTCCTCGGCAGGCGACAGAGACTTTTCGAAGGCCTCGGCAAAGGTCGTTTCCTCAATTCCTTTTTGCCTCGTTATGATCTGAACGGCTTTCATGAGAAGATCGGACATCGCGATCCCGGTGGAAGCAGACAGGATCTTCAGCTCCTTGTGCGTTTCATCCGTCAGGCGCAACGTAAGCGTTTTCATGGCAAGCCCCCTTCAAATAGAATTCCGGCCTTCAATATGAATGATAGCATGTTTTAGAAAACATGCAAACATGTTGTCCCATCAGGGCAAACGGAAAGGCACCCGAGCAAGGTCGTTTTGCACAGAATCGCATCACTTCACGGAAAAATTCCCGTTTGCCCTGAGATGACTGTGAATACAGGGAATCATTCAGCGAAGTCTGATATCATTGAAGCATGAACTCAATACCCGGGAGATAAAGATGAACAGCGTGACGATCAATTTCGATGGCGACAGAGCAGAGGAAATGGCGAAAGCGTTTTTCACCTACCTGGTCGATGGCGGCCTGGAAGATCAGCTGATAGACAGAATCTCAGACGCGAAGACGGAAATAGAGATCAGCGACTGCGATGCGAAAAAGCTGCTGGTGCAATTCAATTGCCGCCGCAAACAAAAATGAGATATCAACGATGACTGCCGGTTCAAAACTATAGAATAGAATATACACGGGCCGGCGAGACGATGCCGGGCAGACATTTTCCCGCAACCTGCACCCCGTGAATCGGGTTTGACCTTGAGGGTGAAATTTGGTAGAGATAGGCGCGTTCATTTCTCTGTCCAAGCGGAGCCGGGCCAGAGAGCATCTGCCCCAATCTCCCGAGGAATCAACCATGAAATGTCTGGACCACCAGAGCACTGCCGTTGCTTTCCGTTTGCCGGTGACAACCGGTTCGGGAGCATGGTTTTTGCTGGTCGCGCTCCTCGTGCTGGGCTGTCCTCTCGGGTACACACCGGCAAAGGCGGCACCGGGCGTCGCATCTTCTGATGTCCGCGTGGCTTCCGACACCCTGAAGATCTCCCTCGACGAATGCGTCGCTTTGGCGCTGCGCCGGAACGTCTCGATCCGGGTGGCCTACATGGATCGCGCCCTGGCCAGGTTCAACTTCGTCACAAATCACGATTACGCCTTCCGGCCCAATGTCGGAATCGGCCTGACGGGCGGCCGGTCCGGCTCCGGCGAGACTTCGCGGGTCGGAGCGACGGGCGGCAGCGACAAGGTGACCTCGGCCCTGAACGTCTCGAACCGTCTCCCTACGGGCGGCAGCGTCACCGTCTCGAGCAACCCCTGGTCCCGCTCTCGGGCACGCTCTCAGCGCGACTTCGAGGATGCCGTCGACCAGGCCTCCATCGATCGGTCCTGGAGCATCAGCCTGAGCCAGCCGCTGCTGCGCGGAGCATTCACCGATTACGGCACCTCCGACCGGCGAAAGTTCACCATCGGCGAGCGCCAGAATATCCTGGCGCTCAAGGAAGCGGTGATGGCTGAAATCATGCGGGTGATCCGAGCCTACCGGAGCCTCTTGCAGGCGCGCTGGAATCTCGACATCAACCGACAGGCCCTGGAACGAGCCAGGACCCAGGCGGAGATGAGCGAAAAGCTCATCGCCATGGGGCGCATGCCGCGCATGGAGCTGATCCAGTCGCGCTCCGATGTGGCCAATCGCCAGTTGAGCCTCGAAAGCGCGACAAACGAATGCGACCAGGCCCGGATCGCCCTTCTGAAGCTGCTCGATCTCGACGTCTCGACCCGGATCGAGCCTGTCGGGGAGCTCGAACAACCCGTCTTTTCGCTCACCGAGCAGGAGGTCGCCGATACCATCCGGGCGCATCAACCCGCCTACCTGACAGCCCGGCTGGGCCTGGAAACCTCGCGGATCGACCTGATGAGGGCACGTCGGGACCAGCGATGGGACCTCACGCTCACGGCAGCCTATGCCCGCACGCGCACGGACCTCATCCCGGGCGATGCGACCAGGGGCCACGAGTGGTCCGTGGATCTGGGCCTCGACGTTCCCGTCTACGGCAGCGATCGCCGCGCGCAGCGCAGCGCCGTGCTGGGCGCGAGCAACGAGCTGAACAAGGCGGTGCTCCAGTTCCGGAAACTCGAAGACGACATCCGTCTCGAGGCGCGGGATCGGGTGCAGCAGATCGGAACCCTCGCCCGGCAGGTCGAACTCGCGTCGGCCGCTCGGGACCTGACGGAACAGAAACTCGCTTTCGAGCGGGAGAAGCTCAAGACAGGCAGAACCACGAATTTTCAGGTGGTATCATTCCAGGATGAGGTCCGCAATGCGCACATCACCGAACTGACGGCCCGCATCGCGTATCTCAACGCCCTCGACGATCTCGACCTCACCATGGGGACGACGGTCCGCACCTGGGGCGTGATCCTCAACGAAAACGCCCCGGGCCGCGGTCCGGTGCAGACGGCCTCGGCATCTGCGGGGGTTGCATCCCCGGCGGCGGAGACAGAACATGAAAGCCGATGAACCAGTTCTGTTCGATAGATATATTATATATAGGAGGGTCTTTATGAAACGTGTCTGGTTGTGGATGATTCTCTTGTGTCTCGTGACCTGTCCGATCCTGGCGGCCGCTCCGGGCAACGCCCTGGGCGGAGGCTCTGGCAAGGACTTGGGCGGAGACTTCGGCAAGGACTCGGGCATGACGTTCCGGGTGTTCAATCGCATGGCGGTTCCGGTGTCGGCCCAGGTGAAACTCGTTTTGCAGGACAGTCTCAGTCTGGCCTCGAGCAATGTCACCCAGATCCCGTCTCGCGAGATCCGGGAAATCACGGTTCGGACGATGGGTTGTCCGATCCCGGCCGATGCGCGGTTCAACCTGATCTGGACCGCTGCAAAAATGAAGACGCGGTCCATGATTTCCGGCCCGGCTGACGGCTCGATCACCTCGATCGCCATCGGGGCCCCCGGAGAGGGCAGGAAAGACCCCCGGAGCGGCGAGCAGGAAACCACAACGGAATCCTGGGGCGAGACCGAGGCGACGTTCCGGATCATCAACAAATCGAAACAGCCGATCCTGGCGACGGTGGAGGTGATCGGTCCCGACGGTTCCGTTTTGGCAAGTGAACGGAAGATGACCACCAGGACCGCGATGACGGAAAGGCCGATAAGTCCCGGGGCATCCCGTGAGGCGGTCGTGTCGTCGGACAATGGCTCCCTGTTTCCCGCCAATGCGCGGTTCCGCTGGCTGATCACCGATACCAAGCGGACGTATCTCGACAGAATCGAGGGAAGCCTCGCCCAGGGTCATGAAATCAGCTATCCCGCCGGGGGCGATTCCCGCAATTCGGATAAGCGCGAACCCGAGAAGAAGGGGGAAACGAGCGCCGACTTCGTCCTCGTGAACAAGTCGGGCATGAAGCCGAGGCTCGCCGTGTTGTGGATCGGCCTTCCCGGCCTGACGAGCATCGACCGGAAAACCGGAAAGCTGCAGGGCGTGGTGATCGCCCAGACGGGCGACAAACCTCTCAGACTGGATGGCAAGGAAGTCTCGATCACGCTGAAGAGCCCCGGCAAGCCTTTTCCCGAGGATGCGATCTTCGGCTTCTTTGCTGCGTTCGAGAGCGGGAAGACTGGAATACGGGGTGAGAACTCCGATCTCGTGATGGGAAAGCTGAATGCCGACAGCCACCGCATCGTGTTCGGTGCCGCGGACGAGCGGCGCGGGCCGGGCGACGAGCTGCAGAAACCCTCCGAGATGACCGAGGGGAGCTTCTCGAAGGCGACGTTCATCATCGAAAACAAGACCCGGGAAGTATTCGTATATGCTCTTCAGATCCTGGATGCCCATGGAGCGGTGATCGTTTCGAACAGCGAGCCTGCGGAGGCGAGATCCCTCCTGGGCCGGAAGATCGGCGGAGCCGATGCGGGCATCCGTCCGAACGCGCGGGCGAACGTCCGGCTTGAGTCGCCCAACGGGTATGCATTCCCGGCCGGGGCCACCTGGCGATTGGTCGCCACGGGCGGGGATAACCGCTGCATCTCGGTCCTGAAGGGGACGCTTCAGGCCGGTCCGCAGCTGGTGACCGTCACGGGTCAGACCGACGAGAAACGGGGAAAGATCTCTGACATCGAACAGAGCGGCAGCAAGGAAGCCAGTTTCACGCTGGTGAATCGCACCCGGCAGAGGCTCACGGTCAAGCTGAGTATCGGCATCGAAGGGATGTCAACGCTCGAGAGCGCCCATCGAGGCATGGAGACGATGCGCGGCCCCGTCCTCGCCATGACGACCGAGCTGCTGGCGCCGGGGTCCACGAAGACCGTCACCCTCCGAAGCCTTTCCGTGCCCTTCACGGGCGATTGCAACTTTGTCTGCTCCAGCATGATCGAGAAGGGCGAACCATTCGTCGTCTCCGGCAACCTGGAGCGGGACAGCCACACCATCAACATCGTCGACTCCGAGGAGCTGCAGCGGCCCGACGGCGATTCGGGAAAGCCGCTGAATGGCCTCGAGAGCAAGGTGGTGTTCACGGTTCGCAACCGGCTTTCGTTCCCGATCGAGGCCAAGATGTCGATCCGCCGGCCGGACAGCACCACGCTTGCCTCCGAGGAGCGGCTCCAGGCAGGCAGCAAGCTCAATGACCAGGCCATTCCGCCGCAGCGCGAGCGTCGCATCGTGCTTTCCGACCCACAGAACCGGAGTTTCCCGGCCGATGCAATGTGGCGGTGCGTCGTTTCCGCCAACGGCACCGTGCGGCGCATCATCGAGGGCAGTCTTGCCCGGGATTCGCGTGTCATCGACGTCTCGTCGCTGGACACCCCCGTCAGCGAGCCGGACCGCAGAAAGGATCCGGGCCTCGGAAGCCATCTCGAAACGCAGGTTGCCCTGGAGTTCGTCAGCCAGCTTCCGGTGGCCTGCCAGTTGTCGGGCGGATTGATCACCTCGGGCAGGGCACGAATCGGGCGCGAGATCACCGTCAAGTTGCCGCCGCGCGGGACAAGCCGGGTTGTCATCCTTGCGCCGGAGGGGATCCCGGCAAACGCCGACTACCTGTTCACCGGGACGACCGAGGGACGGGGCAAGCTCACGATATCCGGCAACATCGCTCGGGACGGCCGGCGTGTGATCATCGAGAAGGTTGGTCTCCGCTAGAATGAACGGCAAACAGGCGGAACAGGTCCGGGGTCTCCCGGACCTGGCAGATTTCGTTCGTATCGGCCTAGCCCTCTCTCAAGAACGGGATCTGCCCGCCCTGCTCGAAATGATCCTCGGAGCTGCCCGCTCGATGGCGGACGCCGATGCGGGGACGCTGTATCTGCTCGATCCGGGGGACCAGAGCCTGCATTTCCGGATCATGCAGAACGACACGACCCACACCCGCCTCAACGCGGCTCGGGACCCCCATGCCCAGATTCCACCGCCGGTGCCGTTGTATGTAGACGGGGCACCCAACAAGGCCAATGTCTCCTCGTTCGTCGCTCTCGAGAACCGGGTGGTGAACATTCCCGACGTATACAGCGCCCAGGGGTTCAACTTCAGCGGGGTGAAGACCTACGACGAGACATCGGGCTATCGGTCCCGCTCGATGCTCGTCATTCCGCTCGCCGACCACCGGCAGAAGGTGCTTGGGGTGCTGCAGCTTCTCAATGCGAAGGCCTCCGGAGGAGGGGATCGGGGTCGGTTTACCGAGCATCATGAACAAGTGGTGTCAGCTCTGGCCTCGCAGGCGGCTCTCGCTCTCTCCAACCACAAACTGGTCGGGGAGCTCGAGCGGGAGCTGACCGAGGTCAACCGTCTGCGCGACTCCGAAGTGGCACTTGGAATCGAGCTGAGGCGGGCTGCGGTGACTGCCGAGGCATCGAACACCGAGTTGCGGGAAGCGCTGCAGGCGGTGCGGACGGTGCGGCTCGCCGGCTTTACCTTTCTGCTGCTGATGGCGGTCATCGGCGGGATGGTGTATCACGGTCGCGGGCTCGAGCTGTTTCCCGACCTTCTTCGATACGTGACAAACCGGGGGAATGACGCGGAAAGGCCTTCGGCGCCGGCCGACGTGGCGGTCGTTTCGCCCGAGATCCGGCCGGTGACGGCAAACGTCACCCTGGTGGGCCAGATCGAGCCGGGGCGGCAGGTTCCCGTGGTCAGCCCGTTCAACGGCAAGATCCGCGACGTCTGCTGCGAATATGGCCAGGTCGTCCAGGCCGGAGACAAGCTGCTGATCATCAGCGACGCCGAACTGATCATCGGGCTGCGTGACGCCAGGGCGGCGCTGATCCGGGCGGAGCAGGCCTATCGATCGGTTCAGAACTGGGCAAGCGGCCCGGATGTCATCCGGGCCCGCCTGGGCCAGGAACGCAACCAGGCCATGCTCGAGGCTTCCCAGCGGAAGCTGGAGGAGGCCCGGGCGATGTTCAACCAGGGTATGGTCGCCCGGATCGAGGTCGAGGGGGCGCAGGAAGCCTGTGACAGCCAGCTCCTGATCGTGCGCAACGGGGCGGACGACCTCGCGAATCTCCTCGAGCGCGGCAACCGCGACAATCTCAGCATCGCCGAAATGGAATGGAAAAACGCCCGGGCCCGCGTGGAAGAGCTCGAGGCGCAGCAGGCACTCGGCGAGGTGCGGGCACCCGTGAGCGGCGTGGTGCTGCGGCCGTCTCTCTCGGAAGAAGAACGCCGGCGAGCCAAACCGATGGAACCGGGAACGGAGTTCAATCAGGGTGAGGTGCTGGCCGTCATCGGCGATCTGGAAAGCCTGGCGGTGCGCACGAAGGTCGACGAGGTGGATATCCACAAGATCGTCATGGGCCAGGAAGTGCTGGTAACCGGCGATGCATTCCCCGGAGTGGCTCTCGACGGGTTCGTCAGCTACGTCTCATGCCAGGCCCAGGGCAGTTCTGGCGGCCGCCAGGAGGGAAGCGCGCCCCCGTCGTTCGACATCATCGTCACCGTCGAGAAACTGACCCCGGAGCAGAAGCAGGTGCTGCGCGTCGGCATGTCGGCAACGCTGACGGTGACCACCTACACCAATCCCCGGGCTCTGGTGGTGCCCGTGACCGCCGTCCTCTCGGAAATGGAAACCCAGACGGTGCTGCGCCGGAACCCGGAAACCCAACGGTTCGAGCGCGTTCCCATCCAGGCCGGAACGACCACGATCGATTCGGTCGAGATCCTGGGAGGGCTCCTGGCATCGGATGTCGTTGCGCTCTACGCAGAGAATCTCGCGCCATGAGCCGGACGGAAGGATCCGACGAGGTCATCCGCCTGGAGCGGATCGAGAAGAAATACCGGGTCGGCACCGTCGACCTCCCGGTTCTCCGAGGCATCGATCTGACGATCGGCCGCGGCGAATGCGCGGCGATCATCGGCACTTCCGGCGGGGGAAAGAGCACGCTGATGAACATCATCGGCATGCTCGACACGCCCACGGCGGGCCGATACTTCTTCGAAGGCCAAGACGTGCTGGCGCTCGACGACGGAGGGTTGTCGACCATTCGGGGCCGCAGGATCGGCTTCGTGTTCCAGCAGTTCAACCTGCTGCCCCGCCAGACGGCGGTCGAGAATGTCTGCCTGCCCCTGGTCTATCAGAGCGTGCCGGAGCACGAAGCCCTTTCGAGGGCCCGC
>CAZQYQ010000044.1:0-21406 GCA_964597625.1 uncultured bacterium
TGGGGGCTGTACGGCCGTGCGAGACGCCCGACGCGGCCGACGTGACCGCCGGCCGAGACGGTTGCCGGGGGACACTGCCTTGCGCCCGGATGGTTTCCAGGTAGAAGGAAAAATTGCCGGGATACCCGGTGAGTCTGCCGCCCGATTCGATCTTGAAGATCTGATCGATCGTGCGGTCGAGAAACGCACGATCATGCGAGGCAACGATAAGGCAGCCCTGGAACGACTCAAGATACGATTCGAGGGCGACCAGGGTCGCAATGTCGAAATCATTGGTCGGCTCATCGAGAAGCAGCACGTTCGGAGCGCCCATCAGGAGCTTCAGAAGCGACAGCCTGCGGCGTTCGCCGCCGGAAAGGCGATTCACCGGGCTGTACTGCATCTGAGGGGTGAACAGAAAACGTTCGAGCATCTGACCCGCCGTTATCATGTTCCCGTCACTGGTCGGTACCTGCTCGGCTATCGATTTCACGAAGTCGATGACCCGCAGCTCTTCGGTCGGAGTCTTCCCGGTGCCGGCAAACAGGTCCGGCTCCTGCTCGAAACAACCGATGACGGTGGTTCCACCGACTTCGACGTGTCCCGAGTCTGGTTTAATGATATTAGATATTATATGCAGTAATGTTGTTTTGCCCGAGCCGTTCGGGCCGATGATGCCGAGTCGGTCGCCGGCTTTCAGTTTGTAGGAAAAATCGTCCAGAACCCTGTTGTTCCCGTAGGATTTTGAAATGTGCTCGAGTTCGAGGATCTTGTTGCCGAGCCGGGCGGAAATCGATGAAAGCTCGATCTGACGTTCCGGGCGGTTCTTCGGCCCGGCGATCAGCGCTTTGGCCCTGTCGACATGGGCTTTCTGTTTGGTGGAGCGGGCCTTGGCCCCCTGCCTGAGCCAGGCGAGTTCACGGCGGATCATGTTATCCCGTTTGCGCGTTTCCGTCTCGCGCTGAATCTCCTGTTCGGCCTTTTTTTCGAGGTAATACGAGTAGTTCCCCTCGAAACGCTGGACGGCTGCTCCTTCGATTTCGAGCATGCGGTTCGTCACGCGGTCGAGAAAGTAGCGATCATGAGTGACCAGCAGCAGGGCGCCCTTGTAGCCGGTGAGATACTCTTCCAGCCACTCGATGGTGTCCGCATCGAGATGATTGGTGGGTTCGTCGAGGATCAGCAGATCGGGGCGCAGAATCAGGCCGCGGGCGAGCGCGACGCGCCTTCGAAGGCCGCCGGAGAGGCTCGCGGTATCGGCCGTCATGTCCGTGATTCCGAGCCGGCCGAGCACCGCTTTGGCATGAGCCTCAAGCGCCCAGCCGCCGGTCGCGTCGAGCCGCTGCGAAAGCTCCGAGATCCGTTCCATCTGCTTCCCGTGGGCTTCTCCGGCCGTTTCGAGATCATTGCAGGCGGCCTCGTAATCGCGCAACAGGCGCATTTCCGGGTTGCACTGGTCGAAAAGAGCGTCAAGAATGTTCTGACCGGGTTTGAACTCGGGGTTCTGAGAGATGTAGGCGAGCGTGATGTCGTTCGCCAGAGTCACGCGGCCGGTGTCGGCGGTCTCGGCTCCCGCGATGATGCGCAGAAGCGTGGTCTTGCCGCAGCCGTTGCGGCCGATGATTCCCATCTTCTCGTCGTGCGCGAGGCCGAAGCTGATCGCATCGAGAAGCGCGCCTGATCCGTAGCGTTTGCTGACTGATTCGAGTGAAAGAATATTCATCGCTGACCTGTTTTCATGGGAGCACGAGTATAACAGGCTTGCGTGCTCCGGAACAGCCGCAGGGAAAACACGAATGAAGCTGCGGCGAAAGAACGATCACGAAGGGCTGTCAGACGGTTACGGGATGACGAATGACCGTATCTCGGAATACGCATTCACATCATTGCCTGTGAAGGCTTTGATCTGGAAGGAATACGTGGTTCCCGCCGCAAGAGGAGCACCGGACAGATAGATCGTCACGGAGTGGGTCGTGCTCCAGGGAGCCGAGTCTTCGGTCGTCAGGAAATCGACCGGCAGGGCGATTCCATGGCGCAGATAGCAGGCGGCGCCCGTGTTGGTCGTCCAGGTGATGACGGCTGATTCCCGGGTGATCGAGCCGACTCTCACGTTCTGAACCAGCAGGGTTTCGCGCGTGGTGAAGCTGAAGTCCGTCGAGATGCTCTGATTCCCTGCAGCATCTGTGGATCTGACGCGGAAATGATACGTCGTAAACGGCGTAAGACTGTTGATCGTCACGCTGTGACTTGCCGCAAGTGCCTCTGTAACGGTTGCGAGCGTGCCATAGGCGGTGGTGAGGCCATACTCGACGAGAGAGGTCGCCCCTTCGTCGGTGTTCCAGGTGATGGTGGCACCGTTTTCGAGGACTGTCTGGGTGGCGATGCCGCTGATAACCGGCGGGGTCTGATCCGCCGTGGTGAAGGTGAAATCTTCAGAATCGCTCACGTTGCCGGAGGCATCCGTGGTGCGAATCAGGAAATGGTAGGTGGAATTCTCTGACAGGTTGTAGAGCGGAACGGCGTGATCCCTGACCAGAGTGGAGCTGGTTTTCGGAGACCCGGCGCCCAGATACGCTGCCGTCGTGCCGAAATACACCTTCGAGTCGGCGGCTTCATCTGTTTTCCAGACGATGGTCGCTGAGTTTTTCGTGATGCTCTGCACGGCGATTTCGCTGATCACGGGTCCGGAACTGTCGGAAGTCGTGAACACGAAGTCCCGGGAAATATTCAGATTCAACGCCGCATCGGCCGAGCGAACCCTGAAGTGATACGTTGCGGGACTGACCAGGCCTGACAGGGCAACCGAATGCGTCGTCGTGGCCGTCGACGGATACGGGAACTGAGGCATCAGAGATCCGTAGGCTGTCGTCGGACCGTATTCGACCTGCGAGGTGGCAGGCTCGTTCGTCAGCCAGGTGACAACGGCTTCGGTCGCATTGAGAGGAGTGAGGTTCACGTCGGTGATTACCGGGCCGGTCCTGTCGAGCGTGGTGAAGGCGGCCGTGAGCGAAGCGGTATTGTTGAACTGATCTTTCGAAACGGCATTGATCGTGTAGGTCGTGCTCGAGAGAAGCCCGGCAAGAACCACCGCGTGATTTTTGCTCATGAGCGAGCTCACGCCGGCGACTCCCGTAAGGGGTGCGGAAACGCCGAATTCAAGTCTGGAGTCACTGTTCTCGTCCGTTTTCCAGATAATCGTTGCCGAGGTTCCGGTGATGTTCTGAACGAACAGATCGTAGATGATCGGAGCGCTCTGATCGGGCGTGAGGAACGTGCCATCCTGGGATACGGCTTCGAGACCCGAGGTGTTTCGCGAGCGGACCCTGAAATGATACAGCCTGTAGGTGCTCAACTGGCTGAGCATGACGGAGTGCGTCGTGGTTGCCGTCGCATCGTAGGGGCTCGCGGCGTTATAGCTGGTGGTGAAACCGTAATCGACCTGGCTTGAGGTGGGTTGATCCGTCATCCAGGTGATGGTGGCGGATGAACTTGAAAGGGCGGTCACTTCAATCGCGGAAATCAATGGGGTCGTTATGCCGGGCGTCGCGAAGGACTTTTCTCCCGAAACGGTTGCAAGATTTTCCGCATCGACTGAAGTCACGCGATAATAGTAGGTCCGTCCCGGAAGAAGACCCTGCAGGGCAACCGCATGAGAGGTTGACCATGGAGCGGTCGAGGCAGCCTGCAAGGTGTAGACTCCTGCGCTGGTGCCGTATTCCACGATTGCCGACGTGCTCTTGTCGGTCAGCCAGGCGATCTGAACACTGATGGGCGTGATGTTCATGGCCGCCATGTTCGATATGACGGGGGGAGCGGCAGACACGGGCGTGGAGAAGGTCCGATCATTCGAAACCGTTTCCCGGCCCATCTGATCGGCAGATCGAATCCTGAAATGATAGGTCGAAATCGGGACAAGACCACTCAACACCGCACTGTGGGAGGTTCCGAAGGGCAACGGGACCGGCGTCATCGTGGTCTGGTTCCCGTAGGCGGCGGTGAGCCCATACTCGACAACCGAGGCTGCCGGCAGATTGGTCGTGCAGGTGATGGTCGAGGAGGTTGCGACGATCCCGGAAACCGCGATCTCGTTGATTGCGAGAGGCAGATAGAAGACCTGGTCGCCCGACGTCGCCGAATTTCCAAGGATGTCGGTTGCAGACAGGGAAAAATGTTTCGTTGCAGCTGTCGGGTCGATCAGCCAGGTGACTTTGACCGAATGGGAGAGGTTCAGAACCGGGTCGGTGATTTCCCCGTCCGCGTTGGATCCGGCCGTGGGGCCCCAGCCGATGACGGAGCTCGCCGATTTGTCCGTCTTCCAGGAGATGACGGCGGTTGAGCTCGTTATTCCCGTCACGGTGACAGCGGATATAACTGGAGGTATAATATCAAGCGTTGTAAAAGTGAAGATCGAAGAGATGGCCGTATTTCGTGAAGTATCGTATATGCGGATGCGGTACTTGTAATTCTGCCGGGGTGACAGACCGGTCAGCGGGATCGAGAACGTCGTGGAGGCGGCGCCGGATGAGTAAGCGACAAGGGCGTAATCGAGCATTCCATACTCGACCTGGGCCGTGCAGGGTTCGTTCGTGAGGAAGCTGATGACGGAAGAGTTCCCGGTGATGGAACCTGCAAAGATATTGGACAGGGCGGGAATCGTCGTGTCGAGTGTGGAGAAGGAGCCGGAGGCAATGGCTTCGTTGTTGTCGGCATCTTTCGACCGGGCCCGGAAATAATAGGTCTGTGAGGCGGACAATCCCGACAGAACCATTTTGTGACTCGGTACGAGCGTCGTGTTGATCGGCATGATCCAGCCGTAGGCATCGGTCGGGCCGTATTCGACCTGGGTCGTGGCTGGTTCGCTCGTCAGCCAGACGATGGTAGCCGTTGTTCCGGTGACAAGCGTGGCCGAGACGGATGAAATGACCGGCGAGGTTGGATCGACGGCCGGCGTCGAGGCGGATTGCGTGGTGAAAGAGGGAACAGACGCGGTCGCGGATGCTTCATTATTCTTCGCATCTCTCGATCTGACCCTGTAATAATACGTCTGCGCGGTCGAAAGACCCGACAGCGTGACCAGGTGGCCGTAGGAAAGTGTTGTGTTCATCGTCGTGACAAGGCCGAAGGCGGGTGTCGTTCCATACTCGACCTGTGCCGTCGAAGGCGTGTCGGTGAGCCAGACGATATCTGCAGACGATCTTGTGATCGCGGTTGCGGAGGCATCGGTGATCTGCGGAACCGTGACGACGATCGTCGGGACGGTCGTCTGAAGAGTCGTGAACGGTTCGGCGGTAGAGGATGCCTCGGCGTTTTTCTCATCCTTGGAACGAACCCGGAAGTAATACGTCTGCGAAGCGCTCAGCCCGGAAAGGTTGATCAGGTGTCCGTATGCCAGAGTCGGAAGAAGCGGCGTCAGCAACCCGAATGCCGGCGTCGTGCCGTATTCGACCTGACCGGTGGTGAGCTTGTCGGTCAGCCAGACGATCTGGGCTGATGATTTCGTTATGGCCGTTGCAGAAGCTTCGGTAATCTGCGGCAGGCTCGTATCAATGGGGGGGAACGTATTTTGAAGAGTGGTGAACGGACCGGCGACAGCGGTTGCCTCGATGCTTTTTGCATCTTTCGAGCGAACCCGGAAATAATAGGTCTGTGAAGCCGAAAGTCCCGACAGATTCACCAGGTGGCCGAAGGAAAGAGTTGAACTCACGGGCGTAACGAGACCGAAGGCGGGCGTCGTTCCGTATTCCACCTGGGCTGTCGAGAGTTTATCCGTCAGCCAGACGATCTGAGCCGATGAATTCGTTATGGCGGTCGCGGAAGCCTCGGAAATGACCGGTGCGGCGGCATCGAGAGTGGGGAGGGTTCCCGAAAGAGTGGTGAACGGATCGGCGGTGGAGGAGGCCTCGGCATTTTTCGCATCTTTCGAGCGAACCCGGAAATAATAGGTCTGCGAGGGCGAGAGCCCGGACAGCGTCACGAGATGGCCGTAGGCGAGCGTCGAGGTCACCGGCGTGACCATGCCGAACGCAGGTGTGATGCCGTATTCCACTTGTGCCGTCGAGAGCCTGTCCGTCAGCCAGACGATGTTTGCCGATGATTTCGTTATGGCGGTCGCGGAAGCCTCGGAAATGACCGGTGCGGCGGCATCGAGAGTGGGGAGGGTTCCCGAAAGAGTGGTGAACGGATCGGCGGTGGAGGAGGCCTCGGCATTTTTCGCATCTTTCGAGCGAACCCGGAAATAATAGGTCTGCGAGGGCGAGAGCCCGGACAGCGTCACGAGATGGCCGTAGGCGAGCGTCGAGGTCACCGGCGTGACCATGCCGAACGCAGGTGTGATGCCGTATTCCACTTGTGCCGTCGAGAGCCTGTCCGTCAGCCAGACGATGTTTGCCGATGATTTCGTTATGGCGGTCGCGGAAGCCTCGGAAATCGTCAGGGGGGCGGTATCAACGGTGATTGCGGCATCGGAAAGCGTTTTGAAAGGCAGGGACGCGGCTGCAGCCGCTTCGTTCTTGTTCGCATCGTTCGACCGGACCCGGTAGTAATAATCGGTAAAGGGGGCCAACCCGGTCAGGACCACCTGGTGGCCATACGCCGGCGTGGTGCTTAACGCTGAAACCAGGCCGTAGGCCTCTGTTTTGCCGTATTCAACCTGCGATGTCGAAAGCTCGTCGGTCTTCCAGACGATGGTTGCCGAGTTTTTCGTGATGGTATGCGCCGAAATATCGGTAATGACCGGAGGAGCGCTTTCCAGCGTTGTAAAAATATCGGGCTCGGACGTCGCGACCTGGGTTTCAATCGCCGACGTCACATAAAAGTCGTAGCGGGTTCCGCCGGTGAGATTTTTGAGAGTGATCGAATGTGCGGTCAGAAGCCGCAGATCCGTCGTATTTGAAGCGTATGAGATATTCGAGTAGTAGACTCTGCCGCTCGCTGCCTTGTCCGTTTTCCAGGTGATGAGAGCCGTGTCTTTGGTAATTCCCGTAGCGGCGACATCATAGATGATGGGAGTCGGGGATGCCGTGGCCGTGGCGGCCAGCGTTGAAAACATCTGCGTTGTCGACAGCAGAACCGGTCCGGCGTCTGTTTGCGCAGAGACGCGAAACCGGTAGGAAGTCGCTTCCGACAGTTCTGAAAGTCGCACGGAGTGTCTGCTTGAGGGTGCGGTTTCCGCAGCCGTTTTTGAAAGCGCGACGCCTGTTCCATACTCGACCTGCGAGAGCGTATCTGCATTCGTCGTCCAGCAGACGATTGCCGATGTGGCCGTGACATCGCGGACATACGGCCCGATGTTCAGGACAAACGAAGCTGAGCCGATCTCTTCAGGAGCTGCGGTTTGTGCTGTGGCCTCTGAAGGTGTCGATGCATCGGCGATTTTCGTATCGTCGTTTGCCGTGATGGAAAGCTGAATGCCGATATCGTTGATCTGGCCGAACCGAATTCTGAAAAACCCGTTCTCGCCCCAGAACGTGGACCAGGAGTTCTGGCCGATCCAGCACTGCTGGTTGTCGTCGTACCCGATCAGCAGAATCGCGTGATCCCCGATCACGGGGCCGACCTGCGGCGAGTAGACGCCGCTCTTATAAAAGAAGAAATCAGCCTGCACGCGCATCGACGAGACGACCGGCCCTTGCAGGAGAGCCTGCTTGAGAGCGCTGCGGCCGCTGATCAGAGACCAACCCGCAATTTTGGATCTATCGATATTGTCTGGCATGGCCGGGATGTTCGGAATGGCGGAATACGGGCATGTTTCCTCGTATGGAACGCCTGTCTCGGCGAGGTATTCGGCGGCGGCCGAAGGATACCAGCCGCCTGGTATGGGCTGTTTGCCCTTCGTTCCGTTCAGCCACAGATCCCATTCTGAGAAATCATAGGAAGCGGTTGCCTGGTTTCGGGAAATTCTGAAACCTGCTTCCATTGCCGCGAGTGTTGCGAACGCGACGCAGGTTCCGTATTTCCCCTGCGTTTTCACCGGGGATGTCCAGTTCCGCCCGTCTTTATCGAGCCAGGAGAATCGTCGGGGCAGTTCCGACATGCGAAATCCTGAATCGGCTGTCGGGTTCGGGAAGCCGGTTTCCCCGCGCAGGCTCGTGGAAAAAGTCGACAGCAGCGGGTCGGGGATTAACCCGCAAAGCGCGGCGGCTTCTTCCTGGGTGAAATTCAGGGTGACGCCGGTTTCATCGGCCGTCCAGAGTGTCCCGGTGGCGGTCTGAAGCGCCTGCCGGACTTTCGCGAGTGGGGTTGTCCAGGATAGCTGCTGATCAAGACTCGGGGCAACGGGCGAAGAGCCGCCACCGCCGCCGCAGCCGATCATGATCAAAGCAGCGGCAAGCAGTCCGCAGAGCAGAGACCTGGTGATGAATGTCCGGAACGATCGGCTCATCCAGAAACCCCCCAAAGAGAAAATCCCCGGCCGAAAAATTATTCAGTCAATCAGCTATCGGCAGATCTCTCTCTGGAGTTTTGTGCGGATCTGTTCAATTTTACTGTTCATCTGCGAAAGGCAGGTTCGATCACAGGAAGGCAGCCAAAAGGCATACCGCCGGGCGCTGTCAGGGCTTCGACACTTCGGCTATGCCGGACGGAAAAGCCGCTTATGACCTTTTTCCCTGGCCTGCAGCCGGTTTCGGCGCAAGCGCAGCCAGGGCCGTGTCGAGTTCGGGAGAGTGCAGACGGCCAATCTTTGTCGTAAGCCGCGTGAAAAGGTTCATCTTCGAAACGTTGAATCCGGTGCCTGTCGTATCGCCCAGGGTGATTTTTCCCAGATCGATCGAGTCCAATGTGGCCAGTCCGGCGATCAGCTCAGGCCAGCCGACCGCCTTGCAGTCCTTCTCGACAAAACCCTTCACCGCGAGGCTGAGCGCGCAGGCAAGGTCTTCCGCACTGCTTGTGTTGTAGCCGCCCCAGTTGCGGTCTTCCCAGGTTTCTCCGGGGCTGCCGCGAGCCGCGGTAACCGCCGGGCCAAGCCGTTCGAGAATCGGCGCCAGGGCTGCAGCCGGTATTCCGTCTCTCCTGGCCCAGAAACAGTATTTCGCGACTGAAATGACTTTTGAATCCGGTGAGTTTTTCTCACGCAGAATTTTCAGAAGGTATTCCCGTGCCTGGTTGCCGGTGATAGCGGATGTCCAGCTCGGATAGGTCGGATTTTCCGACTCGATTGCCTCTGCAAACAGGTTTTCGAAAAGAGATTGGTCGAGCGTGACGCTGCCGCTCGCGGCGAGCCGCAGGATGGTCATTTTCTCTTCGGTCGGGACATATCCTTTCGCGGCAAGCTTTTTCAAAAATCCCGTGACCGCGCCCTCATTTCCGACGGAGAGAAGAAGTCCGTCGATCGTCTGCAGGGCATGGAACCGGTTCTCCGTCTGAGCTGGCACGGATCGTATGATATGCCGTTTCAGCGTTTTCAGCGGTGCGGCGAATGCGGGGTTCGGTGTGCGTGCAAGGTTCGATACGATCCGTTCGACCAGCCCCATGTCATCGCGCACGAGGCGATGATTGAGAAATCGCGCGAGCAGCGCGTTGAATGGCTCCGCATCATCTTCCCCGATCCATTTTGCGATTGCCGAAATCATGCCTGCATCGCACTCCATCTCGGCTTCGGGTACAATTGAAAGCAGATTGGTATAGTTGTCAGTATTCAGATGCTTGAGTTCGCAGATCAGCGTTCGATAGATTGCGTGACGGCACAGCGTGTGGGGAAACACCATGCGAAGATTGGTGGTTGGGTCTGGCTGAGCCGGTGTTGGCGTATTCCCTGGTGACAGAGTCGTGGCGAAATCGTGTATCGAATGGTATATGGCGCGGAGCGTTTCTTCGAGAGCATCGAGGCTGTTGAGATCATGAAGCGTGTGCCAGGCGCCCTTGGGAGCTATCCAGGACAGTCCCTGAATGACGGGGATGCCGGCTTTTTTCAGATTTGTATTCAGGAGTGTTTCGGCATGTTCCTGAAGGGTTCTGAAGGCGTTATCGCTTACCCGGTTCGCAAGAGTCGCTTCGACGGTGATCGCTGGAATTTTCGTCAGAGGCATTTCATCAGCGATTTGTTCGAGAGCATCATGAATCAACGATGTCCTGATCATGGCATTTCGAAACAGCTCCAGCGCCTGTGCCGAAACCGAGCCGGAACCCTGGCTGCGTCGGATTTCCATCGCGGCCCAGGCCGGAATGTCGACGAATGTTCCCCACTCGCCGGCGGTTGTGACCAGCTCATCCAGCTTTTGCGCCTGTTCTTTTCCGCTGTCTGATGCCACTTCGATGGCTGTTGAAAGGCCGCTTTTGCGGGCCTCTCTGAGTTCTGCGCCGATGATGCGGAGGACTCCGTCGCTTCCTTCCGATTCTGCCATGATGCGTGTCAGAATGCAGCCGGCAACAGACGGTGAGCCGATGAACAGAAAGGACAGGGGCGGATCGAATGCGCCGGTTGCGGGATGCATGACGGGGTCGAGGGCTGTTCTGACGCATGCTGATTCCCAGGCTTCGCGTTCTTCCATCGCTGCCGGGATGCCTGATTTGTTCAGAGCCAGAAGGGCAGCGGCCGATGCAGCAAGCAGAGGCAGCACGTCGCGCTTGAGAGATTCAATGATCGATGTTTCCGTTTGTGTCGTTTCGACAAGCTTTGATTGGGCGGCCAGAAAAAGCTTCCGGGCCGGTTCAGCGGCTGAACGGCATTTCATCCGGGCTAACACTTCGAGCAGGATGACGGTGGCCGGCATGCGGCACGAATGGCTGAAGGTTTTCGGAAAGGCGCCCGCCCTCGGTTTGAACGCCATGGGGACCATTTTCCCGAGACATTCAAGGAGCCGTTGCGTGTCGGTGGGGAAAGCCCAGGTGTGAACCGCCATTTTGAAACATCGAATCTTGGGGTAATCGATTCGGGAAATGACGGAAAGCAGATCGCCCAGCGGATCATCCGATGCGGCTTTCAGAACCCGGCAAAGCCAGTCATCCTCGATCGAAAGGCCCGGTTTCATGCCCCTGATCCTGTTTAAAACAGCCGGAACAGCTTCTGCTTTCCGTGCCACGAGCTTTTCCAGCGCGTTCTCGTCATTGATCCGGTCCAGCAGTTCCGCAACAGATGATTTCACGCCCGGTTTTCCTGCCATGAAGACGCTCCCGATTCATACCCTCGTATTGCCATTTTACCCCATTCATGCGAAACTCTGTCACCCTGACCACGGGTACTTCAACGAACCACCAGGCACCGGGCGCACATCGACAGGAACAGCCGAACTCAAAGAGACATGACGACCATCTCTGTCACACCAACATCTGAACCCATGGATATCGGGTATCAGCTGCCGGTATTATATCTTGATGAATGGTATGTGGTGATTCACAAGCCTGCCGGGCTGCTGGTGCATCCGACAAGAATCGCCGACGCGACGGCCGAGTCGCTTCTGCCGATCATCTGCGGGCAGCTCGGGCGGCGGGTGTATCCGGTGCATCGCCTCGACCGGGCAACTTCGGGGGCCCTTGTGATGGCCCTCAGCTCGGAAGCTGCCGGGAAGCTGTCGGCACAGTTTGAGGCAAGAACCGTTGAAAAGACATACCTGGCTGCCGTCAGGGGCTGGTTCCGCCCGCCCGAGGGAATCATCGACCGGCAGATGCGACAATGGCCCGGCGAACCGCTTCAGGAGGCTGTTACCAGGTATCGGACCCTGTCCGCCGTTGAGCTGCCGATTCCGGTGCCGCCCCACCCCTCCAGCCGATATTCGCTCGTCGAGGTATATCCCCAGACTGGGCGTCGCCAGCAGATCAGAAGACATTTTTCCGGTGCCGCGCACCCGGTCATCGGCGATACATCCCAGGGCGACAGACATCACAACCAGGTTTGCAGAGAACGGTTCCAGTGCGACCGGATGCTATTGATGGCCGTCAGCATCAGTTTCGATCATCCATGGCTCCGCCGGCGGCTGCGCATTGTCTGCCCGCCCGATGGAAATGTTAAAAATATACTATTTAATATATTTCCTGATATGCCGCTTTTTCCTGACCGGCCGGCAGCGGAGTTTATCGGCTGATCCTCAGGCTTCGAGGGCTTCGCGAACCTTTGCGCAGAGTTGATCCGGGGTGAAGGGTTTCTGCAGGAAGTGCAGGTTCTCGTCGAGAATTCCATGCTTGGCGATGACATTCGGGTCATACCCTGAAATGAACATGACTCTGAGCGGGCCGATGCGCTCGCTCATCTTCTCATAAAGCTCTCTTCCATTCATTCCGGGCATGATGACGTCGGTCACAAGCAGGTCTATTCCAACCGCAAGGCTTTCGAGCCGTTCGAGACACTCGGGGCCGCTTCCGGCCATGAGAACCTTGTATCCCTGCCGTTCGAGAATCACCTGGATCATTCTCCGCACCATCTCATCGTCTTCGACGATCAGAATTGTTTCGGTGCCGCCGGCAACGGGTTCCCGGAGGTCGTTCGGCTCGCTCTCATGCTCAAGGAGGTCGGTGATGACAGGCAGGTAAATGATGAATGTCGTTCCGACGCCGGGAGTCGAGTTCGCCTGGATGTATCCGCCATGCTGTCTGACGATTCCGTAGACCATCGAAAGACCGAGGCCGGTGCCTTTCCCCTTTTCCTTCGTCGTGAAAAACGGCTCGAACAGGTGCTGCAAAACGTCCTGTTCCATGCCGCAGCCGGTATCACTGACCGAAAGCATGACGTGAGGCGTTGCAACGGCATCGCTTGGAGCTTCGGCACCGATTGGCCGGAACATGGTCTCGGACAGACCCAGGCGCAGAAAGCCGCCTTGCGGCATTGCATCCTGCGCGTTCAGGGCAAGATTCATCAAAATCTGCTCGATTTGACCCACATCCGCCCGAACGATGCCAATGCGGGGTTGAAACGAAGTTTCGATATGGATATCTTCACGGATCGTGCGGCGCAGAATCTGCTCGAGGCCTTTCAAGACTGTTTCCAGTGCTACAGGCTTGATGACCAGGACTTGTTTCCGACTGAAGGCGAGGAGTTGCCGCGTCAGGTCCCTGGCGCGTTCGGCTGCCTTCAGAATCGATTTCAGCCACTCCCGGTGAGGGGAATCGGACGAACCGGATTTGAGCATCAGCTCCGAAAAGCCCATGATCGGCGAGAGCAGGTTGTTGAAATCATGCGCGATGCCGCCGGCAAGTCTGCCGATCGATTCCATTTTCTTCGCCTGCTGAAGCTGCTCTTCGATTTTCTGTCGGAAGGAGATGTCACGAATCGCTGCCAGATGAACTCTGCGACCGCCCAGCGTAAAATGTCCCGCGGTGATTTCGACAGGGAAGACGCTGCCATCTGCCTTTTTGTGATACCGGACCGGAATGAGCGTGCCCTCTGTTTTTGTCTGGTGAGCCGTGTCTCTGGGCTCGGCAGAAAGATCGAAGTTCTTCATCGTCAACAGGTCTTCGCGTGAATATCCGTACAGGGAACAGGCCGCGGAGTTCACTTCGAGAATGCGCCCGGTTTCCTTCTCTATCAGAAAATGAGCGTCAGACTCCATTTCAAATACTTGCCGATATTTATCTTCGCTTTCGCGAAGCGCCTCTTCCGCTCCTTTGCGTGCCGTGTTGTCACGAATGGCGATAATGACGACATCGGCATCCCCGATGCGAAGCTTGCGCATATCACCCTCAACCCACAAAAGGCTGCCGTCTTTCCGGCGTACATGCCAGTCGAAGGTGGCATAGCCTTCAAGAATGGCCTGCTGAAATTTCTCGGCGATTCCGCTTCGGGTGTGGGGAGCGATATCTGCGCTTAAAAAACCGATCGGACCTGCAAGAGCTTCCTCGCGGGTATAGCCGAACAGTTCGATCACGCGCTGGTTGATGTCGATCACCGTTCCGGTGGCGGCGTCACGAATGAAAATCGCGTCGTTGACACCGTCGAAGATGGCATTGAACCATGCCTGCTTTTCCATGACTCTGACTTCAGCGGGAGTGTATATGCTGAAGAACATGATCGTGGCCAGGGCGATGTTGAAAATGTTGTAAAGCCAGATTTGGGGGGCGCGCATATATGCGGCCAGATCGAAATTCAATGACAGGCGACTCGTACAGAACAGAATTCCGAAAAAACTGATGACGAGCAGGATGTAGGCGAGTCCGAACCAGGCGGCCCGTGGCCCATACACGATCCGGAAAAGAAGCGGAACAAACGGAGCGAGGAGCATATTTGCGGTAAGCGGGCCCAGGTGAATGAAGCCCACCGGGATGAACAGCATGACAATTCCCATGGTCGCCAGGAACAGTCTGTCAGGGCCGATGCGCTTTCTGAATGCATAAAAAACACCCAGAACAACGACTTCAAGCAGATGGGAAATATTTCCGAGCTGAAGACCGGTCACAGGGATCCGGAGAAAGGAAAAGGGAAGGCTCAAACTGAGACAAAGGAGGATGGATCCCAGAAATCGATTTGCAAGAGGGCTTTTCAGCCGGATTTTGTCGTCGTTCATACTGCCTTCATCAGGATACCATGAAATCCATCCGGCCGTCTTACGCCAGAGACCGCTGAAATGCGACAGGGTCCGGGTTTCCCCGGACCCTGCCTGTGTGATGGGCGGCTGAACGTCAGTTGCCGTTGAATGCGTTTCTGAACAACTCTCTGATCTCGCTGATGAGCGGGAAGCGCGGGTTTCCCTCGGTGCACTGGTCGTCAAAAGCCATTTCCGAAAGTTCATCGAGTTTTGCGGTGAATTCAGACTCGTTCACGCCGGCTTCCTTGATTGTGAGTGGCAGTTCGAGCTCTTTTTTCAGCGCGTCGATCTTGGCGACAAGCCCCTGGACCTTTTCATCGGCCGTGGTTCCTGAGACACCCAGATACTCGGCTATGCGAACGTAACGATCCTTGGCAACCGGATACTTGTACTGCGGGAACGGGGTCTGCTTGCGGGGCGCGTCAGTCGAGTTGTACAGAATCACATGGGAAATCATCAGCGCGTTTGCCAGCCCGTGCGGAATATGGAACATCGATCCGAGCTTGTGGGCCATCGAGTGACACAGGCCGAGGAAGGCGTTTGCGAAAGCCATTCCGGCAAGGGTCGAGGCGTAGTGAACCTTCTCGCGGGCCTTCGGATCGCTCGCGCCGTTTTTATAGGCCGAGGGCAGATACTTGAACAGCAGCCGCAGCGATTCGAGCGCCATGCCGTTCGTGTATTCCGATGCGAAAACCGAGGCGAAGGCTTCGAGCCCGTGCGTTACCGCATCGATGCCTGAGTAGGCGGTCAGCCGTTTCGGCATGTTCATGACCAGGTCGGGATCGACAATCGCCATGTGCGGGGTCAGCGCGTAATCGGCGATCGCGTATTTCATGCCGGTCTTTTCATCGGTGACGACGGCGAACGGCGTCACTTCAGAGCCGGTGCCTGATGTCGTCGGAATCGTGACCATCAATGTCTTCTGGCCCATATTCGGGAACGAGTAGATGCGCTTTCTGATATCCATGAACCGCATTGCCAGGCCTTCGAAATTGACTTCGGGATGCTCATACATCAGCCACATGATTTTTGCCGCGTCCATGGGGGAGCCGCCACCGAGCGCGATGATGATATCTGGCTTGAAGCTGTTCATGCGCTGCAGACCACGCGAAATCGTCGAAATGGAGGGATCAGGTTCTACTTCCGAGAAAATGTCGCTTTCGATGCCGATTCGTTCGAGAACCGACGTCACCCGCTCGGTATATTTCAGGTCGTAGAGCGGCTTGTCCGTGACAATGAATGCGCGGCGGCGGCCGGCGAGTTCTTCGAGAGCGAGCGACAGACAGCCCTGCTTGAAGTAGACCTTGGGCGGAACCCTGAACCAGAGCATGTTTTCTCTGCGTTCTGCAACGGTTTTCGTATTCATCAGATGTTTTATCCCCACGTTTTCGCTGACCGAGTTACCGCCCCAGGAGCCGCAGCCAAGCGTCAGAGACGGTTCGAGGCGGAAGTTGTAGATGTCGCCGATCGCGCCCTGCGAGGCGGGCATGTTCACGAGGATCCGGCCGGTTTTGAGACTCTCGCCGAACAGCCGGATGCGATCGAGATTCTTGAGGTCGGTATAGAGAACCGATGTATGGCCGGGGCCGCCTAACTCGACCAGTCGAGCCGCTTTGCTGACTGCGTCCGAGAAGATGGTTGCATGGTACAGAGCCAGGACGGGCGAAAGTTTCTCGTGCGCAAACGGCTCCGCGTTCGCGATATCCTCGGTTTCACCGATCAGCACTTTCGTCGATTCCGGAACCGTCACTCCGGCCATGGCGGCGATTTTTGACGCAGGCTGCCCGACGATCGCCGCATTGATCGTTCCGTCGACGATCAGCACTGCGCCGACTTTCGCTTTTTCCTCCGGGGTCAGGATGTATGCGCCGCGATCGATGAATTCCTGCTTCACGGCTTCATAGCGGCTGTCAACGACGATGACCGACTGCTCGGAAGCGCAGATCACGCCGTTATCGAACGTCTTGCTCATCAGAATCGAGTTTACGGCCATCTTCAGATGCGCGGTTTCATCGATGACGGCTGGGGTGTTGCCTGCGCCGACGCCGATCGCCGGCTTGCCTGACGAGTAAGCGGCTTTCACCATGCCGGGGCCGCCGGTTGCGAGAATGAGGCTGATGTCGGGGTGTTTCATGAGATGCTGGGAAAGCGCCACGGTCGGCTCGTCAATCCAGGCGAGAATGAACTCTGGCAGGCCTGCTTTCATCGCTGCTTCGAGCATGATCTGAGCGGTTGCGACCGTGCATTTCTTTGCGCGTGGATGCGGCGAGAAGATAATCGCATTGCGGGTCTTCAATGCCAGGAGCGATTTGAAAATCGTCGTCGAAGTGGGGTTCGTCGTCGGAATGACCCCCGCGACGATGCCGATCGGTTCTGCGATCTTCTGAATGCCTGTGGTGCGGTCTTCAAAGATGATTCCGCATGTGCGTTCATCCTTATACTTGTGGAAAATATATTCAGAAGCGAAGTGGTTCTTGATGACTTTATCTTCAACCACGCCCATGCCGGTTTCAGCGACGGCTTCCTTCGCGAGGAAGATGCGATTCGAGTTTGCGGCGATCGATGCGGCCCGGAAAATCGCATCTACTTTTTCCTGTGGAAAGGTGGCATAGACTTTCTGAGCTGCTTTCACTTTCTGAATGAGGGTTTCGAGCTCTTCAACGTTTCTGATTTTCATGAACTCCATGGGTATTCTCCCTTCAGTGTTCTAATTTAATAGTAGTATGCAGAGATCATTTTAATTCAATGTTATGAGAACATGAGCCTTGGATAAATATCATCCTTGCATGATCGGAGAGACTGTTTCTGAAAGATTATCAAAAACCATGCTCTAACTTCCCCTTTTCAGAGCTAGTGAATAATTTCACTAGCTCTCGTATATGTATATAACCGAATTCCCCGAAAAGTGCAAGTGCTTTTTTTCACATGTTTTATTGAAGGCTGTTTTAAGTAGTTATTACCAGGTCTTCATATGTTTTATGGGTATCCGGTTGATGTCGGCGATCCCATCCGGTTTGAACCCGTCCATTTTCCGGGTGCAGACCTGACCCCCGGCCGGTATCCCGAACAGACTGGCCGGCATGCCTGGTTTCTTGTGGTGAAGCTCATTCCAGCAGGTCTCTTGAGGTCTTTTGCGACCAGATACGAGATCCGTGGCCTCCCAGAAGTGCCAGGTCCACCATTGCCATGCTGTTTGGGAGTGGTCGGGGAAATGATATTTCCCCTTCTGGGAGAGACCATGGAATCCCTCCGGGAGAGATGGATGATGGTGAAATATTTCGCAAAGCTGTGACAGAGCGAAAAAATGAACTTGACAAATGCGTATTTAGGGTTTAATTAGATATCAGAATATCGAGAATAAATTCTCTAATCTGGAGTTCAAACGTGAAAAACGCCACAGCAAAATCGAGCCCGAAATTGCAGTCGATACAGCGCCTGCCTGCCTATCTTGGAATTCTCCGCCAGATGCTTGGTGCAGGCCGCGAATTCGTTTCGACGACCCACATTGCCGATGCGCTTCATCTGCCGGCAATCGTGATCCGGAAAGATCTCCAGCTGACCGGTGTGAGCGGAACTCCGCGGGTCGGTTTCGATCTGCGGTTTCTGATCTCCTCGATCGAGGCGTATCTCGGCTGGAACAACACGAAAGACATCTTTCTGGTCGGAGTCCGCGGGTTCGGCGAAGCTCTCCTGGCCTTCGACGGCTTTCGCGTCGCAGGGCTTCAGATCGTTGCCGGGTTTGACAAGCATGCATCGGATTTCCCTGCCGGAATACGGGGAAAACCGGTGTTCCCGATTTCAAAAATCGGCAACCTCGTCGAACGAATGCATGTCGCAATAGCGGTTCTTACCGTTCCAGACATCGATGCCCAGGAAGCGGCTGAGCTGCTTGTCGCATCAGGCATCAAAGCAATCTGGGATTTCACGACACCCCGGTTGCAGCTTCCAGACGAAATCATTGTACAGAAAGCCGGTCTGATCTCAGAGCTGGCCGTTCTTTCCAAACGAATTCGAGAGCGTGATCAACAGATCCCTGCCGAGGAAGGAAAAACAGTATGAACAGAAAAATCGTCGTTTGCATGGGCAGTTCCTGCTTCAGTCGCGGTAATCAGGGAAACCTCGAGTATATTCTCGATTTCCTCGTGCGCCACAACCTTTCGATGCAGGTCGAGCTGCGCGGCAGCCGCTGCGAGAACAAATGCTCGATCGGCCCGCTCGTTCATATCGATGGAAAACAGTATGTCGTTCGCGATCATGAAACGCTCGAAATGCTTCTTCGTCGCGAACTTCTCGAAACGATGGCCGCCTGAACGCCTATTGGAACGAGGCAGACAATGAACGCAGGATTTCCGATCTACACGTCGCAGAACGAGTGCCAGGACTGCTATAAATGCGTGCGTCACTGCACGGTCAAGGCGATCAAGATCGAAAGCGGCCGCGCTGCTGTCGTTCCTGAATTGTGCATCTCCTGCGGCCACTGTGTGAGAGTCTGTCCGGCGAAGGCGAAGCATATACGCAATGATCTGCCGCGCGTTCGTGCGATGCTCGAATCCGGCCGGCCCGTTTTTCTCTCGCTGGCGCCGTCATATGTTTCTGAGTTTGCCGGCTGGCCGGTTTTGAGCCTCATCGGCTCCCTGCGGGGCATCGGGTTTGCCGGGGTCAGCGAAACCGCGCTGGGCGCCGAAATGGTGAATTCCGCCCTGGCGAATCATCTGAAACGGCCGACCGTGCCGCGACTCACGATTTCGACCGCCTGTCCTTCCGTGGTGGAATATATCAATAAATATATTCCAAGGCTGGTGCCGTTTCTGGCTGACATGCCTTCTCCTGTCCTTGCTCATGCCGGGTTCCTCCGCGCGCGCATCCCGTCTGAGTCATTCATTGTTTTTGCCGGTCCCTGCGTCGCCAAAAAAAGAGAAGCAGATGCACATCCGGAGCTGCTCGACGCGGCGATAACCTTTTCCGATGTCCGCTCGATGCTGCAGGAAGCGGGGCGTGACCAGAACTCTGCCGCGCCCGTGATGCCGGAGGACCGGTTCTTTCCGCATGCGGCGCGTGAAGGGCGGTTGTACCCGGTTCCGCACGGCATGATTGGCTCGCTGGAACATTTTCCGGGCCTCGAAGACGTCGAATTCATCTCGATGAGCGGCATTGCCGAACTCGAGGAGACGCTGCGGACATGCAATCCCGATCAGCTTGCGAGACCGGTGTTCATCGAAGCGCTTGCCTGCCCGGGCGGATGCATGAACGGACCTGGCTGCGTGCGCAGCACCGCGGGGCTCACCGGACGGCTCGAGGTCATGAATCAGGTGAAGAGAAACGCTCCGCCGACCATTGCGCCCGAACCCCCGGCGTTTCTCCCGCTCACCGGGGGGGCCGTTCTGCCGCCGTCGCACACCGAAGAGCAGGTTCTCGAAGCGCTCAGGCGTGTCGGAAAGCGCGATTCAGCTGACGAACTCAACTGTGGTGGCTGTGGGTACAACACCTGCCGGGAGTTTGCCCGCGCGCTTCTGGATGGCCGCGCCGAGCCGAATATGTGTCTTTCGTGGCTTCGCAGACAGACGCAGAAGAAGGCAAACGCCCTTCTCAAGTGCATGCCGTGCGGAGTCGTCATTGCGGATGCAGCCGGAAAGGTGATCGAGTGTAACGGACATTTTGCGAGCATGTTCGGCCGCGATGCCGAAAGCGTTTTCGAAGTCATTCCGGGGCTCGAAGGTGCGATGCTCGACCGGCTGATTCCTTTTTCCGAGCTGTTCAGGGCCGTGATCCGCAACGGGCACGAGCTTCACAAGGATACTCTGCAGGTTGAGGACAAGGTCTTCAATGTCACGATCTTCACGATCGAGGCGCACCAGGTCGTGGGCGGCATCATTCTCGACGTCACGCAGGCAGAGACGCATCGCGAAGAGATTTCCCGGCGGGCCGAAGAAGTCATCAGAAAGAATCTCACGACCGTCCAGGAAATCGCCGCGTTGCTTGGTGAAAACATGGCCGAAACCGAGATTCTTCTGCGGCGGCTGGCCGACGATTATTCGAACCGGCAGGATACCTCTGAAGCCGGCACAACATCGGCATTTTCGATGCCAAACTGGAGAAAACCCGAATGAACGGGGGGTTGTTCCTGGAAGTCGGCCAGGCCCAGTGCCCTAAAAAAGGCGAACGGGTCTGCGGTGACGCATTCAGATCGCGCAAATTTCCGGCGGAAAACCGTGTCGTTTCTGTTTTATCGGACGGTCTCGGCAGCGGGTTGAAAGCCAACGTTCTCGCGACGATGACCGCCGTGATGGGGATCAGGTTCATCTCGGCCGATGCCCAGATTCTGCCTTCGGCGGAAATCATGATGGAGGCGCTTCCGATCTGCAAGATTCGCAGAATCAGTTACGCGACCTTCACGATCATCGACTGCCGCATGGAGTCGCAGACACGCATCATCGAGCTCGATAACCCGCAGTTCATCCTGATTCGAGATGGCGAACCGGTGCCGGTTCCCTATCATGAACTGGTTTCGCCGAAACACCGCGACAGGGTGCTGCGCGTATATGAATTCAAAACGCAGCCTGAAGACCGCATCGTGATCTTTTCTGATGGCATCAGCCAGTCCGGCCTCGGAACCGACCGTCACCATCTCGGCTGGCAGCGGGAAGGCGTAGCCGGGTTCATTCGCGGGCGCATTGCCGATTCCCCGACCATTTCCGCGCAGCGCCTTTCAGAACAGCTTCTCGACGAGGGCTTGAAGCAGGAAGCCGACGGCAGCGCCGGCGATGATATGACCGCCGTCGTGCTGTATTTCCGATGCCCGCGGCGCCTGCTCGTTCTCTCGGGGCCGCCGTATGAAAAGGGCCGTGATGCTGAATATGCGCGGCTGATCGACGAGTTTCCCGGCCGTAAAACGATCTGCGGCGGAACGACGGCCAATATCGTCGCCCGTGAGCTTCACCGGGATATCGAAACCATCCTTGATTCGGGAAGCCGCACAC
>CAZQYQ010000045.1:0-21115 GCA_964597625.1 uncultured bacterium
AATCGGAAGCCCACTTGGCGTCTTCCTTGGTCCCTCGATCTTATTCTCAATGAGCTCCGGTCTTTCGATCGGTTCCTTCGGGGTTTGTGACCTCGTTGGTAGGGTCTATATTACCAGCCTTCGCTCCCGGAGTCAACAACCTTTTTTAATTTTTTTCGGCCTGCGAAAGCTGTTTCATGATGTACCAGTATGCACTTCATTCAGAAGACAGTAAAGGTCTGTACCGTCTGAGAGGGCCACCCCATGGATCTGCGTGAAAACCCTACAAATTACTACCCCGAAAATCTTCACTTCCGGTCGTTCCCTGAATATCCATTCCTGGAGAGTTATTTCACCTGCGTTCTTGTGTGACGCAGGGTGATTCCGTTCCGAAACGCCACGATCTGGGCAAGGATCTCGAGGGCAATTTCTTCGGGGGTATTGCTTCCCAGGTGGATACCGATCGGAGCAAAAACACTTTCGACTCTCTTCGGATCAGCCCCCGACTTGATAAGGCTTTTTTTCATCTCGACGACTTTGCGGGCGGAACCAATCATGCCGACATATTCAGCCGGCGAAGCAACAGCCTGCTCAAGAACTTCAAGATCGTGCCGATGGCCGGGCGTGACAATGACAATGGCATCCGTAGCCTCGATGCCGATCGCGGAAACGCTTCCGGGATACGGCCTGCAGATTACATGTTCGATCCCGGGGTATCTCGACTGATCCGCATACTCTGGCCGATCATCGATCAGTGTCACGTGAAACCGCATCTGCGATGCAAGTCTGGCGAGGGCACAACCAATGTGGCCACCGCCGAAAATGACAATGCGGGTTCGATCGGCCATGTATTCGATGAAGACTTTTACATTTCCCCCGCAGACCGGCTCGCCGCTTTCAATATCATTCGCGAGGTTGTAAGAGAGAAGCTGTGCTCCGCCACGCTCGGCAAAAAGGGCCAGGGCGGCCAGGCGTGTTCGCTCTTCATTGACCCCACCGCCGATTGTTCCGTCCGTTTCACCGTCTTCAAAGACGATCATCCGCTGGCCGGCTTTTCCGGGGCTGCTTCCGTCGACTTCGACAACGGTGCAGAGAACGAAGGGTTTTCGGCCGTTGAAAGCCTCCTGCAGTTCTTTAAACAGTTCGGTGGCCATGTGCGCGTTCCTTTCGGGAGGTCACGATTTTCCAGCCCGAATTGTAAACGGTGCGTCGCACCTTGACCAGCATTTTAGGATACAGAAAATCGTCCCCCCCCAAGACCCAACATCCGAATATTTTCGGGAGTCATCGGGGCAAAGGGTCAGTATCTCTTCTGCGAGAAATACGAGATCGGACGCCGGTCCGCATCCACACGAGCATCGTCCAGCCGGGCATGGAGTGTCCCGTGCCCGACATCAGAGCTTCACGTTCAAAAAGAAGCACGAGCCGGCAAACCGATTACTTGAACACCTGTTTCAGCAGTGTCTGCACTTTTTTCATCAGGACTTCGATTTTTTCGAACAAGGCATCCAGTCGTTTCTGGAATGCCTCATACCCGCCGGATCCGTTCGTTTTCGCTGAATCCGAGCCTGTCTCGGAAGGCTTCCCCTGATCGGTGGCCCCGGTCGTCGTTCCCGTATCCTTGCCATCATCTGCCGGGGGGTTCATCGCCGTTTCGGTTTTCTTGTGCCGGAAGGTGCGATCGAGGCCGGCGACATACTTCCTGGTTTCGGTGTTATAGGTCCGGATGAGGACGGATTCGGGCGTCAGTCGCATGGTACGGATCCAGGGGGAGCCGTTCCGCGTATCGGAAAGATGGATGCCGGTCACCCCGTCGACCTTGTTCGACCTGGAGTTGTAATCCTTGCTCGAGGGTTTGATGTGGAGATGCCCGGCTACCCACAGAAACACCTGTGGATGATCGGACAGGATGTCCCGGATCTTCGAGGCCGGCTGTACATTCCCGTTAACGGGGCCCAGATCGGTTTCCCGCTCGTAGCTTCCCTCGAGAGGGGCATGGCAGAAAACGATCGTCGGCAGTGTTGGATTCGCCTCCAGCGTTTCCCTGAAAAATCGCAGAGTCGCATCGGAAAGCTTCGCCAGCGGTTTTCCATCGAGTTCGTCGATCGGCAGGAATACCATCAGATGACCGCCCGCCTTGCGGGAATACCGCAGAGACTTCAGCTTCAGAACCTGCCGGAATCGCTCCAGCTTTGTCTTTTTGTCGGAAGGCATACCACGGATTTTTTTGCCGTTCTTGTCGAAATGATCGCGATACATGAAATCGTGATTGCCCGGAACGGCGAGTACCGGGTCGGCGAACCGCCCGACAAGCTGCGCAACGCGTGCCAGTTCTTCCTTCGAGCCGATTTCCCGGCAAAGATCCCCGCAGATGGCGACAAGCGAGATGCCAGGCAGATCGTTCACAGCATCCACGAGCGAGCGGTTCGTGTTCGCGTTTTTTTCGTCCACGTGCAAATCGCTGGCGAGGGCGATCGTCACGGCGGGAACAGATGGTTTTTCCAGGGAACCGCCGGTCCCCATGCCACCGAACACGCTGGCCGGACCGGAAGCCGCGGACGCCCCGATATTCAGGGAAACCGCCTGATCGTTCGAACGATCCTGGTCGTTATCGATTTCGTGCTCCGCCAGAATCTGAAGCGCGTCATCCGCAGCGGCACGCTCTTCGGCACTGCCACAGGAAGGCATACCAGCCTGGAACAATGAGATCACGAGCAGAAGCCGAAGCAGATTTGAGCGCATAGGGTTCCTCCCGACGGTTATTTTCATACCATATTACCCGTCACCAGCCTGAAAGTTTCCATCACTTTTCCCCGGCTCGAAATTTTCCGTATTTTTGTGACGGAGCCGAAAAGCAAGCGAGCGGGCAAAACGAGAGTCTCAACGCGGCGGACGGCAGGCTATCATCTATCGCAATATATATTATTATGCATATACACGTATTAATATATTAATACAGGAGTGGATCCGGGTTCCACCTTATCGAGGATGAACGAGGAAGATGTAAAGGAGCAAAAAAAATCCCCGGGATTTCGACAGACCAGCTCAAGAAATCCCTCCGGAGCGCCGATAGTTTCCCTGAACAGTAGAAATCGTATTCGGAGGCATCATGAGCGCCCACTCCCTTTCCGCATCAGCCGAGTCCGTCCGCCCACTCCAGGGCAACGCCGGATTCATCGAGACTCCGTCAGGAGCGGTTCCCCGCATTTACGATGAGTTCTGGACGGCGAAGCAGCGCCAGATGCACTCCCTGCATTACGCGCTTTCCTATCGGGCTTCCTTCAAACCCGAGCTGCCCGATTACTTCATCAGAAAATTCACCCGGGATGGAGGCTCCGTTGGAGACCCCTTCGGCGGACGAGGCACGACGCTTCTGCAGGCGAATCTTCTCGGTCGGCGCGGATACAGCAACGATGTAAATCCCCTTTCGGAACGGGTCGCATGGCCCAAGGTCAATCCCGTATCCGTTGATGCGGTCGAACGCCGTCTGAGCGATCTCAAACTCGATGCCGTACGTGATCTTTCGCGGGAAGAAGATCTGAGCATGTTTTATCATCCGCAGACATATACGGAAATATTGAATCTGCGGGACTATCTGAAGAAACATCGTGACCCGGTCGACCGGTTCATCGAGATGCTCGCGCTTTCACGGCTTCATGGTCATTCGCCGGGCTTTTTCTCGGCGTATTCCTTCCCGCAGATTTCTATTCCGAAAGCGAACCAGGTCAAGATCAACCGCACACGCGGCGCTGACCCTGAGTATCGGGATATCGCTTCCCGCATCATCAAGAAGGCGAAGACCGCGCTCAAAGACGGGCAACTGGAAGAAATCGCTCAACACGGGAAAAACACGGTGATCACGACGGGCGATTCCCGAAAGCTGAAGGGGTGGGCGGATAACAGCGTCGATCTGATCGTGACGTCTCCTCCCTTCCTCAATACGGTCGATTACGTTCAGGACACCTGGCTCGAGACCTGGTTCTGCGGCATCGACTCGCAGAAGCTTGAAAAAGCCGTCGTTCAGACCCCTGATCTCGAGGAATGGATGCAGTTCATTTCGGATACTCTCGCCGAACTGCATCGCGTGGTCAAAAAGGGCGGCCTGGTTGCGATGGAAGTCGGGGAAGTGCGGTATCAGGGCGAACTGCTCAACCTTGACGAAGCCGTCGTGAACCTGACCTGCAGCAAGCGTTACAATGCCGGCCAGTTCAAGGTTGTGGAGGTTTACGTGCAGAGCCAGGAGTTCACCAAGCTGGCCAACTGTTTCAAGGTAACCAACAACCTTCTTGGGACAAATTCAAACCGCATCGTCCTGATGGAAAACATCTAGGAGGCAAAACAGATGAGAATTACGCCACTTGATATCTACCAGCGTGAGTTTTCCCGCAAGAAGATCGGCGGCCTCGATGAGACCGAAGTCTATGACTTCCTCAAAAAAGTCGGACGCGAGTACGAGGCGGTCTACGCCGAGAGCAAGGACCTGAAAGACCAGGTCGAGCGGCTGACGGCCCAGATGAAAGATTATCTGGAACTTGAAAAGACGTTGAAACAGACGCTGATTTCTGCACAGAAAGCATCGGGTGATCTGAAGAACAATGCCGAGAAAGAAGCGGAGCTGATCGTGAAGGAAGCCGAGATTCAGGCTGAACGGATTCTCGATGAGGCCCGTTCCGAATCTGAAATGGTCGGCAAGGAGATTCGCGAACTCAAACGCCAGAAGCGCATGCTGAAGGTCGAATTGAAAACGGTTCTCGAATCCTATATGGCCATGATGAATGATGACGGCCCGGTGACGCTGAAAGCCGTTCCCGTAGCGGCCAAGGGGCCTTTCGCGGAAGCGGCCTGACGAGGGTTTCCGATGGCTCTTGCCTGCATTCGACCACATGCCCGCGGCACAATGCTGAGTGTTCAAGCCGTGCCGCGGGCTTCGCGTACAGAGATTGTTGACATCAGCGGGGATCGTTGTAGAATGAGGGTGAAAGCAGCGCCTGTCGAGGGCGAGGCAAACGATGGTCTGATCGCTCTTATCGCCAAGACGTTCGGCCTGACCAAGCGCCAGGTGAGTCTTGAGCATGGCGCTCAGGGCAAGCAGAAGACCTTTTTGCTTGCGGGCATCACGGCCGAGTCTGCTGAAGCAGTTCTCAGAAAGCTTGTTCCGGAAGGCACGCCCGGGAAGGAGAAAGCATGAAGATCCATCACTGGCTCTGGATACTCTGGGGAGCCATGGTTCTTTCGATGCTCCTGAAATGGAAGATCGATACCTACATGGTGGTGGCCCTCATTATTCTCCCGATTCTGATCGTGCTTCTTGAGCTTCAGGATGAGATTTCCATACTCAAAGAAGAATCGAAGCACCAGCGAAAGTTCGTCATGGATCGTTTCACGGTCCTTTCGGACAAACTGAAGGATCTTTCCGGTCAGTTCGAAAAAAAGGTTGTCGTCGATTTTGCCGAGTTCGCGCGAAGCAACCCGCCCATGGAAAAAGAGCGGCAAGGCGGGAACAAGAAAAAGAAATCAGTCAAACGCCATGTGGTTCCTGACTCTGAAGCTGGTATCGAGTCAGAAAATCCCGAGGAAGTCGATTTCAGTGAAGTCCATGTCAAAGGCGACGAAGAGCCCGCTGTCGAAGGTGAGAAGACACCAGGAAAGAGTGTTTCGTGAACCGAGTCATCCCTGGTCCCCCGCTCCGGCGGGGGATTTTTCGTTTTCCCCGTTTTTCAGCTGCCCATGCGGTTCTGATGTGTGCCAGACCGAGCGTGATGACGGCTCTGCCTGTGAACACGAGATGAAATTCACCGGATAGTCTCAGGGGCTGAAAGCATCACACCCCCGCCAAGGCAGAGGATGGGGTGACTCGTGTTTCTTGACACCCCTGGAAGCGGTACGTATAGTTAATCGATAATAGGCTTGCGTAAAGGACTTCCAAATGCGTACACGAACTATTGCATATGCGTTATGCCTTCTGGCTGCCATGCTGCTTCCATCTGATACCGTACACGCATGGGGCGGTCGCACTCACAAAAAGATCACCTCCGATGCCTATTTCATCATGCCGGCCGCTTTCAGGGCTTTTTTGGGCGCCACCGGAACCGGAGCAAATGCGAAGCACCCGGCGCTCAGCTCGTTGCTCGAGGGCGCCATAGAGCCTGATACAAAGCTGAAAGACTTCCGGAACCACGTTTTTCACATCCACGGAAGCGACATGGGAAACGGCCCGTTCAAGGTCGAAGCCCTGGTGAACGAGATCGTTGATGATATGAAAGCGAAGAAGCCGCGCGCGGCGATTGTCCAGAAGCTCGGCTGGGTGAGCCATTACGTGGCAGATCTTGTCCAGCCGCTGCATACGGGGATAGTCGTCATTGACGGCATTGAAGAGAAGCCGTATCACGCGGCAAGCGAGAGAGACATCAACGAGCACGTCAATCTGTTCGGGGTTGCGTTTGAGGGCAGCCGCCAGGTTGACCGAATCAGTGCGCTGATGGTGTACTGGTCACTCTGGGCCAACAAGTATTACGATGCCATGATCGAATATTACACCCCCGGCAACCTGGATGTAAAAAAGGGCCGGGCCGTGGTAGCCTCCTGTTATTCACGAGCGGTGAACGACATTGTTCTCATGTGGTATACGATCTGGGCCCGTTCGGGCGGAAAGATCGACCCGCGGAACGACGCCAAGCCGAAATACTTCCCGCCATTCGGTGAGCGCAAAGAGAATGCGCTGCCCCGGTCGATTGCCGAAATTGATGATGCGGAAACCGATTCAGTGGCAACAGAATCAATACAGACAGAGAATTAAGATCACCCAATCCCGAATGCTCCTTCCCTTCAGCCGTCTTTCCACGCCGATTGAAACCATCCGGTTGCAGAATGGCATGCAGCTGGTGCTTCACCAGTTCCAGTCGCCCGCCATCGGGTTTGCCTGCCTGATCAGATGCGGTCCGATTTTCGAAACCGCGCAGCATAACGGCATATCGCATTTCCTCGAGCACATGCTGTTTCGTGGCACTCCTGAATATCCGACATGTTCGGAACTCAGCTGCGCGCTCGATCGCGTCGGCTCAGAATCAAATGCAGCCACGTTTTCAGATATGACGATCGTTTCATGCAAGGTGCTTCCCGAGTCACTGGAAGATGCCATGCGGCTGATTCATCGCATGCTCACGGCGCCGACCTTCAGCGGGCTTACGGCGGAACGGCACATCATTCTTGAAGAGTGTCTCGAAGACGAGGATGAAGACGGCCAGCTGACGGCAATAGATCAGCTTTCCTCGCAGCTGATCTACGGCGATCACCCTTATGCCCTGCCGATTCTGGGCACGACCGAGACGGTAAAGCGCATTCAGCGCCGCCACCTGGAATCCCACCTCCACGGCCATTACAGACCCGACTCGACGGTTGTTGCGCTGGCGGGCGGGTTCGATCCGCGCAAAGCCAGGATCGCGGCAGAAAAGGTTTTCGGAAAATGGAAGCCGGCATCTCCATCTCAGGAGCCCGGGCGCCCCGGCCCTGTCGCTGAGCTGAAAGGCCCGAAGCTTCTCGCCGTCGACTCGCCGCGGAGTCAGGTGCAGGTAAGGGTTTCATTCCGCGCATTGGCGTTCAACGACGTCGATTTTCACATTCAGAAATCGCTTGTACGCATTCTCGACGCGGGCTCAGGATCGCCTCTCCGGCAGGCGATGCAGGATTCCAAGGGGTTCTGTTACTCGCTGAGCGTCGGCACCGATTCGTATGAAAACGCCGGCGCGATTCACATCGACTTTTCCGTACAGCCGGATGTTCTCGAAGACGCGGTGGGGGAGTGTCTTCGGATCATGGCCCGTCTGGCGAGGAAGCCCCTGGAAACCGGGATGGTCGATCACATGCTGTATCAGTATGTGAAAGCAAAGCGGTTTGCCTCGAACGATGTCTGGGATTTTTGCGGCAGATATGCATTCAGAGCGCTGTATCCGTCACCGATCAGTTTCGCCGAGGAGTTTGTGGCGACGCAGAAACTGCGCCCCGCCGACATCCACTCGATTGCCGCGCGGCTGCTGCGCCGAAGCAACCTTGGAGTAACGCTCGTCGGAGACATTTCAAAAGCCCGCGCCGCCCGGGTGAAAAAGCTGCTTCGCTCGTTCCCGGACTGACAAACGGGAAGAAACGACACACAGATCCGATACAAAACAACGGGCCGGAAGGATTCGTGAATCCTCCCGGCCCGTTCTGTTGCGAGATGGAAGCCGGCCGTTATTCCTTCGGGGCGGCGGCGGGCTTGAGAAGCCACTGACGACCGACGGCGAAGAGGAAAGCACCGAGGCCGAGGAAAATGAGCGTCGGGTACAGGTCGGAAGTCCCGAAGGCTCCGACTTTCTCATGCATGTCGAGAGCCTTGGTCAGGTCTTCGCTGGCCCCGAGGAATGCGATAAAGATACCGGCGATTGCGCCACCTGCAATCAGCCCCGAAGAAAGCAGCATGCCGGAGCTGGACTCGGTTTCAGCAATCGACTGATTCTTGGAGGAACGATCAACCAGCCAGCGTATCGCCCCGCCGATGAAGATCGGAAGCGATGAGGAAAGAGGCAGGTAGACGCCTACGGCGAAAGGCAGCGCCGAAACCTGGCACAATTCCATGATAAGAGCTATGAAAGCGCCGATGAAAACCAGAATCCAGGGCAGTTTCTGCGTCAGGATGCCGTCGATGATGACCGACATCAACTTGGCCTGGGGTGCGCCGTATTTGGGAACGGAGCCGGTATAGTTCACCTTATACTTTACCGTTCCGTCTTCGAGAATCAGGTATCGGCCTTCCGGGAGCCCTTCGCTCTCCTGGTCGAGCTGCAGAACGCGATACATTGCCTGATCGTTTCCGGCCGTCGGCCCGCGGCGGCGTTCGCGGGCGGAAAGGCGGGAAGCATCGACCTTCGTTCCCTTCGAGGAAATGTCTTCATAAACGATGTCGGAGTCGCGATGAGCGATTGTGCCGTTGATGCCAGGATCTATAATATATGCTATTTCTCCCTTTGCATCGACCAGGTAGCGGCCCGGCAGGACATCTTCGACGGCTTCATGCACGCGCAGCATTTTATACTCACCGGAATCCGTCCGCCGCTCGGCTTCGGGAAGCTCAGCCCTCTGAAGCTTCGCCGTTTCCTCGGCGCTGATGTGGTATTTGAACGGTACCGGGGGCCTCGCGTAGACGGTCGAGCTCGAATCGAGGGCAAGCAGGATGACGCCGATGACGACGGCGGACGAGAGAGCGCCGACGAGAATCGCGATCTGCTGATAATAGGGGGTTGCACCGATGAGCCAGCCGGTTTTCAGGTCCTGTGAAGTCGTACCGCCATTCGAGGCTGCGATGCAGACGACGGCGGCAATGGAGAGGGCCGTCAGTCGGTATCCCGTGCCGGTCCAGCCCATGGCCAGGAAAATGAGGCACGTCAAAAGGAGGGTCGAGACGGTCATGCCGGAGATCGGATTCGAAGAGGAGCCGATTTCACCGGTAAGCCGCGAGCTGACGGTCACGAACAGGAAGCCGAACATGATGATGAGAACCGCGCCCAGCAGGTTCACCTGGAGGGACGGCGAAGCCCAGATCGCGACGACCAGCGCGAGAGAGCCGAGAACGACGACGCTCATCGGCATGTCTCGATCGGTTCGTTTCTGCGTTTCTCCGCCGTTGCCCTTTTTCGAGCCGGAAAAGATATCCTGAACGCCGGCTTTGAACGAGCTGAAAATGAGGGGAAGCGAGGTGATCATGCTGATGATGCCGCCCGTCGCCACGGCGCCGGCGCCGATGTAGAGCACGTATGCACTGCGGATGTCGGACGTGGTCATCGCCGAAATCGGCAATGTCCCGGGAAAAATCGGGTCATTGAGCAGTTCGCCAAACATCTTGATCAGAGGCGTCAGGACGAGTGTCGCCAGAATACCGCCGGCAAGCATGATGCAACCGGTCGCCGGGCCGATGATGTAACCGACACCCATCAGTTCGGGTGAAAATTCACCGGCAATCTCGACGCCCTTATACCAGCGCATGATATACGACGGTATATCTTTCCACAGTTTGAGGCCGGCCATCAGCAGTTTGTATATGAAACCAACGCCGAAGCCCGTGAAAACGGTTTTCGCGTTTGTCCCGCCCTGTTCTCCGACGATAAGAACTTCGGCGCAGGCGGTTCCTTCGGGGTAGGTCAGCTTGCCGTGCTGGGCGACGATGAGGCCACGGCGCAACGGAATCATCATGAGAATCCCGAGCAGGCCACCGAGACAGGAAACGGTCATGACGCGCGTCACTTCCATGTCGTAGCCGAGAATCATGAGAGCCGGCATCGTCACGCCGACACCGAAGGCAATCGATTCGCCGGCAGATCCTGTCGTCTGAACGATGTTATTTTCGAGAATCGTTGCCTGCCGGATGTTGAAAAGTTTCGCGAAAAGCCGGAACAGGGTAATCGAAATGACCGCGACGGGAATCGAAGCGCTGATCGTCATTCCCACCTTGAGGACCAGATAGACGGATGATGCGCCAAAAACGATTCCGAGCAGGGCTCCGACAAGTACCGGAAGGAAGGAAAACTCGGGAATGATTGTTTCTGCAGAAATGTAGGGCTTGTGCTGTTCCGCCGGATGGACGGAAGCCTCTTCAGGCTGACTCATCGGATCCTCCGCTAAAAAAAATGACGCCGCGCCGAAGCTGATTCAATCAAGCTTCGGCGCGGCTAAAGGTATCACATATCTACAGGTTTGGAAAGTCGCATCAGCAGATCCGTCGCCCGTTCGCCCAGCTCCGTGTCGGAGCGGCTGGCAGAGAGGAGCAGGTCGACGCCCTGCGGATCGTCGCACAGGCCGATCGAGTATGCCGCACAGACCTGCTGATCGGGAGAACCGTGGGTTATCAGGTGCTGAAGGATGCCACGCCCTGTTTCGCCAAGGCCAAGAAGTGCGATGGCAGCTGTTTTTCTCACATTCCAGACGGAATCATCCGTCAGATTCACAAGGTTATCCTTGAACTGAAGAAGCCGGAGTTTTCCGCAAAGATAGGCCCCCGAAGCCCGGCAGCCTTCAGAAGGACTTTCGAGCAGCCGTTCAATCTCGTCCATGCTCTCGACCCGTCCCAGCTCCCAGAGGGTCTGAATCGCATCGGCTCTGACACGGTGGTCTTCATCCAGCAGGAGTTGCTTGATACGGTCAATCAGGCCGTCGTCACGCCTGTCACCGGCAAGGAAATGTTTTTTCAGAGCCACCGCGGCATTGGCTCTGGTGCGCGGGTCGCTGTGCGACAAAGCCTCTCCGAGATACTGTTGAGCCGCGGCGCCCGGAAATTCACCCAACGCGGAAACGACGGTCGCCCGCACGCGATCGATGGAGGTTTCGGCTGCAAGTTCCAGGAGGGGGGTGACAGAGCCCGGGTCACGCAGAGCGGCGATCGCCTGGATGGCAGCGATGGAAATGGTTTCAGATCCGTTGCGCAACAGTTTGCGGAGTCTGCTCGATGCGTTCGGCGTATTGCTCTTTCCAAGAGCCATGATGGCAACACGAACAATATCGGCTTCCGAGTCGTCGAGCGCCGCCAGGAAAAGAGGCATCCACTGCCAGTCGCCGGCCTGTTCGAGGATGACGAGGATGCCCCAGCGAAGCAGCCGGGGGAATGTGGGAAAACCTTCCTGAAGATTCTCGCGGGCCTTCGCGTGGCCAAAAGCCGCAAGAGCAGCTGTTGCAAAGGCCTTCTCCGCATCATCGCCACGCTGCATGAATTCGAGGAGCGGCTTGTTGGCAACCTCTTTCCCGACCTCATGCCCGAGAAACTCGGCAACTTCCGTGAGAAGCTGGTGGCGTTCCCACAGGGCCTCGACGGTCTTGACACGCGCCATTTCCGGGTCGTTGATACGCTCAAGATGCCCGCAGAGCAGTTCGAAGGGGACCGGAATCACCGTTCCCTTGATAACCGCCACAAGCTTGCTTTCAACCTGTGGCCGGCCCTCTCCGAGCCGGCGAAGCACGGATACGGCAAACCACGTGAGGAACCGGTCGTAACGTCCGACAAGCTCCGTGAGTTCAGATATTTTCAGCATGAGGGCACCTCGCTGCACACATCATTTGCCGCTGATGCGAAGCAGGGCGTCACGCACCTGGTTCTGCAGCGGCGAGTTCGGATACAGGTTGAGAATCTTTTCGTAAGCCGCACGGGCCTTCGTATAGTCGCGCTGGTACACTTCATACGTATAGGCGACCGCATACTGAGCTTCAGCCGCGAACTGATTGTTGTAATACTGGCCGTTCAGTTCCTCCCAGAACCGGATCGCGTCGATATAATTCGCGAAGCCGTCACGCATGACGTTTCCCATTCGGAAATAGGCTTCGTGAACGATCGGGTCATTCTTTTTCGTATCGATGATGCGCTGATAAATCCGGCGGGCTTCATCCCAGTTCCTGACGAGCAGTTCGTTCGCCTTGCCGAGTTTCAGGTTGGCCTCGTCGGCGTAAGGCGAGCTCGGCGCTTCCCGCGTGAAGGTTTCAAGCAGCCTCAAAGCCTTCTGCCCGTCTCGGATTTTGTCCATATACAGATCGTACAGCTTCATCACATACTCGCCGTAGAGCGCATCACCCTTGTTTTCAGAAAGCCAGCGCTCTTCGTATTCAGCCGCCTTGTCGGGATCCATGAGCTGATTTTCACAGAGCGCCACCAGTTCTTTCATGATATCGAGCGTTGCCGGCGAGTCCGGGTTTTCATCCCACAACTGGACCATTTCACGCTCCGCACGGGGATAATCGCCCAGGTCATCCACAAAGCGCTCTTTGATCTCCTTGAGACTCTCGAGAATATCCTTGTCGTCGTCGCTGTAGATGCGCTTTACCGCGCGGCGCGCAGGCTTTTCGGCCTTTGCCATGCGTTTTTCGACAAGTCGCTTCAGCTTCGCCTTTGCAAAGTCGCACACCTCGCGAATGCCGCGGTATTCATCGAGAACCGATTCCCAGAAAACGCGGGCCAGTTCCTGATTTGCAAGTTTATCCTCGACCAGGTCACCGATCCGTATCAGCAGATCGAGATTGCGCGCATTCGGCTCAACGGTTTTGAGATAATCGTCAAGCACGCTGACGGCCTTGACCGCATTTCCCTTGCGCTCATACAGGGCAGCGATCTTGAGCATCAGATCGCGCGAACGCGACATATTGGGATGCGTTCGCAGATACGCTTCATACTGGGCAATCGCGCGATCGATATCCCGCAGGTCATTTTCAAGCACTTTTCCGATATAATACGGAAACTCCGAGCCACCCTGCTTCGAATAGCTCCGCAGCCGCTCCATCTGAGCGATGTCGAGCTGCGCGGCGACATTCTTTTCCAAAGCCTGAATGGCTGCGCGATGGCTTGGAGCAAGCTGCCGGAATGCAAGCAACCGCGACAGGCGCTCATGGGCCTGAGCGAGGTTTCCGGCCGCCAGATCGTTCTTGTAAAGCCAGTAATACCCGGAACGGCTGAGCCGGCTCCGGGGGTATCGGTTCACCAGCGCGGCGTAGAGACGACGGGCCTCGTCCGCCTGGCCACGTCTGGCCTGAATCCTGGCCATTCTGTAAATAACGATATCTTTTCGGCAGCCCGGGTGATACAGGCTTTCCCAGGCTTTCTGATACATTTCCAGAGCGCCGACATCGTTGCCGGCCTCTTCGAGCAGACGGCCCGCAAGATACTGGAGTCGAGCGGCATGCGGGCGGTTCTCGATGCGGTTGAGCGCCTCCTGCAGCAGACCAAGGGCATAATCCGGATCCTTCTCGATGCGCCAGATCCGCCAGATCTGCTGCTCCGCGGCATCGTGATCGGATCTTTTTTCGGAATACAGAACCCGTTCGCGGAACTGGCCGAGCCCGTTGATCTTTTTCGCCAGCTCATTGCGGCCGGCCGGGTCGGTACAGGCCGCGAGGCCGGCTTCCCAGAGGAGAAGCGCCGCGGATGCGTCGCGGTCCTGGGACAGCGCCATTTCGCCGAGCCCCAGCCACGCCTCGTCGCGCCGTGGGGAGTTTGGGTACAGTTTCAGCAGGGCTTCATAGTCTTCACGGGCCTTTGCAGGGTCTTTCAGCGAGTCCGCATAGATGCGAGCCCGTTCAAGCAGAATCTCCTCGCCGTCGCCTCCCTTCGCGCCTTTTTTCAGCATGTCGCTCAGCTCAGACACGGCTTTCACCGCGCGCGTGTTATCGGCTCTGATCTTGCTTTCGCGGAAAAATTCCGAGTGCGGATACACCAGCGTGATCTCATAGAACAGATCCTGGGCGCGGTATTTCATGTCATCACGGCCTTCGACGAGCCGTGCCAGCTTGAAAAGACGCGCCGGCGTCTCGGGTTCCTCGGGATAAAGCTCAATTTTCTGCTCGATCTCCTCGATCGCACCGCGTTTTGTCAGATCGTCGCGCTTCTTCTCGACCCAAAGCCGGGCCTCGGGAGTCGTCCAGATATCACCATATTCGGTGAGCAGCTTTCGCAGCTCTTTTTCATTCTTGTCTTTCTGCGCCTTGTTCACGAGACGTTCGAGGGCGGCAAACCGGAATTTCTCATCGCCCGGGGTCTCGAGGGCCCGCTGCACATAATCGAAGTTGTCGGTGAGTTTCTCAAGCCGCATGTAGATCTCGCCGCGTCTTGTCGAGTCAAAAGCCAGAGCGGCTTCGAACGTCTTCTCCGCTTCTTCCTTCTGCTCGTCCTTTTCAAGGATGGTCGCCTTGCGGATCGAAGCGTCAACACGGGTGTCAGCCGCGAGGGAAGCGTCAGCGATAAGCTTTTCATAAAATCTCAGAGCATTCTTCTTGTCGCCGGCAGCTTCATACACCTGCGGCAGACGCCGCCTGATATCGAGAACCCTCGCCCCTTTCGGGAAGAAGGAGAGATACTCGAAATAGGCCTTGTTCGCCGGCTCGTATTTCTGGAGCATCTGTTCGAGGGCCATCGGCATGCGATACAGCAGCTCGGCGAGAGAGTCAGGATAATTGCGGTCCGTAAGCAGTTTCTGGGCCGTTTCGACGAATGTCGCAGCATCGGGCTCTCTGAACATACTCCATGATATATAATGACGCAGCGCTTTTTCAAAGAGTTTCGGCCCGGCGTCTCTTCGCTGTAACAGGGTCGTGAGCAACGTCACGGCCATTTTTCCATCCGGCTTCTGCGCATCGAGCAAAGCCAGATATCGGTCATAGAGTTCATCCGGCTGGAGCTCTTCGAGGTTTTCCGTTCCGGAAGCGGCTGCCCGCGGGTTCTGCGTGTTCTCAAGCTTTTCCGTTTCAGACGCGGCCGCCAGTTCGTCCGCCTCGCGCAGCCGTCTGCGCTCTTCAGCCCGGGCGGCAAGCCATGCATCGGGGCCGGCTTCCTTTCCGGCCTCTTCGATACCCTTTTTCGCTTCTTCGGCCAGCGTCGGGGAAAGGCGGATCACCCGCTTGAAGAACCGGATTGCCGGAATCGGATGGTGCAGCGCCAGAAAAGCCTGGCCGAGAACCAGGGATGCCTTCGCCGTATGGCGGCTTTGCGGAAACCGCCGCAGGAATGTCTGAAGAGTCGAAAGGCCGCGTTCGGCCTCGCCGGAAGCCAGATACAGCCGGCCCAGCCTGTACAGCGGCGTTTCGATATTCGGATCGAGCGGGGTTGTCAGCGATGCCGCTCTCTCATAGCAGGAGATCGCCTTTGGAATCGACTTGTCGATACGATAGGCGACATTTCCGAGAGTCAGCAGGCAGGCAAGTCTGGTCGTGCCCGAGGAGGTTTCCGCAAGCCGCTCGAAGACGCCCCGTGCCTGTGCCGGGAACTCGCGATACAGGGCGCCGCCGATGTCGTATGTCAGCCCCCACCGGATGTCATCCGGCAGGTCGGCATCAGAAAGTTCTTTTACAAGACCTTCGAGCGGGGCGCTCGAACTGGCGAGCGTGAACACATCGACAAGCTGCCCATACAGTTCGAACCGGTCACGCATTCCGGCGGTATTCAGCCGGTCACGCAGCTCAGCCTCGCGCTGGCGGAACAGAAGATCGCGCCACTGAGCCTTGGTTGGGAGATACTCCTCGTCCGAGGGCTGGCTGTGATCGAGATACTCCCGCAGCATCGCAAGCGCGCCCCTGTAATCCTGCTGCGTCAGAAGGCGCTCCGAGAGGTTTTTCCGAAACGTCTGCGCATCTTTTGATTCACCGTATTTGGCGATGAAATCGCGCATCTTCTGCTGGGCGGTGTTCTCATCGCCGAGCGACTCCCGATAGATACGGATGCTGTCCTTCATGCCCTGCATCGCCCAGTAGCTTTCAGGATACGCGGCGGAAAGATCATTCCAGGCCTTCAGCGCCCCGACCGGATCCTTCCGGTGAAGCGCAAGCAGGTTCCCGATGCGGTAGCGCACCTCATCGAGGCGGCCCCAGTCATACAACGCGTCGAGTTTCCAGGTGGACTGGCGCGGAACCGCCTTGACCAGATACCTGTGATACAGATCGAGCGCTGCATCATAATCGCGAAGATCGTTGTCGGTGATGAGAGCTGTGCGGAAGAGCGCTTCGCGTTCAAGCTGATGGCCCGGATTCTCGGCAAGGAACTTCTCATACAGCTTGAGAGCGGCACGCACATCGCGGCCGCGATACTTCTCGTAGGCCATGTCGAACAGCAACTGGGCTTTCGACACTTTCGGTTCGGTGCGAACCAGCGCCTGGATGAGCCAAGTATCAGCCTCAGCGCCCCGCCGTTTTCGCTGTATATCGAGCGCGCGCTCATAACAGGATCTGGAGCGATCCGGGTCGTTTAATTTATATTCAGCGGTATATCCAGCCATTTTCAGGCCGATCACCGCCCACCAGCGGTCCTCATCTTCCGCCTCGGCGCGTTTCTGGAGCGAAACCGAGGGAGTAGCGGCCGCGAGATGGGGCGGCAGGCTTGCCAGTTCTTCGAACACCGTGATCGCGGCCTTGGGGTCGTCAAGCCTGTCGACAAGCAGATTTCCCAGCAGCATCGTGCTGACGCGGTATTCGAGGGGCTCATTCGTGGCCTTGCGGAAGATTCGATAATCCTCGAGGGCATCCTTCGGCTCGGCCAGCGGCAGGTGAAACTGACGCAGAGCGCCGCGCACAAACAGGGATCTGATCGCCGCTTCGTTTGTATAAGGCGGCTTGATGGCTTTCAGATACGGATCCGCCCGCTCAGGCTTTGACAGGTCATAGGCATAGAAAAGCCCGATGTGGAGTCGTGCCAGGTCGGCAGCATCACGTTCAGGGAAGCCGGAAATTTCTTCCCAGGCCTCGAGGGCCCGCATGCCGATTTCGAGATCGTAGCCGCGGGCGAAGCCCATCAGATAAGGCATTTCCTCGATCTCATTCAGTTCGGGAAACTTCGTGTAGTAGCGTCTGAACGCGTTGTAAAGGTCGTCGATCCGCGTCAGGCCTCGTCCAAGAAGCCGGGCACGAGCGATCTTTCCCTTGACCAGATACTCGCGCGGCGGCTTCCATTCGAGCATCCGGTCCAGCTCTCGAAGCGCCTTCTCATGGTCTTTCTGATCGATGAGAATCTCCGCCAGCAGAAGCTGCGCCTCGCATTTGAGATCGAGCGGCACGGGCTCCGACCGGACCAGTGTCTGAATCAGTTCGAGAGCGGGTTCCGGCTGAGCCAGCTCCTTATACTGGCGCGAGAGAAACAGCCAGCCTTCGCCGGGCCTTCGCGACGGGTGTTCGCGCAGAAAGCCGAGCACTTCGCGCTTGATCGTTTCGTCCTGCTCACGGGCGATGAACGCAGGCTCGCTGGCATTCTGCCTGCGTGGCCGCGCTTCGACCAGAGACGTGAAAACCAATGCCAGACAGCACAAAATGAGCAGCCGGCGGCATCCCGACAATCCGCTATTGAACTGGTGCATGACTGAGGGAATAATAGCAGAAATCCCTTCCCGGCGAAACGTGGTCGGGAAGGGATTCTGCGTTCTGAATCAGTCGTTCCAGCCCAGAAGGCGGAATGCCTCATCAATGCGGTCTACCGTGGTGCCGACCATCATCGAGTCAAGCGCTGCCGCCTTGTTCATATTCGCCTTCGCCAGGACCGGGTCGCCGGCGAAGGCATAGGCCAGAGCGGTCAAGGCATAAACCTTTGCCGTACTCAGCGCCAGGCCGTTATGCTGGCTGACGAACTTGTCAGGGGGCATGTTTCCAAGCATTTCAGCAGCACGCCGGTAATCGTCGGTCGTCTGGTGTCTGAACAGCAGTGCTGCGGCCAGCCCGACCTTGGCTTCCGTGCTGCGTTCGGCGGCAATCTCGAAATAGGGGATCGACTCAAGAATCTTGTCATTTTTCGAAATTGCCCAGCCGAGGCCGTTGTTGGCATCGATGCGCTGTGTGTCGGTAAGCGCCTCGCCGAGCGCCTGTCTGAAACTCGATTCGGCGGTCGTGCATGCGCCGCGTTCGAGGTTGGCCCAGCCATCATTGATCAGCTGCTGAGCCGCAACGGCATCAGCGGTTCCACCGCCGCCACCGCCGCCGCCACAGTTCTGGATCATCGGGAACGTCAGCAATACAATCAGAAGGATCGCCAGCTTGCCCCTGTTCATTATCTGTCCCTCGGTTCTTCGCTTCATCATGAGTCCTGCCTCACCGCACCACAGCCATCTTGCGGCGTTCTTTCCAGGATTTTCCGTCTGCCATGGCCTCGAACTCGACGATATAGGCGCCATTGGAAACGGCTTTGCCATTGCGGTTCTGAAGATTCCAGCGGGCCTCGTAGACCCCGCTTCCCCTGTGCACCATCGAGGTTTCCCATACATCCTCGCCGGCAGCGTCGTATATCCTGGCATCAATCTCCGCCGCCACAGCGCCGCCGCCTGTAAACGACATTCTCAGAGTCGCAGAGGTCCGGGCCGGACTCGGATAGACGATCGCCTGCGAAAGTCCGAACGCCCCCGCCAGATTTGCGGCAATACTGGTTCTGGTCTTGTTTCCAAGCCTGTCGGCAACCTCGATATCGAGGTCATACCGGCCATCGAGAAGCCCCGTCAGATCGGCAAGAATTTTTCCGGAAGCGGCATCCCACCTGGCATTGATCCGATTCCGCCCGTTCATCACGACGATGCTTTCCGGATCGAGACCAGCGCCCTTGTCGACAACACCGATCGATACCAGGCCGTTTCCGGCTGATACCGCTTCACCGCTTACGACGGGAGGAATGGCATCGGCTGCCGCAAAGACGGTTGCGGAACGCTGCAGAAGGCCGACAGCGTCACTTCCGATCTTTTCCGCACGACTGAGCCACTGCGGCCCATTGTCGGAAGCCGCGAACAGACCGACCGACAGATTGTCAGCCCAGGGGCCGGTCAGAGGCAGCGAGACGCGCACGGGGGAGTCGGTTCTGTCACCCGGCAGAGCGACATCGAGCATCGGTGTCATCCGGCTGAGGCCATCATACGAGTTCTGCTCGGTCGAAGCGGCCATGACGACATATCCACCTTTGCGAAGCGCGCCCGCAGGAATTTCGATACGCCCGAATGAGGCATTCAGGAGACCCTGGCTCTTCGGAGGATAATAGACCGCGCTGAATTTCAGATTGTTCGTAAGAATCGTGCCGTTGCTGTTTGTGCCATACGCTTCAATGACACCTTCGCCGGATTCTTTCAATGCATAATTCGTGATATACGTGCTGTCGTTGATCGCCGTCATTGTAAGATAGCCCTGCTGCGCGTTGTAGGTCATCTGCAGCCGGGGAGAGGAAGCGAACTTGTCGCTGGTCCTGACGATGACGTGCAGGTTGTTCTCGTAAATCGGATTCGGGAATACCGCAACCTTCAGATCGGCAAATGTCGCCGAGTAGACATAGTTCATCGGCTCGTAGTTTCCCGAAGTCGTGATCATGGGGACAAGAACGATGTTGTCATAAGCATTGCCGACGCCGTAGTTCTGAATGATCAGGTTTCCGGCCTGCTTTTCGTTCAGATACACGAACTCGACGGACGGATCTATCTGCGGACCGCGCTTGATGATTCCGACTTTGAACAGAGAGCGGTCGTCGCCGTCGAACCCGACGTTGAGATTGCCCGCGTTTCCGTTCATCTCGATATAATCGGCTGCCCACGGATTCACGTTTGAAGAGCGCACGGCCCCGGTCGAACTCAGGATCACCCGCTCCGTGAATTTGACCGGCAGGGTCTGATTCACACCGATGTTGTTGGTCGTGTCATAGTCGTTGTCTGCGTTATAGCCCCACTTCCCGTCGTTCAGGGTGCTCATGTCGAGCTTTCTGGTCTTGTCGAGGAAGTTGGCAATCGCAAAATCGGCGAACACGCTTTCCATCGTTGTGTTGTATCCGCGCAGGGCGTTGTTCACCGACTCGATGCCCTTCGCCTTGTCACGGACGAGATTTTTAATGAAGCTGGGACCGTTCACCCCGCCGTATTTCTCGGCCAGGTAATACATGAAAAGATAGCTTGCGCCGTAATTCGCAAACGGACTCGAACCGAGCCATACACTTGTTCGGGGCTCGACGAGGATCGTATCGGGTTCCTTGATGAACTCATCGACATTCGTGGTGTGAGTCTTGTCGTAGACATACTGACCGAACTGCGTGAAGCCCTCTTCGAGCCAGCGTTCCTCTTCCTGAAGCACACCGTCCACCACCGAGGTTCCTTCGTTGAAATGAATCATGTGGACGAACTCGTGGGCGGTCGTGCGAAACGCCTGCTTGGGGTCGGTCAGGAACGTCGGGAACAGGTCGATGTGCAGCAATTCTTTCTCATTGCTGTAGGGGACCTGTGTTCTCGGAAACTCGTTGACGGCCCAGAAATACCCGCGGAACGAGCCCACTCCGTCGCGAATATCGTCGAGAAGAATGAAAATTTTGGAATCCTGGTCTACATCGGGTTCAGTCCCGAAGTATTCGCGCATCTTGGGGTAAATGACGCTGTCAAACTCATCGGCAAGCCCCTTGAGGTTCGCACGAGCGATGTTCTTGTCCGTTCCGAGCACGAACCGCGGATCGAGAGACTTCGCGCCGGTCGCGGGAGCGAAATACAGCATATCGCTTCCCCAGCCGCGGGTATCAGGCCAGATCATGCCCCACGAACTCTGGGGAGCCGGCGTTTCGTCTTCCGTGGATGAGATGCCTCTCGGGAGAGTCGGAAAATACATCGGAGGAACGAAGATATAGCAGTGGCTGCCGATATAGCGCAGCACGGCC
>CAZQYQ010000046.1:0-20939 GCA_964597625.1 uncultured bacterium
AGTTGCTTGGGAAGACGTTCCAGGTATGTTTCGAGACCCAGGATGGTGGCGGCCTCATTGACCCGTTTCATGATCGCGGCCTCGGGCAGGTTGCGCAGACGCAGACCGAACGCCATGTTGTCGGCCACGTTCATGTGCGGATACAGCGCGTAGTTCTGGAAAACCATGGCGATGTCGCGGTCTTTCGGCGGCAGATTGTTGACGACGACGTCGCCGATCAAAAGTTCGCCGTCGGTGATGTCTTCAAGGCCGGCGATCATGCGCAGGCTCGTTGACTTGCCGCACCCCGAAGGTCCGACCAGAACGACGAATTCGCGGTCGCGGATGTGAAGGTCGATCCCCTTCACGGTTGGCGCTGCTGCTCCTTCATAGGTTTTAACGATGTTTTTGAATGTGACGGAAGACATTGCTTTCCTCGCTTTATAATATTTCGCCCAGCGGCAGGGGCTCGTTTTGGGGGGTCGGCTGGAAAACCGGCATCAGACCGCTCTTCATGATGAGTTCGAAATGGGCGCGATCATTCTCGTCCACGTGGAGCGCTTCGCGCAACTCGGTTTTGCCCGCGCGCGCGTGAAGCCCGCCGACATTGATGATCGCAGGCGCAAGGCCGGCCTGCAGGCAAAGCCAGGCATCCCGCGGCGATGCGACAAGGACCAGGGTTTTGGGGGCGGCGGCCCCGATGGCGGCCGTGTCCTGCGTCGAACAGAACTGGAGCCTCACGGTCTGAGGCACGCTCAGGCTCATCATCTCCTGGCGCATGCCATCGACGGCAATACGGTCATTCACGATCATGATATGGGTGGAGCCGAGGTTCGGAAGCCATCCCACGATGACCTGGCCGTGAATCAGACGGTCATCGATGCGGAGAAAATGGACGTTTGGATTCATGCGGCGGGGGCCTTCTTCTTCGCGGCACGTTCTTCGTAAAAAGCCTTCAGATCTATGATACCCCTGGCTGCGCCATCGCGAACCCGCTGGGCAAAAGCCGTGAGGTCGGTCATGTTCCTATGGTTCGCCGCTTCCATGACCATCGGCAGATTCACACCGGTGAGAATGCGCACGCCGTCGGTCTTCAGAAACTCGACACAGATATTCGTGGCGCTTCCGCCCAGAACATCCGTCATTACGAGACAGCCGGTCTCGCGATAGGGAGCGATTGCATCAAATGCCTTCTGACGAAGCGTTTCAATCGATTCGCGGGCGGAAAACGTGATGGCCGTCAGGTCTGGTTGGGGGCCCATGATCATGCTCACGGTCTCGACGAGCACCTGAGAAAGAGTTCCATGGGTTATGAGCACGAGTCCGATCAAGTCATGCCTCCAGATAGTGATTGAGTGTGCGGGAAACGGATACTTCGTAATCAACGTCCATTCCCGGAATGCCGAGGTTGCCGTGAAGCCCCAGGGCCAGATCGTGACCGCTCGCGACGAGACCGATCTTGACGCCACCGCCCGCGACATCGAGAAGCGGGCTGTCGATCGAACGCATGACATCCTCGACGAGTCGGGTGACGGCATACCGGTTTCGCGGGGAAACGGCCAGCAGACCGCTGTTTTCCGCCGCGCCGAATGCATTGCGCAGAAGCTTGCTCTTGAGATTGTCACCGCTTCCGCCGGCCCGTGTGATCACGGCGCGAACCTTGTGTTTCGCCAGCCAGGCGACCAGAGCATCGTCGAGATCATTGCTGATCATGCAGCACAACATGGCCGCCTTGCCGAGCGACAGGCGACCATCCGTGTAGAGCAGCGCCTCGAAGGCGAGCTGGTCCATCACCTCTCCGATCCAGCGGGGATGCTGATTACCAGCTCATTATAGGGAGTATGGGATGCCTTGTCAAGAAACAATCCCCGGCTGGCACCAGCAACATCAATCCCGGGAAATCTCTCTTCGGGAAATCGTGATCTCTGTCGATACGGTGCCTATGAATCGCCTTATCAGACGTGCATGCCTCGGAATGTCGGCCCTTCTGCTTTGGGGCGCCGGCAGCGGGTTCGGTCTTGACCTGTCGTCATTCCAGGGCCTCATGAAGACAGTGTCCGGCGCTCCTGCGCGCTCGCGTGCGGCATCCTTCTCGCCGCCCGCGCGGCTTGAAACGGTTCGCTCCCTTGGCAGCGATGCCGATGCTTCCTACCAGCAGAATCAGCTGGTGACGCTTGGAGACTCCCGGCAGGGGCCCCGCGACTCTCTGTCTCTGCCGTCCGCGACGAGAATCCCGGAAGGGCTGAGCCCGCTGCTGACCGACCGGAAGACCCCGCGTCAGGGCATTGGAAGCTGCGGCGGGACAGGCGCCCAGCTGGTTCCTTCTCCAGGCGTTCTCGAAGTGAATAAAAGCGCCGTTGCCGTTCATGTGCTGCCGTTCGACCTCAGAGGGATCAATGACGAATCCGTCGGGGAAGAAAGCTACATGGATACGAACGTTTCGCTGGTGTATGGCGTGATGGACGGAGTCGAGTTCGGGGTCGACAAGTCGTTCGGAAACCAGGACAAGTTCGACGTCAATGAACCGGTCTACGTGAACGCGAAATACCAGGTGCCCGGCAATCTCACGCTGGGCGGCAGCTTCTGCACGGATTCTCAGGGCGGATATCATTCTGTCTGGGTCAACGCCGGCGTGCCGGTTGCCTGGGTCGGCGTGGGCGCGAACTTCGGCGCCGGCGAATACCGGTTTACGTATAACGGGTGGAATAAAATAAAACGCGCGAAATTCGGCGGGTATAATTATGACTATAATACGGCGAAAGGATACGCGGACCCGGTCTTTTTCCTGGTCGGCGGCGCCGTGCCGATCAGCGACAGCGCGCATTTCATCTATGACTTCAACGGCGACCGGTTCAGCCTGGGATTCCGCTTCAACTATCAGAAAATCGTCTTCTTCGATGCTTCGTATATCTCTGATGGCGACTACGAACGACTGCCGGGGGCGATCTCGCACAAACGCATGAGAAACGTCACGTTTGGCGGTTCACTGGCTTTCTAGGCCGCTTCCCGGAAGGGGTTGACGGGCCGGTTTCCGATGCGGAGCCGGTCCGTTCCCTTTTCAGGAAGGCATAGGCGCTGTGGGCATGGATGCTCTCGAAATTTTCGGTTTCGACGGTATACCAGGTGATCGCCGGAATCGCATCCAGTCTGATGGCCACTTCGCGGACCAGGTCCTCGGCGAACCGCGGGTGCGCGTAGGCCCGCTCGGTCAGATACTTTTCGTCCGATCGCTTCAGCAGCGTGAAAACTTCGGCGCTGGCCGACTCTTCGACGCAGCGGACCAGGTCTTCCAGCCAGAGAAAAGAGTCGAAACGCGCGCTGACCGTAACCATGCTGCGCTGATTGTGGGCCGATTCCCGGCTGATCGCCTTGCTGCAGGGGCAAAGCGTCGTGACCGGCACGGTCACCGAAAGAACGAAATCATCCGCTCCGTCATAGATCGCCAGGAAACGGCAGTCATACCGCATCAGGCTGCGCGCTTCCGAAACCGGCGCGACTTTTTCGATGAAATAGGGAAAGCTGGCCGACATTTCAGCCCGGTCCGCCGACAGCCGCCAGCGGACTTCATGAAGAATTTCGGCCATCGTGGTCATCGTGATCTCGCCGCGGTGGGCGTCCAGAATCTCGACGAACCTGCTCATGTGCGTGCCGCGAAAATGCCGCGGAAGATCAACCGTCATTTCTATCTCGGCAACCGTTTGCTGGACACGGTTTTCCCGATCATGAACGGAAATGGGATACGACAGGCGTTTGATCCCGACCCGGTCGATCGGAATGTCCCGCAGGTCTTTCTGACTCTGAATGTCTTCCATGCGGCACGCAGAATACCATCACCCGTCGGCCGGAGCAACCCGGAAATCCGAAGGGCGACAACCCCTTGCCATTGAAGCGTCGCATGGAGTAGCCTCGACAACACGATGAACAGACTCCGGATTCGTTTCCTGCTTTTTTTGAACTGCTGTGCGTTCATGGCATTTGGCACGGTTGCGGCGTCCGCATTGACGCTGTACCGATATGTCGACGTGGCCGGTCAGGTGGTCGTGGTCGACAGCATGGATAAAATACCTATTGATATACGTAAATCCGTTCGGATTGAAACCATTGGAAAGGCGCAGCCGTCACAGAGCGGGCTGGCGCAGGAACCGTCCGGCCGGATCGTCGTTCCGGCAGCGGAAACGACCGGTTCTGAAGGTTCGCCGAACCGTTCCGGGCAGCTTTATTCAGATGATGGGACGGGCATGCCCGGAGCTGCGGGCGCTTCCCAGCCGGAGCGGCTGGATCCTGCGCATGCGTCTGCGACGCTGTGGTTGAGCGGAATGCAGGGAATCCACCATCGCAACGAAGAGATCTGGTATGTCGCAAACTCGCTCAGTCCATTCCATAAACGCATTCTCGTTCTCCAGGAAGAGAATCTGCGAATGCTCGATCACCTGAGAGGCCTCGAGGAAATGAACTGGAAAGACCATCAGGACTGGATCGATAAGGCAAGAGGCCTCACGGATCAGCTCAGACAGCTTGCATTCTCGATCAGCCTCTGGCTTCGCCAGGATCCCCTTCGACTGAGGCAGGAACTGCCGCCGCTGATCAATCGCATCAGAATGGTGCTTGATATGACCGCATCGGCGTTGCCGGCGGCTTCGCCCGGGAAATGAATCATGCCCGCTGCGTATTTTCACTTTTTTTGCCGATATCTTGTTCATGAAGCCCTCCGCATCTTCCTCGAATCAACAGGAGTCCGGCATGAACTGCAAAAACTGCCCGGATCGGATGGTCTGCACGTCTCCGATCACCAGCTGGAACTTCACGAGCCAGAAAGAATCGGCAACAACGCTTCTGCGGATTCTTCGCTGCAAGAGCGGATACTCGCGAAGATAGCTGCCGTTCCGGTTTTTTTCGTTCTGTTCGCTTCGATCGCTTCCGCTGCTTTTGCCCAGGGATCACCCGATTTGTCAGGGATTTTCGCCGGCAGTTCGGTGGCGATCGTCGAGCACATGGGAAGCCCGGTTCTTCAACCCGGACAAGTTGCAGAGTGTGTTCTGTCGGCTGACGGCCATTTCAGACTTGCCGCGATGAGACCGCGTGGCGTCCTTCTCTGGACGCGGGGTTCATGGAGTGCGGAGGATTTCGGCGAAGCCGGAACCGATCTTTCGTTCCGATGTGATGATATTTCCGGAACCCTGACCGGCCGCAGGGAAGGCAGTGAACTTTTTCTGAAGTTCTCGCCGCAACCGCTTGAAACGATCGCTTTTCGGATGAAGTTTCGCGCGCCCGTGCCTGCGGCAGGGGCCGGCTGGCCGGAAACGGCGGAGAGACTTCCCGGAACGGGCGCCGGTGCAGGCATGTATCTTGGAACCCTGTTTTCCTCACGACCGGAAAGCCGCGGAGAGCCGGCTGGAAGTGGTCGTGCGCTGATCCTTCTGGGCCCGGCCGGAGGGATCGCGGGTGGTGTCCTTGCCCCCGGCCCCGGCGAAGCCGCGCCGACGGCCATTCTCTGCCCTGTCGCCGGCGTCTGGCGTCTGGACGGCGGCAGGATCGTTGCAAAACCCGAATGGGGACTTCCCGGGCCACCGCCTGCATGGCGGACGATGAATGTCCAAGGACAGTTCGATCCGACATTCAGTGTGATCGATGGGCAGACTTCGCTTGACGGTGTGCCCGGAGACGGTTGCCGCCTGGAACGATTGATTTCCTGGCCCGCCGATGGAGATCCTGCGCCGGGCCGATGGATGGTTCTGTCCTGCCTGGGCTCGGTCGAGCAGAAGACCACGGGATCACCCGGGATTGAGCGCCTTTTTCCCATGCGGATTTCACCTGACCGCCGCCTGATCTACACCCGCGCTTCTGATGATTCCCAGACCTGGCTTGCATTCCCCCTGAAGATGGAGACAGCCGGGGAAATCAGCATCAACGCTGACGGAAAATGCGGGTATATCACGCGCCGCGATGACGGGAGTCCCTGTGCGTTTGTTTTGAAAAGCTCTCGGGCATACTCGAAAAAAGCCGCACTGCTCTCTCGCGTGATCGGGCCGGTCTGGATTATATCGCTTGATATTCATCGTCAGCCGCTGAGGGCACAAGCCGGAGGGCAGGGCGATTTCTGCCGCACGATCGCCGCCGCTCTTGCGACGGCCCAGGATACGGAACCCTCCACGAGGTGTGACTGATGAAAGAAGCCGTGAACAAGGAAAATCCGCGGAATGTTGCGACGATAGAGCGTTGGTATCGTGAAAACAAGGCGCTGCTGACCGGCCACGGCCTCTGGCTGCTGGGTGGTGAACCCGGGACCCAGCATCCTTCCGCGTGGAACGACGCCCGGCTGCGCGTTCTGATCGTGCGGCTTTCGGCATATCACGATGTGGCGACCGGAATAACGCATTCCTACCTTTTTCAGATGGCGCGGGAGGTTGAGGGCGTTTTTGCGGATCTTGCCTTCCTGCCGCATCTCCATGATGAGAAGATCATGCGCCGCGATGAAATACCCCTGTTGATCGGCACAACCTCGAAACATGCCGCAGCGGATTTCGACCTGATCGCGATCAGCAACTCGGTTGTCCAGGAGCTGCTGAACCTGCCGGCGCTGTTGCATTTTTCGGGTATTCCACTTTCGCGACAGGCCCGCATGGCGGCCGATGCTCCGCTGGTGCTTCTTGGCGGCAGCAACTCTTCGGCGACGTCGATCCTGCACGGACCGGTCGGCTGCGGGTTCACCGGGGACGGCCTCGTGGACGGGGTCGTTATCGGAGACGGCGATGACGCTTTCAGGGAGATGATCCGGCTGCTTGCCGGAAAAAAGAGCGAATCGCGGGTGGAAAAACTCACCAGCCTGAGAACATCGGTCCGTGGCTTTTATGATCCTTCGTTATATAAACACAGCTATACAAAAGAAGGGCGGCTGGCGGCTCTTCTTCCCGTTGAGGGCGCGCCTTTTCCGGTGAAGGCGAACCGGACGGATTCCGGCTCTTTACGGCGCGCTCATGCGGACAGTCCGATCTGGTATGACGAGGATTCGGCGGGTGCTTCCCATGTCATGGTGACGGCCGGATGCCCGTATGTGTGCTCTTTCTGCAAGGAGTCCTGGGAACAGAAACCTTACAGGGAACGGTCGGTCGAGGATGTGGTGCGGGATGCGACGGAGCTGAAGACCTCGCTGGGACTTCACGAAATTGCGCTTTATACGTTCAATGCAAACACATATACGGGGCTGATGCCGCTGCTCGACCGGCTTGACCCGCTGTTTGACCGGGTTGCAATCAAAAGTCAGCGGTTCGACGCGATCGCGAAGGCGCCCGCGCTGCTCGAACGTCAGCTGGCGGCCGGCAAGCGCAGCTACACCTGTGCCATGGAGGGCGCAAGCGGGAGAATCCGCACCCTGCTGCAGAAAGGGCTGACGGAATCCCAGCTGTTGACGGGATTCGAGGAACTGTTCCGGCGGAATGTGCGGCAGATGAAGGTTTTTGTGATCGTGACCGGCTTCGAAGAGCGATCCGACCTTGATGAATTTGCCGCCCTGCTGTCGAAACTGAAAAAAATGCTCGATGGAATGAAGGGCCGGCCGACGCTCACGTTTTCCTTCGCGACACTGTTTTGCCCTCCTCATACCCCGTTGCAATACGCATTCCCGCGGCCTGCTCCTGAAGAGCTGGAAAAAATCGAATGTGACCTCGAGGCTCTGGTCCGGAAGACGGGCTTCGAGGCCCGGACGAGCGCGGGCGCTTCCGATGCGGTCGTGTCCGAATATCTTGCGTATGGCGACAGGCGCTGTACTGCGCTCCTCGTCGAGGCCTCGATCAAACGGGAGTTTCGGTACCGCGGAGAAATCAGCCGGGAATGCGCGCTCTTCTGGAAACAGGCCATGAAGAACGCCGGACTGGCGGAAGTGATCTTCCCTCGTGGAATGAGTGATGAGCTTCTTCCGTGGGATGACGTTGATGTGGGCGTTTCAAAAGCATTTTTACTCCAGAACTGGAACATGCTCCGTGATGGGCGCGAGCACCCTTCATGCATACGGCAGCCGTGGGGCAGCGGCAGATGCAGCGGTTGCGGTGCATGCCTTACGGATGATGAACGGCAAAGAACGCTCGGGGCAGGCCCGATTGCCACGGTAAAAGCCGCTTCGCCGGCAGGGATTCGCCAGCCGGTGGTTGTCAGATACCGGATCGAGGCGTTCGTCCCGCGCCGGTGGGCAGACACGGGAAACGGCTTCCTTGGCGCCGCGATCACCCGCCTGCTTCTTCAGGCGTTTCCGCCATGGAGAGAGCCGTTCGTCCGTGTCGACGCCGTCATGGAACGGCGATGCGCTTTCGGACTCTGCATGGCGGATGTTCTGCTGCGAACGGGGGCTGCTGTTCCCGTCGGAATCGGCCTGCCGATCGTCGGCGAAGCACCCGCAGGCGAAGAATCCGCATTGCGGATTCTCAGCATAAAGCCGGCAGGCAAACCGCTTTCAGAGGAACGCAGGCCGTATCTGCTGGTATTCCACACGGCGGAATCGGATGAGGCTGCCCTGGCAAAAAGGGTCGACGCGATTCTGACAAAGTATCGGTACAAGCACCAGAAACTCTGGCGTGGCGAAACCCTTCACTGGGAGATTCAACTGGGCCAGGCGAAAAAATGCGGCATCTCGCATATCCGCCATTCCCGCGGCAGCTCGGAAATAGTTGTCGATATTCTTCACTGGCCGGAGACGCACCTGATCGAACAGATCGGCGGCCGCGATTTTGTGGTGGAAGTCCTTGCCCCGCCAAACCTCTGATCATTCCGGCAGAATGAGGCTCGATGCCCCCGCTGACTGAAACAATCAGCCTGTGATACCATTGCGGCATGTCTGGAAAATCTCCGAATCTCGACAGATTCCTCGCCGGAATCGACCGTTGCATCTTCAGCGCCGATCCGGTAACGGTTGCGGCTCACTCCTACGATGCGACGAATGAGTTCCATTATCCGTCCGGCGTCGTCCGGCCGCGCCATGCGGCGGATGTCGGGGCTGTTTTACGCGCTGCGAACGAGAGTGGCGTCTGCCTTTTCCCTCGTGGTGCCGGAACCGGCTTTTCAGGCGGCTCTCTCCCGGCAGGCGGTGGTGTCGTCATCGACTTTCTCGGGATGAGCAGAATTCTCAACATCGATGAAGAAAGCATGACGGCGCGTGTGGAACCTGGGGTCGTCACTCTTCATCTGCAGAATGAAGTTGAAAAGTGTGGATTATATTATCCGCCGGATCCGGCCTCTCTGAAAATTTGCACGATCGGTGGCAATGTCGCCGAAAATGCGGGGGGGCCGCACTGTCTGAAATACGGGGTCACCCGTGATTATGTGCTGGCGCTCGACGGCTTCACCGCTGACGGCAGACCCTTCGGCGCCGGAAAAGGCACGCTGAAAGACCGCGCCGGCTACGATCTGAAGCACCTTTTCATCGGAAGCGAAGGAACTCTGGCCGTCTTTACGGGCATTCTTCTGCGGTTGCTGCCGAAGCCCGAAACCCGGATCCTGTTTTCGGCCTGGTTCGCCGATCTGAACGATGCCGCGGTGATGGTAAACACGCTATTGAGGCGGGGAATCGCCCCATCATCACTTGAATTCATGGACAGATCGGCCCTGCAAGCCGTCGAGTCGTATGCGAAGCTCGGGATCAATACCGGCTACGAGGCCGTGCTGATCGTTGAGATCGACGGCCGCTCGGATGAAATGCCGCATCTGAAGCGAATTACTCAGGAATGTCTCGCACAGACCGCCGCTGAAATCAACGTCGCGACGGAAAAACGCGAACAGGAAGCCCTGTGGGAAATCCGCAGAAAAGCCAGCCCGGCGATGCGCGCGTTCGGCAACAAGAAGGCGAACGAGGATATCGTCGTGCCCCGCCGGAATGTACCCGCCTGCATACGCGAGTTGAGGGCGCTGGCTCAGCAGGACGGGCTGAACATCATCAGTTTCGGCCATATCGGTGATGGAAATATTCATGTGAATATTATGTATGACGGGGGCAATGCCGCTGAACGTGAGCGTGTCGAACGCGGCCTGAAAAAGCTTTTTGCCATCGTCAACCGGTATGAAGGCGCCGTGTCGGGAGAACACGGCATCGGCATTGCCAAGAAACGGTATCTGCCCGCGAATCTCGATCCCGTCAGCTATGATCTGATGCGCTCGATCAAACGCCTGTTCGACCCGAACGGCATTCTCAACCCCGGGAAGATGTTTTATTGAACGGATACGGTAGGGTATGGTGAACTTGAAATCACGGGATGCTCTTCACGACAGACTGCGTCGTGAACTTGCCAACTGCGTGAAATGCGGTGCGTGTATGGCATTCTGCCCGGTCTATAAAATCGAACGTTCCGAAACCGCGAACATGCGCGGCCGGCTGGCACTGATTCAGTCGCTCGAAACCGGCAGAAAAATTCCTTCCGACGCCGTTGATTCGGCTCTTTCGAAATGCGCCGGCTGTCTCAGCTGCCGGTCCGCGTGCCCGAATAAAGTTGAAACGGGGCTGGCAACGGTCATCGGCAGATATTTCTATGCCGCACCCGGACTGCGCCGTACCGCATGGCTGTGGCTGAAACGCATCCTGAGGCGGTATCCTGCCGGGCGCGATCTTCTGATGGACAGCGAGACCGGTGGGCCGGCGCGCGACGGAAACGCCAGGCCGATAGCCTCTCTTCTCAAGTCGCTCAAGCAGGTGATACGGAATCCGGCCCGTGTGCGTGACCTGCCCGGGCACGGTGCGCCAGGGGTGAATCCACCTGAATCGAAGCAGGCCGACATTCTGATCATTCCAGGATGCCACCTTGCCTTGCGGCATGAAGCCGTCCATACTGCGGTCCGGTTGCTGAAAAGGGCCGGCTGTGGTTCCGCGCGGGCTTTTCCTTCGGGCTGCTGCGGGCTTCCGGCACTGGTGGACGGGGATCTTGAAGGATTTGCCGAATCGGTGAGAAGCCTGTTCGCTGATATTGCGAAAGAAGCGCCCGCACGTGTCCTCTTTCTCTGCCCGGAATGCTGGTATGCCTGGCGGCTGATTCCCGAGCTCTGCGATCTGGATCAGGATGCCCGGACGCTCTGGAAGCTCGGTGATGAATTTCATGCCGCGCTTGCCGGATCGGGCTGGACGCCGGAACATCGCATGGAAGGACGGTTCACGCTGCATGAGGCCTGCCTTTTTGCTCGTGGCGGTGGAGACAGGCAGGCGCCTCGGCGGCTGCTCGAAAGCTGCACCGCTTCGAAACCCGTAGACTCTTTCCGGGATGGCTCCTGCTGCGGATCTCAGGGCGGGCTTCGCCATCTCGATCCTGACCTTGCCCGCCGGATCACCTCGGAGCGCATCGAAGAATTGTCTGAATCGGGTGCCGATACGGTCGTGACACATTGCAGCCGCTGCCGGGATACGCTCGCTGCCGGGCTCGGTGCCCGCGGCATCAGGACTGAAACCCTGCTTGAACTTCTTGGAGAGGCTGGCGAAGAGTGATGAATATTGATATGTTTGCGCTCGAACAGGAAGCGCGCGGCGAAGGCTGGCGGATCATCGCGGGCGGCGATGAGGCGGGCAGGGGGCCCTGGGCCGGCCCTGTATTTGCCGCCTTCGCCATTCTCCCTGAGCCGTGTCCGATTCTCGGCCTCAACGATTCGAAACAGCTTTCGCGTGGTGAACGCAGACGGCTGTATGATCTCATCAGGGCCGAAGCCGTCGGATACGGGATCGGCCGCGCCGAGCCGGAAGAAATCGACCGATATAATATTCTTGAAGCGACAAGACTTGCTTTCAGGCGGGCCTTCGAGGCTCTTTGGCCTGTACCAGACTTCGTTCTGCTGGATTATATCAAGCTTCCCTGGATGAAATGCCCGCATCGGGCATATGCTAAGGGCGATGCTCTGAGCGCATCGATCGCCGCGGCATCGATTCTCGCAAAAGAGGCACGCGACCGGGTCATGGAGGAACTTGACGCGAAATACCCGGGCTACGGGTTCGCGAAGCATATGGGCTACGGCACGCCCCAGCACCAGAACGCACTGCGCAGCCTCGGTCCCTGCGTCATCCATCGCAGATCGTTCAAGCCGATTAAAGCGCTGCTGTCTGTGTCGGAGCCGCGAAATGCGACTCTCTTTTAATCTCCCCTCGCTTTCGCTCACCAGCGGCCAGTCCGTCAGGGCGGAAGTGATCAGCAGCGATGAAAAGGGAAGCAATGTCCTGCTGAATGGCGTTCCCACACGTATTTCTGAAAAGCTTGAAGCCGGGCGTCGGATCGATGGGCGAATCGAAAAAACGGCAAACGGCCAGGCTGTTCTGAATCTCTCTGGTGAGGCCGATTCCCCAGCCGAGAGCGTCGCGGAAAAGTTTCTGAGTTCCATCGGCGCATCTCCCGATGCGGATAATGTATCGCTTGTCCAGACGCTTCGGCGGCATGGAATCCCTCTCACGGACGACTGGTTCCGCAGGGCTCGCGAGATGATGCTGAAGCTGGGCGTCGGTACCGGCGACCGGGCATCACTCGACGCACTCGCGCTGCTGTTGCGTTTCAGGTCTCCGGAATCAGGCTTTGCGCTGCTGAAATCTTATATACGCGGCACTATGAACTTTGCCGAGCTTGTGGCAAAGCTTGGCACCGGAGAAGCCGAACTGCTGAAAAAGAACTGGAACTCCGGTCGGGTCATGGACCATCTGCTCGAGCTGATCAGCAGGTCTGGGGATCCGGCCGCCGAAACAACGGCGGATCTCCCGGCCTCGCTCGCGGACAACCTCATTCTGCAGGAACTCCTTTCGAACGCCCCCCAACCCGGCGAAGAAGGCCGGATCTACTTCCAGTGGCCCTTATACTGGGAAGGGCAGGGGGTTCCGGATACCCTTGAAGGCGAATCCTTCGTGCCTCCCAAAGGCCATGAAGAGCAGGGCTATAGTCTGCGCATCCTTGTGCACCCCCCATCCCTGGGCGATCTTGAAATAGCGCTCCATCGGCTCGACACCAGTCTCTGGGTGCATTTTTCCGCTTCTAAGCAAGATTCCAGACAGGCGCTGTCAGGCGTGTTTCCAGCGCTTCAGGAGCGGCTGCGCGAACTTTCCTGGGCATCCGTTAAACTGACGGTCGGAACGTTGCCGGTCAGATCAACCTTTCTGGGACCGACCGAACCCGAACTCCCCGCGAAGAAAAAAGATCAGATGCCCCAGCCCCCGCGTTGCCCGCTCGATATTCGCATATGATATTCTGAGAGCCATGAATCCGAAGCCGCAAAGATTTGACGATATTGCCGTAGCCGTCAAATACCAGTTTGGTAGTGCCGGGGAAGCGCCAAAAGTTGTTGCCTCCGGCCGTGGCCGTCTCGCGCAGCGCATCGTCGAGATTGCGAGGGAGAATGATGTCCCGATGCAGGAATCTCCGGCTTTGGCTGATTCTCTCGCGAAAGTCCCTGTGGGGATAGAAATCCCCGCAGAGATGTGGGAAGCGATGGCGGAAGTCCTGGCGCATGTCTATGCACTCGACGGCAGCAGGCGCAATGGTTGACAGCCGGCATGTCCTCGGTGCCTGGGGGGAAGATGAAGCCGTCCGTTTTCTTGAAAATCTTGGTTTTGTCACGCTGGAACGAAATGTCCGTACCAGATACGGCGAACTGGACATCATTGCCCGCGACGGCTCCACGCTCGTATTTATCGAGGTCAGAACGAAATCGCATGCGACCTTTGGCCATCCGTTCGAAACCATCGACCTGAAAAAACAGAAAAAACTGGTTGGCATGGCACGCTGGTATCTCTATTCCAGGCGGCTTGGTGAAGCCGCCGAGTGCCGGTTTGATGCGGTGGCCGTCATTGGCAGCGAGTCCGGTGGCTGGACGATCGAGCATATCAGGAACGTGATATCCTGACGGAGATTTTCACACCCGGGAAGAGCTGTTCCACGGCCTTTGAATCTATTCCAGAAATTGCGTTTGCAAAACGTGTGACTTGGATGACGCAGTCTTGAGTGGCAATGTCATGACTGACGCAGCTGATATCTGGTAGAATGCGGGGAAAATGCGGCTTTGGGTTACCGGCACGAAAAGTGCATTACGAGGGTCGGGGGTGATGAAACATGATGGGATTAGGGCTTGTTCACATCTACGGTGGTTTTCTGCTGTTTGGTGTCGGGTATGCCGTGATGGTGACGCTGCTCGGCAATCTGGGCGGTGATCACGGCGCAGACGGGCATGCCGATGGAGGCGGCCACATCGCTGTCGGGCATGATGTCGCTCACGATGCTGGCGGCGGCCATGATGCGGGGGATGGAAATTCCACGGACGGCGAAGCCGGTCACGGTGTTGATGCAGGTCTGTCGCCATTCAGCCCGCTTATGGTGGCAACATTCTCGACGCTTTTCGGAGGCCTCGGGTTCATCACTCTCGGCATTTTCGGTTCGATTCCTCTCATGCCCCAGGTCGTTTCAAACGGGGTCAGCATCCTCGTTTCCGCGGCACTTGCCGTGATTCTTTCGAGCTATTTTTCGTTCTTTCTGGTCAAGTTGTTCGTGAAGACCGAAACCGGCGCCATGGATTCCACAAGCCACCTGCTCGGGTGCGAGGCGGAGGCCAGCCTCGATATGGTGCCCGGCAAGATCGGCGAGGTTACCTATCTTCACGGCGGCAGCCGGCAGAATGGCATGGCAATGCTGGCCGAAGGTGCGAAGCCGGTCAAGAAAGGCCAGTGCGTCGAAATCGTTTCCATTCAGGAAAATATCATGTATGTGAAGCCGGTCGAGCCGCCTCCCTTGATCTGAACTTCTGAACGGCGTTGATTGCGTTTCAAATGCGGATTTGCTTGACGGTGTCTGTGAGCTGAGCTAAGATTCCCTGACGCCGTTCTTCTACCCCCAAGCGAGAGGAGAGACACTCATGGAAATGACCTCATTGATAGCCCTGGGCGTGCTCGGAATTCTGTTATTCCTTTTTCTCATCATCATTCTCTGGGCCGGTCGCGTGCAGACCGTCGGACCCAACGAAGTGCTGATTATATCCGGCGGTTCTCATACCGTCGTCGATCCGAACGGGAATAAACATACGCTCGGCTTCAAAGTCGTGAAGGGCGGTCGCGCGTTCGTATGGCCGATCATCGAGCGTGCTGAGCGGCTCTCGCTTGAGCTGATGACTCTCGAAATTCAGACCCCTGAAGTCATGACGAACTCCGGTGTTCCGGTCATGGTGGACGGCGTTGCCCAGATCAAGGTCAAGAGCGAAGAGTTCGCAATCCATACGGCCGCCGAGCAGTTCCTCGGAAAGTCCAAGTCTGAAATCATGGGAATTGCCCATCAGACCCTGGAAGGCCATCTGCGCGCAATTCTCGGCACGATGGAAGTCGAAGAAATCATCAAGAACCGCGACAAGTTCGCTTCCAACGTCCAGGAAGTGTCAGCGCCTGACCTGGCTCGCATGGGCCTTGTCATCGTTTCGTTTACCATCAAGGATATCCGCGACAAGCAGGGCTACCTCGAATCCCTCGGGAAGAAAGCCATTGCCGAGCGTCAGCGCGACGCCGCGATCGGTCAGGCCGAAGCCCAGCGCGATGCCGAGATCAAGCGCTCCGAAGCGACCGCCAAGGCCGTCGAGGAGTCCAGTAAATTCAACAAGCAGGCGCAGGTGACGAAGCTGGCCAACGAAACCGTCGTTGCTGAAGCGCACCGCAACAACCGCATCAAGGTGGCCGAGTATGAAGGCGCGGTCAATCAGAAAAAAGCCGATGCCGACAAGGCCTACGACCTTCAGAAATTCAAGGTTGATCAGCTCGTACGAGCTGAAGAGCTCCAGGTTACGGTCATCGCGAAGCAGAAAGAAATCGAGATTCAGCAGCAGGAAATCAAACGCCGCGAACTCGAACTGGTCGCGACGGTTGAACGCCCGGCCGAGGCTGAACGCAAGAAGGTCGAGACTCTCTCGCAGGCCGAGCAGTTCAAACTCAAGGCAACCGCCGAAGGTGAGGCTGAATCAGCCCGTATGCGCGGTCTTGCCCGTGCCGATGTCGAGCGTGCCGAAGGAACGGCGGCGGCGGATGTCTCGAAAATCAAGGGAAACTACGAAGCCGACGTCAGGAAAAGCCAGGGTCTTGCAGAGGCAGATATCATCAGGGCCAAGGCCATGTCCCAGGCTGAAGGCGTGAAGGCAATGGGTCTTGCCGAAGCCGAAACCCGCCGGGCCGTGGGACTCGCCGAAGCCGAAGCGATGGAAAAGAAGGCGGCGGCGTGGAAATCCTACAACGAAGCAGCCATCAGCCAGATGTTCATCGACAAGCTGCCCGAGATCGTGCGGGCCGTTTCCGAGCCTCTCTCCAAGACGGAAAAGATCATCATGATCAGCAACGGCGGAGAAGGAGTCGGCGCATCGAAGATCACGAAAGAAATCATCGACGTCGTGACCCAGGTTCCGCCGATGCTTGAAGCGGTAACCGGCATCGATATGCGGGAAATGCTCGGCAAGGTCAAGGGCGTCACGTCGGCGGCAGCCGGGGAAGCCCCGAAACCTGCACCCCATGCTCCGCCAACCGGCAAAACGAAAGGTTGATCTTGTTCATTTCCGGTGTTTGATAAACGAGGACTCGTTTTGGATCATCAAAGCGGGTTCTCGTTTGCTATTGCACTATACATAATTCACGAAGGTGTAAACTTATGACCAGGTTCCGTTCAATCGTTGCAGCGAGCTTCGCTTTGTGTGTGCTTTTGAGTGTGCCGACTTACGCTCAGACTCGTCCGACCGCCGAATCCCTGGCCGGTTTGCGTTTGTATGCGGCGAATCAGGCCGTTCCAGGCGAGCGGATGAAGCCTGGAAAATTTGATGAAAAATCCGATGCCTTGAAGACCGACACAGATCTTGCTGCCGAAAACGATTTGGCAATCGTCGGAAATCAGGCTGCCGAGCAGGAAAGCACGGCAAAACTGAAAAAACGGGTTGGAATACTCGAAGATGTTCTACGAAAGCGAATCGAAAAAGAGATTGCCGAGGAAGAACGGAAAAAAATCCAGACTGAAGCAAGCGAAAATGAAAATCTGATCAGACAAGCCGGTGGCTCATACAGGGAAGTGCAGGACGAAATTGATATGGGTGACAAGCCACTCGTTGATGATGAAATGATCCGACGGAAAACGGACCAGCTCATGGGACGCGAAATTGCTGATAAACCATACGGAACGGAGTTTTTCGCCTCGGGCCGCGATACCGTTTCCACTCCCGATACCGTTTCCGTACCGTCTTCCTATATTTTAGGCCCTGGCGATAATCTCAAGATCATCGTCTGGTCTGAGATGGGCGATGAAACCGTTTATGATGTCACGGTTAATCCGGAAGGCCAGGTTTATATTCCGATAATTGGCTTGTTGCGCGTTGCCGGGCAAACCGTCAGTCAGTTCGAACAGACCGTCCTGGGAAACCTTTCAGGAAAGTTTGCGCATTTTAAAGGCCAGGTCACCCTGACGAAAGTGCGCACCCTTCAAATCTTCGTCACGGGCGAAGTCGAACAACCCGGAGCGATGACGATATCTGCATTGGCAACCGCTTTTCAGGCACTTTATCGGGCCGGTGGCCCGAACTCCCGCGGTTCGATGCGCAAAATCCGCGTCATGCGGGGCAAGGAAATCGTGTCAAATATCGATCTCTATAAATACCTGATGACCGGCGACAAAACACAGGATGTATCGCTGGAAAGCGGGGACACAATTTTCGTTCCGCCTACGGGACCGCGTGTCTCTGTTCGCGGCGAGGTGGTCAGGACCGCGCGGTTTGAAATCAATGAGGAAAAAACGCTGGCTGATCTTCTTGCCATGGCCGGCGGAATTCAGCCGTCTGCAAATCTTCGCCGCATCAAGGTTTATCGCTGGCAGGGCGATCAGCGCCGCAAGATTCTTGATGTTGACGCAACAGACGAGGCTGGAACGATGGCTTCTTTCAACATCGCTGGCGGTGACGAAATCGAAGTTGAAAAGGCTCTTGAAGAGATCGGAAACGGAATTCTTGTTGAAGGGGCGGTTCGCAGACCAGGAGAGTATGCCGTGGCAGAGGGTCTGACCCTCGCCGAACTGCTCAAGCGTGCCGGAGGTTTGAAAAGCGAGGTTGTTTCCGCTTCAGGACAGTTGATTCGGAAGCTCGCTGGTGGTCGTGAAAGCATTATTACCTTCGACCCCATCAAGGCTCTTGCAGGTGGCAAAGATGCCGACATGACCCTGAACGGGCAGGATGTGGTCAAAATATTCACAAGCCGGGAAGTTGAAGCGGATACCCGCTTTGTAACAATCTCCGGCGCGGTCAGACGCCCCGGGGAATATATCTTCCGGGATGGAATGAAGATTCGTGACCTGATACTTCGGGCCAAAGGCTTGTCCCCCGATTCAGCCGGTGTAGCCGAGGTTGCACGGGTGGGAAAGGGCCGGACAAGTGAAATAAAACGTGTCGATCTAAATAAAATATTTTCTAACCCGAAAGATCCTGATAATTTGTCGATCCTGCCTCTTGACCGGGTGAGCATTCTCGCCCGCGGCGATATGCTGCTGGAGGCCGAGGTCGTCGTGTTGAAGGGGGAAGTCAAGCGGCCGGGTCCCTATGCCATCCGTCGGCGGGGAGAAACCCTTGACGAGCTGATTGAAAGAGCCGGCGGCTACACGAACGAGGCCTTTCCGGAAGGTGCCATTTACCTGCGCAAGATTGCCCAGATCGCAGATGAGGGGCAACTCAATGTTGCCGAGGAGGTTCGCGAAGAGTTGTTCCGCCAGGCGAACATCGATATGCGTGCCGAGTTGCTGCAAGCAGGCGCAAAGCTTTCCGACGTTTCCGATCAACAGTCTCGGAATGACTTGCTCGATATGCCTACCGGAGACCGGAAGCTGGATGAAAATTCAAAAACCAGTCTACTCGGCAGGAACGTCGTGCGCGGGGATGTGGAAAGCGAGTATATGCAAAACATGGCTGCAAAAAAGCAGTCTTCCCACTATGGATCGCTCGAAATGGCTTCGCGATCTCTTCGACAGGAATCGCTTCGTATTCCGGTCCGGCTCAAGAGAGTCAAGAATGGAACCGAGATCCGACACAAAGGTGATGAAATCGTTCTCAGAAATGGCGACGAGATAACGATTCCTGCGATTCCAGACACCGTTTCCGTCGTCGGAGCTGTCGTCAATCCATCTACGCTGATATATAGACCCGGTCAGAGTGCTCGCGGGTATATTAACAGTGTCGGAGGCTTTGCCGTGCACTCGAATCATGCCAAAACCGTCGTCGTCAGAGCGAACGGAGAAGTGCTTCCGCTGCGGCGTGTCGGAGAGATTCAACGCGGAGACATCGTGTTGGTACCGCCGAAACCCAGGTTGGTCCGGCGGAATAAACTGCAGGAAACCAGCCAGATCGCGCAGATTCTCGGCAATCTCGCGGTCGTTTACAAAGTGGCCCTTGATGCCAATCAGTGAGGAGAAGCGCGTATGAGTTCGCACAGAGAACCGATTAAACAGATCGTCAAGAGAAATGGCCTCGTGGTGCCGTTCGACAAAGAAAATATCGTGAACGCTATATTCCGTGCCGCGACCGAGGTCGGGGGTGAGGACCGCAGGATGGCTGAAATTCTTGCGGACAAGATCGTGCATCATCTCGAGCTCACGAAACAGCCGCCCGCGCTGGCAAGTGTCGAGGAAGTCCAGGATCTGATCGAGAAAGAGCTGATCGAAGATGGGCATGCCAAAACGGCGAAGGCGTTCATTCTCTACCGGTATGAACATGCGAAACTGCGCAAGGGGCGTGAGCAATACACGGCAACTTCAGGCAATATCCCCTATAAAAAAATCTGGCAGGTACTGACCTGGGCCATCGATCATGACTGTTACAGCATCGACCGGATCAATCAGCGCATTGCTAACGGAACCTACCCCCGGCTGGTCCAGGAAGTAACGGAAAAATATGAAGCGGATCTCAAGGGCGCTGTCGACAAGATCATTGCCCGCAAGGATCAGATTCGAATCGCTATTATTGCCGGACCTTCGAGCTCAGGCAAGACGACGACAACGATCAAAATGGGTGAGTTTCTGTCAGGACACGGATTCGAACTGATTGCGATGAATCTCGACAATTATTTCTTCGATCTCTCGCACCATCCGCGCGATGAGTTCGGGGATTATGATTTCGAAACCCCCCAGGCACTCGACCTCGAACTGATCAACAGTCATCTGGCAGACCTGATGGACGGAAAAACCATTCAGATGCCCCGGTATAACTTCAAGACCGGCAAGCGTGAAACGGAAACCGACCCGCTGAAGCTGGAAAAACACCAGATCCTGCTGCTTGACAGCCTGCATGGCCTCTATGGACCGATGACCGACAGCGTGCCGGCCGAAAAAAAGTTCAAGCTCTATATCGAAACCCTCTGCCAGATCAAAAATAGTGAAGGGGAATACCTCCGCTGGACGGATGTCAGGCTGCTGCGCCGCATGGTCCGGGACTCCTGGCATCGGAGTTACGGGCCGAAACAGACTCTTGAACACTGGCATTACGTGCGCCGCTCGGAGATTCAGCATATTATTCCGTTCCTCGGCTCTGTTGATCATGTCATCGATGGCTCCCTTGCGTATGAACTGCCGGTTTATAAAAAATATCTCTTCAAATGGTTCCCCGAATTCCTCGCGTCGTATCGCGATGATCCGAAACGCCAGGATGCCTATATCAGAGCAAAGCGTGTACATGACCTGCTCGCTTCGATCACCGTCTGGGAAGATGAGTCGGTCATCCCGAAGAATGCCCTTATCCGGGAATACATCGGTGGCAGCTGCTATAAATACTGATTGATATAGTGCAATGCGCCGGCGGAGTCCACGACTTCGCCGGCGCATTGCATAAATGACGGTGACCGGTAGGCAGCCAAACACAGAGGCGCTGAGGGAATTTCTGAACAACAGACAGATTTCTTCGAGTTGCGGCCTTCCTTGCTCTATGTCTCAGTGTTTCTGTGGTTCGTTGAAGGGGTATTCACACTTCAACCGGAAGGCTTAATT
>CAZQYQ010000047.1:0-20928 GCA_964597625.1 uncultured bacterium
CGAAGCGGCGCACGATCATCGGGGCCGTCGTTTTCATCATCAGCGCGCCGGCGGTTTTATATGTTTCATTCAATATATAATTTGCGTTGATCTCGGTCTGAACGACGCAGGGCGGAACCCAGCTCATGTTGGTCGATGCGCCCATGAAGCCCACCGCACCCCGCGGATTCTCGATATCGCCCGCTTTCAGCCATGCTTCGGCAAAACAGTCGGTTCCCTTGGCAAAGTCGCCATTTACGCATGCGACACTGATCACAAGAGGCATGTGCCAGCCGTTCGAAAGCCTGGAAGCGCAGTCGCTGACGCTGAAACCTGAACTGACCCACCGCTCCTTGCTGCCGTGACCGATGTAATTGATGATTCCCCGGCCTTCGTTCACCCCCGCCGCCACCTGATCCTTCAGGGAAGCGGCCGGCGTCGGCGTGGAAGCGGATGCGCTGCCCGTGGAATTCGCGTCGTTCGCTCCAGAGGAGGTCGTCGCGACGCCGTCGCGGACAACCGAGAAATACGGGCCCCATGGATCCCATGGGCCACCGGGCATGCCGGGAGGCGGATAATGCGGCATTCCGCCGCCGCCCGATGCGGTTTTCTTGTCGTAAATCTGATCCATGGAGGTGAACCAGCTCTTGAGCATCGCCGTGCGCAGATCGTTCATCCGTTCGTAATCCGTCGGCGTTCCCTCGGCGCTTGCAACGCCCATCAGCCTCGAATACCAGGATGCATCCGCTCCCTCGCTCGGGAACTGCTCGTAGTTGACGAATTTCGCGACCTGATACGCGACTTCGGCTGGCGTCGTCGCTGAGATACGGCTGATAATCGCATCAGGGACATTGTCATCCCCGGCCAGTTTCACGTAACAGGGGTCGGAGTCAGCACCCTCTTTGACACCCTTCAACGTCGGCAGCTGCTGAGCATCGCCGACCAGAATGACATGCGTAAACGGCCTGGAATTATACTCCCCCTGCAGGTATGCCTTCACGGCTTCCGGGGTCGAACCGCCGATCTCGCTGAGCCTGACGATATGCGTCTCGATGCCGCATTTGAGTTTCCAGATCATGAGCGGCAGGACGGATTCGGCCAGCTCGTCGGCGGCAACGATCACCAGCCTGCCATTCTCGCCCAGGCGCGGCAGCCGCTGGGCCATCGGACCGAAATTGCGGAACATTTTCTTATACATCGGCTCGAAAACGCTCGAGATCACCGCGCGACGCCGTGTCGGGGAGGTTGAGCCAGCAGGGCCGCTTTCGAGACGAATCCGGATGCTCTTGTAGATCCTGAGCTGGTTTTTCACCGGGTTATACTGAACCGGGGCGAAGGTAACCCGCACGCCGCGAATATCACGGAACAGGAAGGGCTTGCCAGCCTTCACGAGATCGTTGTCGGCCGGAAGCCAGGCGTCTTTTTCATAGCTGGTACCGAATTCATACGGAACCGTGGAGGGGTCTTCCGCGCGCGACAGCGGCCCGCGACTCGGCAGCACGCTTCCATCGAGGGAAATCGTCTCGAATTTCGCATCGAGAATCCTGATGGCCGGCGCACCGTCATTCTGGATCATGAAAAAACCGGAAATGACCGGAAGCTCGGGTTCACCCTTCACAAGCCCCGGACACGCCTCGTTCATGGACAAAGCAACGACCGGTTTTCCCTGGACCTGCATCTGCGTGAAGCGAAGTGCCGGAACAGAAACTGTCACTTCCGTGTTGAATCCGCGGTCCACATTCACATCTATTGCCGCTCCGGCAACGGACGTGACGGCAATCATCGCGCCGCACATCGCCCCGCAAAAGGACTTCACCAACGAATCCATCCTGCTGCCTCCGCTTTCCCGTATTCCCGCAATAAAAATCCGATGCGTGTTAAGCAAAACAGATGCCACAAGGAATGACTTCTTCCGTTCAGGGTTTAACGAACGACGGCATGGAAAACGCTGACTTTTCAGCATCTTGGTGCAGATTTCGATCAGCTTCCTTCCTGTGATACTATTCTCCGTACCGATGACACACCCATCTCAAACCAGCCACTGGACCGACATGGCTCTTCTGATACTCAAAGAAGGCTGCGATGCTGATCAGCAGGCAGCCCTCGATATGATCGGTCATCACCCGGGAGTCACGCCGGCGGATGCCGAAAAACTGCTTTTACCGGTTACCGACCTCCTCATGGACCCGGACCCGCAGGTGCGCTACTTTGCGCGGAAAGCGCGGAGTCAACTCGAACGCCTGACCCCGGCGGGAACCATCCCGGCCGACTCTCTTCCTGACGCTCCGGCCATCACCGGTACCGAGGCGGGTCCCCTCAGCCGGCGCGATATCCTGCTCAGAAAAATGCGGCTTGGAAGTCGCTATGTCGCCTTCGATGCCATCGAGCGCCTCACGGGAACCGCGGACACGACGCTTTCCGCCACTCTGCTCGAGTATCTCAGCACCGAAACGGACCCGTTCAAGCTTTCCTTCCTGGTCAAGCGGCTTCCTCGAATACCGGCCCCTGAAATAGCATCAGCTATCGAACCTTTTCTGCGTCACCCCGACCCGAGAATCGTTGCAAACGCTCTCGAAGGCCTCAGCCTGTGCCGAACTCCGCATCTCCATGATGAGTTTCTGAGACTGGCCGATTCACCGGACAACCGCATCAAAGCCTCGGCCGTCCGGACGCTTTTCAATTACGAGCCGCTCCTGGCGGAACGCCGGATTCAGGAAATGCTTGAAAGTCCATCCATCGCGATGCAGGATTCGGGCGTCTACCTGCTTGGAGCGCTGCGGCCCCCACGCCTGAACACGCTCGTTGAAATTTCTCTGGCCTCAAAATTTCCGACGATCCGCCTGAGGGCTCTCGAAATTCCGAAACACCCGCCAAGCCTCGACCTCCCGGAGTCCGCCTTGTCAGAGGCTCAGCTCACGGGCCGATATGCCGGCAAAGGCCTTCTCACGAGCCTCATCGTCTGCGCGGCCCTGCTCATTTCAACAGCGTATCTCCCTGGAATTCAAAGTGCCCTGCTGTTGCTCGCCGTTGCCTCTCTCCTGATCGCAACAACCAGGAATCGACCGAGCTCCATGCTGCGGGCTATTCTCTCAACCGGATTCGCAGCCTGCCTGCTCTGGGGTGATGGCCCGCTTCTCGCTGTTCCTGCTCTTCTGGCTCTCTGGCACCCTGTCCGGGATGACTCCCAGGACAGGCTGTCCCGCATCGCAACATGGACGTTTTCTCTGGCCGCCTGCCTTCTGTCTGGTCTTCTGGCGGGGAGATATCACCAGCTGGTGAAATCGGCTGGATCCCTTGGGGGATTTCAGGATTCAGCCGCCCGGCTTCTGCAGTTCGACGGTTTCCTGTTCGCTTTCACGGCAGGTTGGAGCTACGTTCTGCTGAATGTTGACGACTGGTTTTCAGGGCCGAATTCCCACGAAGGCCGCAAACGCAGGCTCCTGTTATTCGTCGGAATCGGTCTCGCGGTTGTTGTATGCACAACCATAGGCAGGTCCTGGTTTCTCCACATCAACCTCGCCACGCTCGGTATAACCGACCCGGCTCAACTCTTTCGCCTTCCCGGGAAATAATCAGCGATGTACCTACTTTTACGGTTAAAAGGTACATTCTGATCCGCAGATTCCTCGCGCGATACGAGTTTTACAGTGTACGCTTTACCGATAATTATATATGTAAACCTCGATCCCTCATGTACACACGTTTCGGGAAGTATCCTCTGTTTTTGCAACCTGCCTGCTGAGAGCGCATGCTTCATTCCATTCGCGCGCAGACTCCTTTCAGCCATGTGCGATCCAAACGCGTCAACCCTGGCAAAGGGCGACCGGGTACACCACCATGACAGCACAAACCCGTTCATGGAAGGCATGACGCCCCATGAACGGGTTCAGGTGCAAACAGCATTCGAAAGAGATCTCAGATCTTGCCTGTATGTACACACCCGGCAGAACACCCGCATAATGGCCGGCTTTCCTGTCGGATCACCTTCTTGCGGCAGCGACCTTTTTTCCCCAGACGGCAAACTGGTCGCCGCTCGTGAGCAGTTCGAAATCGGAACCGGGGTTCCAGTCGGCTGATCCGAGTTTGACCGCCAGCTTTCCATTCACGATCGCTGCATACAGCCCCTGTTCAGCTTTCAGAATTTCCAGCTTGCTGTCAGAGCCGATCGCACACCGGCGCCGCGCTTCGATGAGCTTTTTGATCGGTTCGCGAAGCTTCAGGTCGTAAACGTGTTCCCAGAAGACGCAGGGGGTACCGGGATGTGTGAGAATATAGGCATAGCCCTGCATGAGCTTGTCGGTCGGAAACGGCCAGTGGCTCTGCTGAGAGCCGGTATCGTGGTTATCGAGGAATGTGACGGCCCGGGCAGGCCACCAGCCGATCAGCCCGGTTGCCTTTCCCTGCGAATCGCGGAGCCGCCAGTATTCCCCCTTGACCGCAACCTGCAGAATGCCCTTGGTTGTAAAATCAAAGACAGCTGCCTTATCTCCCGCCTTGTCGAGCCAGTTGCAGAGAATCTGGCGATGGGCATCCTGATTGGCATTCAGGGAAGAGCCGCTGAATGACATATCGGTCCATATTTCACCGACCGCGAAGAATGGGCTCGTAGCCTTTGTATAGATATCCGTGTATTCCGGTGAATATCCACGGCTGAAATCATATCGCCAGCCGTCGAATCCCATTTTTTTGAGCCACTTCATCCACTCGATGATGTCGGCCTGAACAGTGGTGCTCGAATGATCGATGTCGGGAGCGGGACCGAAATTATCGCCTGAATCCCGCTTTCCCGTGCCACCATATTCACCGGAGCAGATCATCCGGCTATCCCAGCGGGCTTTGCCCGATGCAAAATTGTAAACATTCCAGACGCCGTTGGCATCCTGGTGGCTGGCACATCGGTGATTGACCACGATATCCGCGATGGGCTTCAAGCCAGCCTGGTGGAGTTTGAGCAGACACGCGATCAGCTGGTCCTGATCTCCGTAAAAAGTCGGGCTCTCCGATGTTCCAACGTCGTAATAATCACCGGGAAGATAGCCCTGGGGACTTACCGAGCGCGATACGGGGGGCAGCCAGACCATCGTGACCCCAAGCTCGGCCATATCCTGAGCGCGCTCGCCGACAAGCCGGTACCACTTGCTCGGAGTCCCTCGCGACTGCGAGTTCCAGCCGAAAGCCTGGATCATGATTCCCTGATCGGCAGCGAGGCGGGAGGCAGCATCCGCAGAAACGGCCGACACAAGGAGAATGGCCGCTAAAAGCCAGGCAAAAAGGGAGAAGTTTCGAATTCTGAAGCTCATCATCCGCCCCCTGAATAAACGTTATTTTTCTGAGTATACCAGAGCCCATCCGGGGGCCGGGGAACAGGCGTTTCCGCTCGTTTGTGAAATGCCACCACGGCAGCGCGGGACCGCCATCCATGTCGCACCCCCGCCCCATGAAAACGTCCATGACGCAGGGGCCCTGTCTGCAAAATCAGAAACAGCCCTGCAGAGCCTTTTCCATGTTTTTCTCAAGTTCCTCGTCGGAACACGACAGGCCGATGCGGATCGACGTCTTGACCGGTTCGGATCCCCACGGCCAGAAGGCGCAGAACATGATCATCTCGGGCGTGATATCAAGTCTGTACAGGGTCTGATCCCGTCTGATGCCGCCGACGCCCTTCACGAACCCGTCGAACCAGTTTTTCAGCAGCGCCGACTGCCCCGCGGGTTTGTAAGCCACGCCGAACCGTTTCTCGACGACGGGCGTGAGTTTTTCGATGACATTCGACTCGGCAATCCCCGTATACAGCAGCTTGTCACACCCATCCGGATGCCGCCGCACCGAGAACTGCCGCTTCAACTCTTCTATCAGCTGCAACGCTTCTTTTATCTTCTTTATCGCTTCCTGCATTGGTTCCTCACTTGGTTTTTACCGTAACAGCATTGGATCTGAGACCGCCCACAATAACAGTAATCGTTTTATCAGTTGTGCCAATCAACGTTCCGCTGACGGGGTTGGAGAAGGAAATGCCAGTGTCTGACCAGGAACTGAAGTTCGTTACGGTGTAATCAGCCGTCCCTTCAGGATCTCCCGGATCGGCGATCTGGATCAGATGCGAAGCCTGGCCGCTGCTGCCCAGATAATTTCCAGTCAGTGTGATCAAGTCATTCTGAGCATACGATGTCGAAGGATTCGAGAGCGATATGGCAGGCTTATAAACCGTCCAGCTCGAGCTGACGGTTTTCCCGTTGAGGGAAAGCGTGACGCCATAGGTTCCTTCCGTGATGCCGTTCGGAACGCGGAACGTGACCCGGTTTGCCGACCACGACAATGGGTAAACCTGCGAGGCCCCGAACGTCAGCACACTCGTGTATTCCCCTTGATATCCGAACCCCTGGCCATTTATCGCCAGTTCGGCTCCGATGTTATTGCCCATGCTGCTCGAATCGACCGATTGAATACTGGTTATGACCGGAAGAGCATAATTGAAATTCGTGGTCACATAATAATCGGAGGAGAGATAGACATTCAGAGACACCGTCCCGTTCTGGGGACCCGTCGGCACTCTGCATGTGATAAGAGTGTTCGCCCAGGATTCGATAACGGCATTGTATCCGTTGAATGAAACCCTTGAATCATTCGTCTTCACACCGAATCCGGTGCCGGAAATCGTTAGCAGCGTTCCAGCCGGGCCACCGGACGGAGACACACTCGTTATCTGGGGAGCATTCATCGTGAACTGCATGCTCGGAGCCGAGACGACGCCGGCGGCTGTAACCACGAAAGATCCGCTGTAGTGTGCCGTCGAGGGAATCGTACAGGTGATGTAGGTATCGCTCCAAAAGCTGAAGACGCAGGGGTCACCATTGTAAGAAATGTAACTGCTTGCCTGGGCCGCCCCGAAATACGAACCCCGGATCATGACTTCCGTCCCCGGGCCACCGGATTGTGGATAGATGCTCGTGATCTGCGGTGCCGTCACCGGCCTGACCGGGTTGCTCGAACCCCCGCCTCCACAGCCGAGAATGGCAACAGCCAGCAGAATTGAGCAAATCCATGCGACGCGCTTCATACGCTCGATTATACGGATGGTACCCTGCTACGTCAATCTTAAAAACCGCCTCAGAAGCTGATTATCTGTGAAGAAGAGATCCCGTTCCCGCTTTCCGAAAGCACCTTCCTGCATTTCTCAGAGAAGGCCGCGCAGAAAGTCACGTTGTCAAGGGACTGAGAAAAAGTCAGGGGATGCCTCTTTTTCCAGGAATAAAGGGTCACCCGATGATGAGGGGGCTCCGAGGCCCTCCCCGGCTATTTCCGCGTGGTGGCGGCCCATCCCCCTCCCGGTTCGAGCGGGGGTTCGGCCTGCGTGGTGGGCCACTTGCCGGGGGGCAGGTTCAGGGCGTAGAACCCCGGGTCGCCGGCATCGGGATGGCCGGAATCCATGGTGCAATGCCCCTTGACGGTGAACGGCAGGCGCAGTTCCCGGCCCAGCCCCGGTGTGGTTTCCGGGCCGATCACGCCCTCATACACGTTCAGGCTGTGGTAGGCCCAGCCCGTCCCGGCATCGCTCCAGCGGGTCCGTGTGCCGACCCTGACCAGGTGATCCTCCTTCACGCAATAGTAGTTCCAGCAGTCGGGAGGGGTCGGAGTCCGGGTGAAGCAGTAGCCGAGAGCGACGTATCCCGGAGGTGGGATCATCCGCCAGAAGTGGATGTTGCCAGGAACGGTGTAGGTTTTCCCCGGACCAGGAACGATGATTGGCCCGACCTGGATCACCGTCGGCGTCCAGACCTTGGTGGCGCTGTCACCCTGCCATTCGAACCGCACCGGATGCGCAAGGGCGTCATCCGACTCGTAGGACGGGGCGACCAGGTGGACGAGCGGCGGTTGGTCCCGGCCGGGGCTCCACATGATGTCGCCCAGCGGCAGGAACGTATCCCGGGGCCAGTAATGCACCTGGGGCAGCACCCGTAGAAAGGCATGGGGCGATCCGTTGGTGTCGACATCAACCTTTTCGGTCACCCCGGGGTCGCCGTCGACACTGTGAAGCTGTCGGGACATGAACCGCATGGGGTTCGTCACCCCAATGGTCATTGGTCTTCAGGGAGGAAAAGGAATCGGACATACTTCGGGCCATGAAGGACTGGGCGACCCGGCTGCCGGCGAGGGTGACCGGAACCGCCTGGACGTCCCCCGAGTCGTCGGAGCCGACCCCGATCAACCGGCATCCGCCCAGGGTAAGGGCGGAAAGACCCGCCAGCAGGAACAGGAACCCCATGGACCACCCCAGCTGTCTCATCAACAATTCCTTTCGGACCGCGAATTTCCTGCAACAGAACCCGGGATAAGGATACCCCCGGGTTCCGCCATTCGCCAAGAACTTCACCAGGACATTTTCTCAGTCCGTTAACACGCGCAGGAAGTCACTTTGCAAATCGGCTTCAAGTAAGATTATAATGAAGAACTGTCACAGACGGGTTCTTCAAAAAACTGATTTCGAATCAACAGGAAATGTAGGAGAAGCATGTTCCCAGCAAACTACCGGCCAACCCTGGATCTGTTCACGACCGAGCACGCGATCAAGCATGTGAAGGATGTTTTCGAGCACCGCCTTGCGGAGAAACTGAATCTGATCCGCGTCACGGCACCGCGTTTTCTGCGCACCGGGAACGGTCTCCAGGATGATCTGGCGGGCACGCAGACCCCGGTCTCCTTCGTCACCCGGTTCCGACCGGAACCGATCGAGGTCGTTCACAGCCTCGCGAAATGGAAACGACAGGCACTCGGCCGCTACGGGTTCGAAAACGCATCCGGGCTCTATACAGACATGGATGCCATCCGAAAAGACGAACTGGTGGACGAGATTCACAGCATCTATGTCGATCAATGGGACTGGGAACGGGTCATGAACGCAGATGAGCGGAATCTCGACTACCTTCTCAATATCGTTGAAAATATATGGTCGGCTATTCGGATTACTCACACCAGCCTGTGCAAGGCATTTCCAACACTGCAACGGCAGATTCCGGCCAGAATCACTTTTATTCACTCCGAGGATCTGGAAGCGGCTTATCCCGAATCAGAACCCGGGCAACGCGAAGCCGCCATTGCACGTGAGCATGGCGCCGTCTTTCTAATCGGCATCGGTCACCCGCTCAAAAGCGGAAAACCGCATGACTTGAGGGCCGCGGATTATGACGACTGGAGCACCCCGACCAGTTCTTCCACGCGCGGTCTCAACGGCGACATCATCGTCTGGGATGATGTTCGCCAGAAGCCTCTCGAACTTTCATCCATGGGCATTCGCGTTGATGCGGCCGCTCTGTCACGGCAGCTGGAGCTGGCAGGCCTCGGCGCGCGCCGCGAACTCGAGTTCCATCGCGGCATTCTCGAGAACACGATTCCCCTCAGCATCGGCGGCGGCATCGGTCAGTCGAGGCTCTGCATGTATCTGCTCGAAAAGGCCCACATCGGCGAAGTCCAGGCCAGTGTCTGGCCCGTTGAAACGGAGCAGGCGTTCCGCGCCCTCAACGTCCCGCTTCTGTAGGCACCGGGAATGAAAGCCGACGTCGCATCGCGAATCGCTCGTCATGCTTGTGGCTTTGGGGTGAAACGATCCGGAACAGCTGCGGTTCGTGGGTGACAACGACTTGTTTCAGCGCGGATACGTGACCCAGAATTCGTTGATCAGGCAGCCGTGGTCGGAGTAGCCCTGGTTGAAGCCGTCGACGAAAGCCGTGCCGCAGCGTATCGAACCATAGGAAAAGATATAGTCGATCTTGACATCCGGTTTCTGCAGGAAGGTCGTGTTCACATTGGCCGTGGCATCCTTCATTTTTTCAGCCAGCCACCTGATGCGGGCGCTGCCGGGGCGTGAGTTGTAATCGCCCATCAGAAGAACCGGCTCCCTGCTCTTGAGAACGAGACTCCACATTTCAGCAAGTTGTTTCGTCGATTCCTCGGCCAGGAGACTCAGGTGCGCGACCATGACGCGCAGCTTGCGGCCGTTTCCGAGGTCCACCAAAGCTTCGAGGCAGCTGCGCTGCTCATTTTTCGGATCGGATCTGTACAGCTTGTGATTCTTCGACCAGAGAATCGGGAACCGCGAAACGAAGGCGTTTCCCTGGGTTGCGAGGAGTCCGAATCCTCTGCTGACGTTTTCACCGTAAACGTAGTGATACTCGCCAATATTTTCTGCAATATACTTCGGCTGATTTCTGAACCTGGCGCGAAGATCACCCTTCGAGATTTCCACCAGCCCACAGATATCGATCTTCCGTGATTTGAGCATGGCGGCAATGCCGTCGAGATTCTCCCTGCGGGCTATCTCGTTCTTGGTCGAGCCCTCCCCATTTCCGCGGGCATGGGCAATGTTGTATGAACCAACGCAGATATGCTCTTCAACACCCTGCAGCCGGATATCGGAAGTGGCCGAACCGCTCGAGTCAGACAGGACGACTCTGCCGTCGAATGGCCCTGCGCAACACGAAGCGGCGATCAGAAGAAGCCCGACAACCACGGGTGAACGCATCCAGAAATTCATCACACAACTCCTTTTTTAAGAGAAGAGACCATCACCGTCTTCCGTACTACCACGCATACGGGAAAAAAGTTTCCCGTTCTCTGCCGAATTCCGGCTCAACAGACTTCCCGCCCGTGCCGATAATGGGGGTGAATTCTGTCGTCAACGGGAGACCGGATGTTCAGTATGGCCAGGGGTCCGCGAATTATACGGGCATTTCTGATGCTCTGGGTTGCGCTCGGGTTGTCGGGCTGCAATCTCTTCGACGGCATGGACACGGCTCTCAAGGCGCGCACCGATGATGAACTGGTCGACGAGGCATATCTGTCGCTCGGATCCGGTGATTACGCCGGAGCCCGTGATACATTTCAGAAGCTGCTCGGCCGAGGCAACTCGACCGGCCAGGTGAAGCAGGGAATGGCCGAGTCCGAGGCCGGTCTTGCCGGGTTCCGCGTTCTGTCGGTGCTCGACATCATGCAGAATGGCGTCGGACCGTATGATCGAGGCGCGCTCTGGTTCAAATGCGCGACGATGATTTCCGACATCGACCGGCTGGAAAAGGCCGCCAGCCTGATGCAGCAGGTTCCCTCCCCTTCCCGCACCGATCGGCTCACCCGGGGTCTGCTGCCCCCCATGATTGCGGCCAGGCGAATCATCGAAAAATACGATACCAATAAAAACGGCCGCCTCGACCCGTATGATCGCATCGAGTTCACGACCAATGACGCGAAAACGGCAACCTGGCCGGAGTTGTACAACGCCTTCATAAGCGGCGCGAGCAACTCCGGCACTTCGCTCGAACAGGCATTTACAGACCTTGCCTTCGGGTTCGACGGCCGCGGCGAAGCCTGGACCTTCCTGACCCCGATCTCCGGAATCCGCCTGACCGGCAGCTACAGCGAATCGAATCGCGCGACAATCAGTGCCGCAGGCGATTTTGCGGACCGGCTTGAAGCAGTGAACCCGTTCTACGGAATCAATGCAGCAAGCTTTGCCGCACTGATAACAGAGCTCGATGGAGTCGACTGACATGATCCTCAGAGCTCCGAAGATCCGGAGAATGCGAACGGCAGCCGGCATCCTGATCTGGATGTCGATCGGCTTTCTCTCCGGAGCGGCGTTTGCAGACCAGGCTCACCCGCTGACGTACGAAACGCCGCGCAGCCAGGGAATGGGCGGGGCATTTGTCGCGGTCGCCGATGACCAGCAGGCGCTTTTTTCCAACCCGGCCGGCCTTGGCCAGATCACGGATAAAGCGTATGCGCTGCTCGATGCGACCGTCGAAATGAACCAGGATCTGCGACGGGTCGAAAACAAGACGAATGGCCTGTCGGACGCCGATACGCCCGAATCGAGAGCCGCGAACAATCGCCTTCTCAGCGATGTGATGGGTCAGCAGGCCCGCACCGCGGCATCCAACCTTGCCTATTATCTGGGCGGAACGGGGTTCGGCGCGGGATTTCTGTATCAGACCATCGGCCAGATCGGCATTGAACGCCCGACCAATCCGCGCATTCATGCGAAGGCAGACATCGATTCCGTGCTGGTCGGCGCCATCGCCCGGCCGATTCGCGGGAACAAAGTCGTCTTCGGAGACTCTGCGGCGGGTTTCTGGGGTCTCGGCATGAAGTTCATCTCGCGGCGCACGCTCGATCGAGAGTATGACGCACGTGATTTCGCTTCGCTTTCCGAAAATGATCTTCGTGACGACGCCCTCAAGGGGGCCACGTTCGATCTTGACGGTGGAATATTGTACAAACTATCCAATCCATGGAACCAGTCGCTCGGGCTTTCCGTGAGCAATGTCTTCGAATCCGAAATCGACCCGCGGATCGGGCGTCTGCCGCGACGCATCGACATCGGCACGGCAATTCGGCCCCTTACCGGCTCGACCGCGAGATCGCGCAAACTGGTTCTTGCCGCTGATTTTGCCGATGTGGCGAATGACGGCACGCTTTTTTCAAAGCTCAGACTGGGCATGGAAGCGGCCGTCCGAACGTGGCTCACTCTCAGAGGCGGAGTGCGGGGCGGGTATCTCAGCGCCGGCGCAACCGCGAAGTTCCGTGAAGCGAAAGTCGAGTTCGCCACCTATTCCGAGGAGACCGGCCCCCGACCGGGTGATCACGAAGACCGCCGCTACTCTCTTTCTCTCGCAATCGACTTCTGACTCCGGCCTCATCTTCGCACCGCCCTCGCTGCATCTCAGGGAATCGCGGTATGCATGAGAAATGCACCTGAGCCGTCCCTCTGTACAGAGCGGACGGTCCGCGATACAATGTCCCTCATGCAGAACCCTTTTCTCGACACGGATGAACGGCTCGACGAGGTCGTCGGCACGGATCTGAAGCTGATTCAGAAGATCGACGGAACAGCTTTCGCCATCGACACTCTGCTGCTTGCGGAGTTCGTGCCTCTTTCAAAAAGCATTTCCAGAATCGCCGATCTCGGCTCGGGAAGCGGCATTCTCGCCTTCATGCTTAAATACCGCGATCCGTCGTTGAGCATTACCGGCATCGAAATCCAGGAAGAGTTTCACCAGCTTGCCAGGCGCAATCTCGATCTGAACCCGCGTCTGATCAACATGGACTTCGAGCTGATCGACGTCCGCGAGATTCCCTCGCGCATGCTGCCTGAATCATTCGACCTGGTGGTCATGAACCCGCCATACTACCCGAAGGGAAGCGGCCGCCTGCCGGAGCGGCCGGGGCGCGCCGCCGCCAGACATGAGCTGAACGGCACTCTCGCCGACTTTATCGGAGCCGCAGCGTATCTTCTTTCGTATGGCGCACGCCTGGTCATGATCATCCCGGCTGAGCGTTTTTACGAGGCCTGCGAACTGTTCAGGAACGTCCAGTTTGGCATGCGGAGAGTGCGGTTCGTGATTCCGAAAGAAGGCCAGCCCGCCCACCTCGTGCTTATCGAGGCCGAACGCTTTTACAACGGCCCTCATGACCCCGTGCCGAATCTCACCATTCACCTGGCCGACGGCCGTTTCAGCGACGAGGTCGATCGCCTTTTCAAAACCGGCCTGACCCGCAAATTTTAACGGACCAGTCCGGCGTTTCCTGATTCCATGCACATGCCCGTCAGGCAACTCTCCCTGACTGCTGTCCGGCGTCGGTGCTCTGTGCTGAAATCCTTGGTTCACTCCCTGTTGATGCACGCCGGCAACAGCAGCCGCAGCAGGTCGTTACGGGCAGTCTGTAACCGGCATATGAATATTATACATATATCTATTCTTGACTTGAGGCAGCTGTTTTACTACCCTTTTGAAAAGCCCATCGGGCATATATATTTTTTTCAGGAGACTCTGAGGATAATGAAATCAAAACTTCTTTCCCTGCTTTTCGTTTGTCTTCTCGCGATCGCCCTGGTCGTCACCGGCTGCGGCGGCGGCGGAGGGAGTTCCTCCGCCGGCGTTTCAACCACAGGTACCGGCAACATCGCCGGATCGGTCAACCCCACGAGCGCCGCCCAGTCGATTCGGGCCCAGGTCCCCACGCTCCAGGGTCTGGTCGTGACCCTTTGCTACTATGATGGCAGCAACAATCTTCAGACCGTTCCCGGCGTGGAATCGACGACGACCGACGCGAACGGGAAATATAGCTTTAAAAATATACCAACAAGTTTTTTCAACCTGATCATCAAGGTCAGACTCGCTGACGGCTCGGAGCTGAAGGGGTTCATCCCGGTCCTCAAAACGAACGCGGAAACGAGCATTCCCGAGATCAATCAGACGACGGCATCCCTGACGCTGATTCTCGAGAAAGCCGCCGAGTATCGAAAAACCCAGAGCATCTCCGGAAGCTGCCAGATCAACATGGGCGATATCATGAGCCTCATCAGTCCATCCGAACTGGTCAAACTCGGCTCGGTTGATCTCGGCAAGATCGCCGAGACCTTCGTGAAGAGAGAACGCACCATCATCGACAACATGGACAGCACGGATCTCTCCGCCTATCAGACGGCGGCATTCGGCAAAGCCCGCGACTTCTGCGAGACCATGGCGAAAAACGGCAGCCAGAGCCTCATCGGCATGGATGAGCCCTGGAAAGAGTTCGGAAAACAACTCCGCACCGAGTTCAAGAATTTCGCTCCAGAGGCGATTCTGGTTTTCCAGCAGGCGGATGGATTGGTCGCATCCCTTCCGGTGCTGATTCCCGCTCTTCCGCAGACGGTGAAAGATGGAATTTCCACCGGTGTCGAGCAGAACCGTTTCGTCAACAATATGCACGCGATCCTTCATGCGATTCGCATCCTGTCTGAAGGACTCACGTATGACACGACGTCCATTCCCACGATCGAAACTGGCATCGAAACGCTGACCACGACCATGGAAAGCGCCTCCGCCAACTCGGGTGTCGGCCAGGCCTTTACCGGAAATTTCGCGCCTGACATGATCTTCGCCCAGGTGCAGTCATTATTCGACGCTCTCGGTCTCACTTCCACGATCATCCAGCAGATTGTGCCGACCCCGCCGGCAGGAATTCTCACCCCGGAACAGTTCGCCGAGGCCCGAGGCCAGGCCATGAAGCAGGCACGTCTCAACCTCGATACGGTGCTCGCCGGTAACGCCGCTCTGGCTGCCAGAATCAACACGGAAGACAAGAAAAACGCTCTGATTTTCCTGTTCTTCGGCCCCGGCGACATCGGGATCCCGATGCCCAAACCCGGCACCGCCGGGCAGCTGCCAACACCGGTTGAGCGCCCCTTCTTCGGGCTTCTGATCAATGCAACCTCTTCCTATACGCTGGGTGATAAAACCTACCAGTATGTCATCGTTCCGCCGCCCGGCTTTCCGCCGCCGCCGGCCGAATGGGGCTGCCTGGTTTTCGTACGCGCCGGAACCGGCATGACCCTGAATCCGTCGACGACTCAGCCCATCGAAGCCGTTGTGAGCATCGAGCAGGCGGGGCAGCCCGGTCATGCGCCGGCCGGCGCCGTGATCAGCATCAGGAATGCGGCCATCGGCACGTTTACCGCGACCGTTACGGCTCCTGAAGCAGTTCAGATGCAGGGAAAAGTTGCCAAAAACGAAGCCGGGGTCATCTGCTTTTTCCCCGGCGGACTGACGGACTGGTTCATGATCGTCGGCGCCACCCAGGCTGACCTTGCCGCGTATCTCGACAAATGGATTTCCGTCAAAGCCGTTCTCGTCCAGCAGGAGGGCACCAAGCCTGCGTTCAAATTCGATATGTCCAGCATCAAGCTCATCACCCAGCCGGCCAGCGGCGGCATGACACCGACAACGACCGGCAACACGCAGATGTTCTTCGGCGCAATCAAGACGCTCTCGCCAAGTCAGACGATCGACGGCAACACGTATACGCATGAAATCTACGACCCGATGGCGACGACGCTGAATAATCAGAACCAGATTTATATCCGAGCCGGCACCGGTGTCACGCTGACGGACAGCAATGGCGCCCGCATGAACTCTCAGGTCCAGATTGTGGCGGTTTATACTGACGCCAGACCGGCTCTCGGCGTTGTTGTGGCCACGCCGACCTTCACCCCGGCAGGGGGCTCGGATCCTCTCACACCGTCAGCCACGCAAATCAAGATCCGAGGCCTCCTCATCGGCGACGGCTTCACTCTCGGCCATGCCGAGACCTATACCAATGCGAACTGGGTTCCTGTCCAGGCGGCGAATGGAATCGCCATTGATGCGCCGGCAGGCATCCGTTTGCAGATTCAGGCATTGCGCGCAGGAAGCCTGGATGCAATCGGAGTCGAAATGACGGGCACCTTGAGCGCCGTTGCAACCTTCATCCCGACAGCAGTCCGTGCAATTCCCGTTGCAATGGGTCCCACGGGCTGGGTATTCGGCAACTGACCTGCGGGTTCTACATCCGTATCTGCATCAAGGCCCCGGGCTGAACAGCCCGGGGCCTTTTTCCTGTGTGCCGCTGAACACCCCGCAGAGAAAAGCCGGCTTTCCCGATCGGAAAGCCGGCTTGGTTTCTGGAAGAAACTCCGTTGAAGGGAATTACTCCTCGAGTTTCGGGAGATCGTAGAGGACGTCGTCCCAGGGGTGACGGTAGAGGGGAGCTTCGAGGCGGCGCTGATCCATGTAGTGGCCGATCATGCCGATCGTGCGGCCGAGCAGGAAGAGGCCGTTGAGGCCGCCGTTGTCGACGACGCCCTGGATCTTTTCCTCACTCCAGCCAAGGGCATACATCATATCGACCGAGAGCACGCCGATGCAGCCGTCGACATTGAGGATGAGCGTGTCTTTCTTCGACGTCGTGATCTGCTCGACCTCGAGAGCGTAGTCGAGAAGCGGTGTCGCCGGGAAGTTCTCTTTCGCGAACTTTTTCAGCAGAACAACGCGCATGTCGGGATTCTTCAGGCTCTTGATCAAATGCCCGATGCCCTGAATCTTCTCGTTCTTCTTCTTCATCAGTTCGACGAAGTCGGCCGGGGCCAGTTTCGCGTCACGGGCGGCTTTGAACGCCAGTGCGGCACCGGCGACGGCGCCGCCGAACCGCGGGCCGATCGTCAGAATGCCTGATGCGACAGCGCTCATCAGGTCGCGGCCGGCGCGGGCCGTCACGATCGTGTTGTGCGCGCCCGAAACGCAGGGGCCGTGATCGGCGCACAGCTTGAGCACATTCTCCATGAAGCCGGCAGCCCACTTCGGCAGATGTTCCTTGAACCACAGCAGCCCGATCACTTCGCCGACCGAGTAGTTTTCGGAGATCACCTTGCTGATCTTGTGGCCGGCATAGATCAGCTCATCGCCGGAGTCGTCGGAGATCGTGCAGGTGAAGTTGGTCGGTTTCCGGACCATGTTGCGGGCCGAGGCTTCCTTGTACATCATCGGAATCGCCGGCGGCTCGACATCGGGAACCGGTTTGTGGGCGCCCTTCGCGACGAGTTTGTCGAAGGTTTCCCTGATCGCCTTGTCGAAATCGTCGAACGACGTCGGCACGACCGCTCCGGCCGCGCGCAGAGCCTCGTTCTTCGCTTCGGCCGTTTCCCGGCTGGCATCAGCTTTCGCTCCGGCGTGTCCGAATTGTATACCCTTCGGCATATATTTTATCGAAGTTCCGGTAACCCACATCACGAGAGGTTTCTTGATCTTGCCGCTGCGCAGGGCGTCGACAATGCGCCACTCCTCCTCGCCGCCGACTTCCCCGAGACAGACCAGCATCTTGATCGCGGGATTCGCCTCATAGCGCATCAGGTGTTCGAGCAGATTCGAACCGGCATACGCGTCGCCGCCGATCGCGATGCCTTCGAACAGGCCGTCGCTGTTGCGCGCGATGATGTTGTATGCCTCGTTCGACATGCCGCCCGACTTGCTGACGAAGCCGACCGAACCGGGCCGGTGCAGTTTGGAAGCGCAGATATTGTCGATCGTGCCGCCGGTGTTGCCGATTTTGAAGGCACCTGCCGTGATGCCGCCGACGGTGGCCGGCCCGATGATATTCTTGCCGCGCTCGAGCGCGACGGCGCGCATATGCCTTGAACAGCGCTCGGGAACGCCCTCGGCTATGACGCATATCGTGCGGATCTGCTCCGCATCGAGCGCCTGCATCGTCGTGTCGTAGGCCGACCGGAACGATGCGAAGTTGATCATGACGTCGACATCGGGACTGGCGGCGACGGCCGTGGCGATGTCAGGGTAGATCGGTATGAATATTTCCTTCTTGCCATAGAAACACTTGCTGGTGCCCGAGCGGCCCGGATCGACGATGCCGGCGACGGAGGGCTTTTCACGCTTGCAGCAGTAGTCAAAGTCGAGCATGCGCTGAACCGCGTTCGTCTGCATGCCGAAGACGATGGCGCGGGTATTTCGATCGAACAGAAGATATGACGGTCGTTTCATTGTCGTCTCTGCTTCCTTTCCGCTGTTTATGCGACCTGAAGGGCGTCGCGCACGACACGGGTCATGTGGTAATCGGGCCCGTGAACCTCGATCGGAAGGCCCAGCTCCGTAGCCGCCGCCTTGATCTTGGCAAGACCCTCGTGATAGTTCGGGCCGCCGCGCCGCACGAAGATGCGGACGTTCACCGCCTGAAGTTTCTTCGCAAACTCCTTCATCGCCATGATGATCCCGGTGAAGGTCTTCGCAACGTCGGTGAAGTTGGCGATGCCGCCGCCGATGATCAGGCATTTCGGCCGCCCCTGCGGATCGGGCTTGCGGGTCATCAGATCCATGACGACTTTCGCGTATTCATACGTAAGCTGCGTGCTCGGATCGCCGGAATACTCACCATAGAAGGCCAGTTCCTTCGCGAAGCCGAGATCGCACACGGTGTCGGCGAAAATGACCGAGGCGCCGCCGCCCGCGACCATGTTCCAGACAATGCCGTCGGGATTCAGCAGCGTGAGTTTGAGGGAAGCGCCCGACATGGCATCGAGCTCTCGGACCTTTTTCTCTTCCGGGGTGAAGGTGCGGCCGAACGCGACCGGAAACTCGATGTCGCCGCCCCAGAACTTCGCCGCGCAGAACTCGGCGGTATCGTCGAGCTTGGCGACCATATCGAGAGGAATGATGGACTCGCCCGCGATGGCGAACGGGTTGATTTCCAGATAGGTAAAGTGCAGCGCCGCGAAATACTTGTACAGACCGATGATGAACTTCGCGACGAGTTTTTTGTTCTTGCCGAGCTGTGCAGGCAGAGCCTTTTCAATATCGACGCCATCGATGCCCTTGATGTCGGACACCGGGATCTGTACAACCTTATCCCAGTTTTCTTCGACGTAGACGCCGCCTTCGAGCGAGAAGTAGATCACATCGCCTTCAGCGGTCGATTTGATCGCGATATAATATTCGGCTTCATGAGCGACGCAGGGCTCGATGAGGAAATGCGTGAGCGTGCCGGTCGTTTCTCCGACCTTCGTGGTCTTGCCCATGCGCTCCATGATCCAGGCTTTCGTTTCATCGAAGTTCTTGTTGACGAGCACCAGTCCGTGCTTTCCGCGTTTTCCGAACAGCTGATCAGGCTTGGCGACCAGCGGCATCGAGCCGAGCCACGGATTCTCCGTGCGAAGCCGTTTCCAGTCGGTCTTTTCGTCGACGAGCACGATCTTGCCGTCGTAGCCGATACCGCCATTCAGATACTCGCCCAGATGCCTGGCAAGCATCTTTTTGCCGTGATACTCACGGATACCTCTTTGTGCCATGAGTCCTGCTCCTTTCCCTGACATGCGGCCTCTGACCGGGCCGTATGTCCTAAGGGTATAAATCACCGGCCTCCCGTCGTCAACCCCGAATACCGGTAATTTACAAACCGAATTCTGCCCGGAATCGTTGTATTTGATCATACGGGCATCGTATCCTGCGAATATCGATTTTTTGATGCGACAAAACCGTCGCATCGAACGAGCGCACGTGCGACGTCGCAAACCTTGGCATTTTCAAAAACCGGCTCTGGAAGCTCATTTCAGAAGTGGCACGATTTTTGTTGGTATCTAGAGGATTCGAATATGCATGTCCCGCCCATTCGGGATTGCAGGAGGTTAAATAGATATGGATATGAATCGGATGACGCAGAAGTCCCAGGAAGCCTTGCAAAAGGCTCAGGATCTCGCTGTTCAGTATGGGCACACCGAAGTTTCGGCGGAGCACCTGTTTTTTGCGCTTCTGGAAGATTCAGAGGGCCTCGTTCCGCGTCTTTTCAACCGCATGAACGTGCCGCTCGATGATTTGAAATCAAAACTCACGGAGGAGATCGGGAAAAAACCGCGGATTTCAGGTCCCGGAATGCGTCCGGACCAGGTCTACGTCACGAGAGAGCTCTCCCAGATCCTGGTGAATGCCGAAACGGAGATGAAAGGACTCAAGGACGAGTATCTCTCCCTCGAGCATCTGCTTCTCGCCATGATCGCCTCCGGAAACACGACCGGGGCCGGCAGGCTGCTCGTCTCCTTCAAGATCGACCGGGAGCGGTTTCTCAAGGCTCTCACAGAGGTTCGTGGAAACCAGCGGGTCGTTTCAGCCAACCCCGAGCAGACGTATGAAGCCCTCGAAAAATACGGCCGCGATCTCGTGCGCGAAGCCGGCAAGAACAGGCTCGATCCGGTCATCGGACGCGACGACGAGATTCGCCGCGTCATCCGCATTCTGTCGCGCAAGACCAAGAACAACCCGGTCCTCATCGGCGAGCCGGGCGTCGGCAAAACCGCCATCGTGGAAGGTCTTGCCCAGCGTATCCTTCGTGGAGACATCCCGGAGGGGCTGAAGGACAAGACCATTTTCGCGCTCGACATGGGCTCCCTGATCGCGGGCGCGAAGTTCAGGGGCGAGTTCGAGGAACGTCTGAAAGCGGTTCTGGCCGAGATCAAGCAAAGCGACGGCCGCGTCATTCTCTTCATCGACGAGCTTCACAACATTGTCGGAGCGGGCAAAGCCGAAGGCTCCATGGATGCGGGAAACATGCTCAAACCGCTACTCGCGCGCGGCGAGCTGCATTGCATCGGCGCCACCACAA
>CAZQYQ010000048.1:0-20795 GCA_964597625.1 uncultured bacterium
GGCATCATTCGCGGCTGCGCTTATCAAGGCAATGCCCGAAGCGTTCAAAGACAAGTAATCCTCACACCAACAGCGAGGCGACATGGCAACGACACCTTCCAATCTGCAGACCCAGACCCCGGAACAAGCACCTGTCACGAGCGCGTCGACCGAGCGCGTCGCGGGTGCCGGCGCATCCTGCGCTGACACGACGTACCACCGCGAAACGCATTGTCCGAGCTGCGGCCGGTTCGTCGGCACGTATGATCGGTGCCCCTACTGTCAGGCCTGGACCCCCAAGCGCCTTTCCATCCGAATTTTCAAAACCCTTGCCGTGCTGACCTCCACGGTCGGCCTGATTCTCCTGCTTTTTTACGCCCGGACCATCCGCACGCCCGAAATCAGGATCGACCAGATCGGCCCGCTGACGAACTTCGCCCACGTCCGCATGACCGGCGTTGTCGAGCGGAGCTTCGGACTTCATCCGCAATGGCACTCGCTGGGCTTCACGCTCAGCCAGCCCGGAGCAGGTTCCGAGCCGCTTTCGATCAGAGTCTCGGCCTATGCCAAAGTGGCGCTGGATATCGACAAACAGGGCAAGGTTCCTGAAGAAGGCGATGAAATCTCGGTCGAGGGCACGGTCCGGTTCCAGAAGGATACGCCGAGCCTTCTGATCAACGCCCCCGAGCACGTGCAGATCCTTCGCCGCTTCCGCCCGCAGCAGTCTGATGCTCCCATCGCGGCGGCAGACGTCTCGAGCGATTTGATGGGAAAAGTCATCACCGTCCAGGGCGTCATCGCGGAAAGCGTCACGTTCCCGCGCGGCGCGCTCATCAGACTGGCGGACCAGAAGGAAGGCTTCGCGGTCTGGGTGCCGGCGCGCACCTGGGATGACATGAAAGTCACGGTCCACCCTGGCGACGAAATCACGGCGCGCGGCAAGGTGAAGGCATTCCGCGATGCGCTCGAGGTCGAAGTTACGGCCGCAAACGGGCTTCACGTCATCCGCCAGGGAGTTCGGCCCGCGAATGAAACGGCCCTTCCATCCGAAGGCCGCGACAGCAGCACGGATACCTCCCCGGAAAAAACCACCGACAAGCCGGTCCAGCCAAAAGGTCCGGCTGTCGAGGACGCCTCTGGAACCCCAGCGTCTGACGTGGCCGCTTCAGCCCCGGCCGTGACGGAGGGCGGCAAATGAGCTGTCTGAATCTTCTTTTGCATCCCGAGGCGCTGGATCTCGTGTATTTCACGATGCTCGGCGTTCTTTTTTCGATGCTGGTCTCGTTTCTGCCAGCGTTGCACATCTATAACATTCTCGGCATCTTTCTCATGCTCGTCCTCAAGTTCGAGGCCGGGATGAGTGCCATGCAGCTCGTCGCCCTATGCACGGGGATGGTCGTCGGATATTCGATTCTGAATACCGTGCCGGCGACGTATTTCGGCCCGGGTGACGAAAGCCTTTCCTACTATGTGCTTCCGAGCGCGCAGTGGGTCGCGCTGGGCCGCGGGTATGAATCGGTCATTCTCACCGGCGTCGGCGCGCTGGGCGGACTCGTTCTGCTGGCGATCTGCGCGCCCCTCTTCCTCTGGATTCTGCCTGGTCTGAAATCGATCACCAGTCCCCACATGTTCTGGATCATCATGGCTGTTATCGCCTATTGTCTGATGTCGGAATGGCCGAAAGGCATTTCCCAGTCGAAAAGCACCTGGGCGAATTTTTTCGAGGGCTGGAAGTATCTCTCGGTCGGTCTTCTGACGTTTTTCCTGTCGGGCTTTCTGGGCTTCATCGTCATGTCGAAGACGATGGTGCCGCTCGAATTCGCCTTTCAGAGCATCACCCCGGTTTTTGTGGGGTTGTATGCCATTCCGTGGCTGATCACGAACATGATCAACGCGGGATCGATACCGAAGCAGCATGAGTGCCGGTCGATCGATCTGGACTGGGACCTCTTCTCCCGAGGTATTTTCAGCGGCTTTCTGGGCGGGTTCTTCGCGGCATTCATTCCGATCGTCACGGCGGGAATCGGCGGCCTGATGTCCAGTCATGCGACTGCCCAGCGTGACGGCCGGCTGTTCGTCATGTCCTATGGAACCTGCAAGACAGTGTATTACGTCGGCTCGTTCATGCTGTTCTTCATTCCGGGGCTGAGTCTCACGCGCGGCGGTCTCGCCTGGATCGTCACGCCGATCATGTCAACCCTGACCATGAAGGAATACGCCCTGTTCGTCGGGATGATGCTGGTTGCCGCGGGCGCCTCGTTCATGCTGCTGATGCCATTCACACGGTTATGCATCAGGCTTGTCGAGGTGGTCGACTACCATCTCATCTCGTGGGTCGCCATGTTCATTACGATTCCGATGATTTATTTCTTTACCGGCTGGGGCGGAATCGCGATCATGACGGTTGCCACGGGAATCGGTCTGCTGCCGGTTCTGTTCCAGGCGCGTCGAATGAATCTCATGGGTGTGTTGCTGCTTCCGGTTGCGTTGAATATGGCCGGCTATGGCAACGATGTTCTCCGACTGCTGGGGTTATTGTGATATGAAAGGCTTTACGCACTTTATTTCCGGGATCGCCGTTGCTTCGTTCTTTCCGCAGGCCGTTCACATGGCTTCGCAGGAACAGTCCTTCATCCTGTGTCTCGGCGGTGTGTTCGGCATTCTGCCAGACACGCTCGACTTCAAGTTTGCACGCTTTTTCCACACGTCGGAATTCGAGTTCAGACCAGACCCGGCAAATCTCGACGCCCGGGTCATCGCGAAGACCGTCGCCCAGGCGATGGAAAAAGCGATCAAGGACGGAAGATCGACCGTTCAGCTTCACACCATGCAGCTTGGGGCGAATCTCTGGCGCAGTTACACGCTCGGGTTCGATTCGAAGACAAGCGAAGTCGTCGTCGAGATCGGCCCGGAAGTCGATACCGGCCAGGTTCCTTTTGAGGGCACGGAGTTGAAAGACCCCGAGCGCGCGTCAGCCCGGGTCAAGGTCAGCGCACCCTTCTTCCAGGAGTTCGACAAGAAATCGAACATCGCGATCATGTCGGGACCGTGCTTCGAGTTCGTCAGGCGGGAGGACGGGCGGATTGAAATCGTGTTTCTGCCCTGGCATCGCACCTGGAGTCACAGCGTCACTCTCGGCGTCGTGACCTCGCTTCTGGTAGCCGCCATATCCTTCGCCCTCGTGACGGAAGGGCCGAACGCGGCGATGTATTCGGTTCCCCGCTGGCTGTTGTATCCGCTGATCATTTTCCTCGGTTCACTGGTCCATATCATCGAAGACTCTACCGGTTTCATGGGGAACAATCTCTTCTGGCCGTTTACCAAGGACAGAACGAGCGGGCTCGGCTTCATGAGCGCTGCGGAGGCGATACCGAACTTTTTCTTCGTCTGGACGTCGATCATCTGCATTCTCTACAACCTCGACCGTTTCAGATGGGCTCCGGAACTCTCTCCCGCCGGCATCCCCTCCCCCGAAACGTTCTTTTTCTGGTTCTATGCGATTCCGTGTGCCGTCATGCTGTATTTCTTTCTGAAGGGCAAGCACGAGAAGGAAGCACGCAAGATCGTGAAGCAGGCCGCCGATTTCGACACCCCGTCGTCGACCGAGCAGGAATCAGACGCATCTGTCATATAACAACATCGATAAACGAATACGCCCGCCGGTTCTTTCACCGGCGGGCGTATTCGTTTATCGGAAACCGTTATTTTCCCGAAGCGGGAACTGCCGCTGATGCGACAGGTTGCGCGGTGGCGGAGGCGGAGACAGCGGTTTTTTCGGTTGGAACGGGCTTCTGATCTTTGGACGGGAGAGTATCAATAGCGGCCCGTGAAAGCGGAGACCCGGCACTCGCGGGTTTTGGCCGGTCAGAATCGGTGCTTTCGGCCTTCGCTTCGTTTGTTGATGCCCGTTTGTATCTGGAAGATTTTTCAGAGTCACTTTTCGAGGCATCTTCTTTATCCGCCTTGTCAGCCTTTTTTGCGACCACAGAGGCAGGTTTGAAGGGATTCACCCCGGGCAGTTGATTCGACTCGGAGACCATCTCATCGACATCGACACGCTTTCCCTCAACAACCATGAGGCCGCCTTCGGGCGAACCGGACGAACCTGCGGCAACGAAACCGATGCGCGGGATGCCCCGGGACTCGTAGGTGGAGGCGGCATCATATCCGCCAAACGTGCCCGTTTCCAGGAATTTTCTGGCGACCATTCCCCAGGAGGTATTGGGGTCACGCTTGGCATATTCGGCGAGATAATCGTTTGTTTTGCGGATATCCCCGAGCCTGTAGGACAACGAAGCCATGTTCCAGAGTGCCGGCAGATCCGTTCGATCACGCTGCCACGTCTGCGTGAACCAGTATAACGCCTCGCGGGGCTGTCCGGCCTGAAGGCATGTCAGCGCCAGTTTCCGTGTGATTTTCGGCGAATTCGGCTGCTTTTTCTGAATGGTCATGAGAAAAGGAATCATGGAAGCCGGCTCAGCTTTCTGATACACCTGCGGTTCAAGCAACTGCCGGTCAGCAGATACTTTTCCTTCCGTCAGCGTCTCGATCCCCGTTCTGAGTTTCTCCCTTGGGGCGCGGGGGAAATGCGTCTTCGGCAATTCCTTCTGGTCGAGCAGTTCTGAGCTGTAGCCCAGATCGCGCGCCATCTCGCTCGCGGGCGGGTCTGCATGTGCCGGAAGAAGGGCGAACATGCAAAGCGCGGTTGTCATAAGGCTTTTCGTCGATCGGAACATAGTACATGGCCTCCATGGAGGTAAAAACCGGATGAATAATTTTTCCCCACATGTCTATCGGCATTTCATTCGCATTATTAACCTCCCACTTTGGGTTCATTCGGCCTGATGGTGAGTTATTGGCGGAAAACTGCCGGATATCCGGCAAATTCTGGGACTGTTACGCACCGATGAAGAGCTGATACGCATTCGCAAAGCGGCACGGGTTATGCAAATCATGATCCGTTCTGCAGCCACGCAGCGAATCTCTGACGGAGAGGAAGAAAAGGCATGAGAAACGTATTTATATCAATAATGATATTTTTGTTCTTCGCCATTGCCGTCCAGAGCCGTGCCGACTCCTCCTCCGGCCAGCAGGTTCAGACCGATCGCACCATGTATGACAGCGGACATACTCACCTCGCGCGCGGGAACTACACTGCCGCACGCACGTATTTCGACGAACTTCTCAAGCGGTATCCCTCTTCGGCATGGGCTGATGATGCGCTGCTCTGGAAGGGGAAAAGCTACACCGAGGAGCGAAACTGGAAGACGGCCTCGGATGTGTTTTATCAGTTCAAAAGCCGGTATCCCTCTTCCGAACTTTTTCCTGAAGCCTGTTATGACTTTGCCTGGTCCCTTTATCAGCAGGGAATGACATCCGCGGCAAACCGCTCCGCCTTCCAGCATGCCGGGTCGGAGTTCTCGAACTTCGCCTGCAGGTTTTCCGCGCATCCGCGGGCTTCCGAAGCGCTTTACATGGCCGGTGAGTGTTTCGACAGATATGGAAACGCCCAGACCGCCCGCTCCTACTATCAGGCGACGGTCACCCGCTATCCATCCTCCGCATCCGCGCAGAAAGCCAGAGAACGGCTGAACGGAACCTATTGATCCTCTGAACGAGCATCCTCGGCCGGGTTCGATCCTGAACCCGGCCGTTTTCTTCGACGGAAGTTTGCCAGTCGCCTTCATCACGTGGTATTCATGAGCGAAGCGGAGTCCCGGCGAAAAAAAGACACGGGTCTGACACGACATCAAACGAGGAAGCAAACACATGGAGTCTGCAGCGACATCGTTCGGCTGGCTGGATACGGTAGGCAATTTCATGAGCACCCTCAGCGGCTGGGTCTGGGGACTGCCTCTTCTTGTGCTTCTTTTCGGAACGCATCTGTATCTGACCTACAGGCTCAGATTCATCCAGAGATATATTTTTACAGCTATTAAATTATCGCTGCAGCGCACGAGCGAAGGCACGGGTGACGTTTCCCAGTTTGGAGCATTGACGACGGCGCTTGCGGCAACGATCGGCACCGGCAACATCGTCGGCGTCGCGACGGCGGTCGCTGCCGGCGGACCGGGCGCGGTGCTCTGGATGTGGCTGACCGGCGTCTTCGGCATCGCGACAAAATATGCGGAGGCCCTGCTCGCGGTTCGGTACAGGATCAAGACCCCGAACGGGCAGATGGCCGGCGGGCCGATGTATGCCCTCGAGCGCGGGTTGAAAGCACGCTGGGGCCGTCTGGCCGGAGCGCTGGCGGTCATCTTCGCCGCCTTCACCGCCATCGCGGCATTCGGCATCGGAAACATGGTTCAGGCGAATTCGATTTCCGAAATGCTTCGAGAAGGCTACAGCGTTCCCGCCTGGTTTTCCGGTATCGTCATGACGATTCTCACCGCCGTGGTCATTCTCGGCGGTATCAAATCGATTGCCAGTGTCTGCGAAAAGCTCGTGCCCTTCATGGCTCTTTTTTACGTGACGGGATGTATAATACTCCTTGCTATGAAGTGGCAGACGATCGGCGACTCGTTTTTGCTGATTCTTACGTCCGCCTTTACCGGGCAGGCGGCACTGGGCGGATTTCTGGGCGCCGGCATCAAGGAAGCGGCCCGATACGGGATCGCCCGGGGACTGTTCTCGAACGAGTCGGGTCTCGGAAGCGCGCCGATCGTCGCCGCGGCGGCCCAGACGAAGAACCCGGTCCGCCAGGCCCTTGTCTCATCTACCGGGACATTCTGGGATACCGTCGTCGTCTGCGCCATGACCGGTCTGGTCATCGTGAACTCAGGGGACTGGAGCAATCCGGTCTGTCGCATCGAAAAGCTCGCGCCGGATCACAGAGTGATGCTTGAAAAGGCGCAGCTCCTCTCTCCATCAGGGAAAATCGAATATTCCCGGCTGACCGCCGAACAGAAGACCGAAATTGCCGTCCAGGGCGCGTTCTCCTCCATCGCCGTTGATGTCGCGAAACTTCCCGCGGGGCTTGTCTCGAAAATGAGCGAGTTGCGTATAAATCCCGCAACCATCGGTTCCTTCGAGAACGTGCCCGATCATCTGCGTCGAGAACTCGCTTCGACGGATGCCTGGCGGCCGATCGCCCCGAAAGGTGCCGCGCTGACCAAGGCGGCGTTCGCGGAGATTCCCGTCGTCGGTCCGCTCGTGCTTGCGATCGGCCTGCTGACCTTCGTGTTTTCGACGATTCTCGGCTGGTCGTATTACGGGGAAAAAGCAATCGAGTATCTGTTCGGAAGCCGCGCCATCAGGCCTTATCGGTATGCCTGGGTCGTCGCGGTCATGGCCGGTTCGATGCTGAAACTGAACATCGTCTGGGATTTCGCTGACGCCGCCAACGGCCTGATGGCAGTGCCGAATCTCATTTCGCTGTTGGCTCTCAGCTCCGTCATTGTCGGTGATACCCGCAAATTCCTGTGGGAAGGCAACCTGGACGCGGAAGTGAAGCTCGATGACGAGCCCCTGGTCTGAAATGGTTCAATCCGCAAAGAACGATGTTCGTTCTGCATCCGGAGCGCTGATCGTTTCACCAGGCTGTCGGTTTGATCGTTTGTGTTGAAAATCTCTCGAAAAAAGAGTGTGGGAGGCTTGTGATGCATCATGTAAATATTCTTCTGCTGATCGCTGTTATCATTGCTGCTGCCGTTTGCCCGCTGGCCGCGGCGGATCGGGCCGGCTCGTGGTCTGAAGTCGACAAGGCGGTGAACGAGGGCCTCCCCAAGACCGCGGTCGAGAAGCTCGGCCCGATCATCAAGGGCGCGCTGGCCGACAGGAAATTCACCGAGGCTGCCCGTGCAATCTGCAAGAAGATCGTCCTCGAGGGCAATATTCAGGGCAACAAGGCAGAAGAAAAGATCCAGCGGCTCGATCGGGAGATCGAAACGGCGGATCCGTCGCTCCGGCCTCTGCTGCGCGTCGTTCTCGCCCGCTGGTACTGGCATTTCTTCCAGCAGAACAACTGGCGGTTTCTCAATCGCACCAGAACAGAAGGCCTCGACGACAAGGATTTCACGACCTGGGATCTGCCAAAACTGTTCAACAAGATCGGCAGCCTGTATGAAAGCGTTCTGGCCGACGAAGCCCAGCTGCAGTCGGTTCCGATCGCGGACATCGCCGAAGTCCTGGACCTGGGCAACCAGCCGTCCGATCTCCGCCCCACCCTGTTCGACTTTTACGGCCATCAGGCTCTCGAGTTCTACACATCGGGTGAGCAGGCCGGCGCCGCCCCTCAGGAAGCCTTCGAACTCGATGCCGCGTCTCCGGTTCTGGACGATGCGAAAACATTCAGCACATGGAATGTCGTCGCAACCGACACGAATTCGCCCAAATACAGGGCTCTCAAGCTGTATCAACGGCTTCTGAGCTATCATCTCGGCAAGGGAGACCTGAGCGCTCTCATCGACCTCGACCTCGAACGACTCCGATGGGCGAACAACGCAGCGACCCCGAACGGGCGCAGCGACCGCTATATCGCCCAACTGAAGGCCGTCGCGGCGGAGTATGCGACGAACCCGCTGTCGAACCTGGCGCTTGCGATGTGTGCCGAAGAGCTCAAATCGCGCGGCAAGCGCCTCGATGCCTGGAAAATCGCGATGGAAGGCAGGCAGCGGTTCCCGGTTTCGGATGGCGGGGTCTTATGCCAGGGAATCATCAATGAAATCGAAGCCAAACAGCTGAATGTTCAGACGGAACGCGTATCCGGGAATCCCGCAGCGGAGATCCGCATTTCCTGGACGAACATCGACAGGGTTCATTTTAAACTGATCGATCTCTCAGACCGGGATCTTTTCAAAAAAGGCCATTACGACCCGGAACAGTTCGAATGGGATGAAGTCCGCGGCCTCCTCGACGAGAAAGCCGTTTCAGAGTGGCAGGTGCCGCTCGCTTCAACTCCCGATTTTGAATCCACATCGAAGGTCGTCGAACTTCCGAAAGTGAATTCTGGGTACTATATGCTCTTCGCGAGCTGGAAGCCGGATTTCAGCCAGCAAGGCAACGCGATACGGTATACGCCGCTCTGGGTCTCGAAACTCGGCCTGGTCGTCCGCAACCACCATGGCGTCTGCGACGGGCTTCTCGCTGACAACGACACGGGCGCGCCCATTTCAAAGGGCATTATCGAAGCATATACGTATAACTATGATAAGGGCTGGAAGCGCACGGCAACGGCCCAGACAAGTGACGACGGCGTTTTCAGATTCGACTCGAAGCTCGACGGCGCCGCGCTTCTGGTGCGGGCGGAAGGCGAAAAGCTTCTCCACTATGACCGCATTTCAACCTGGTCTCACGGAGAGCAGGGTTCTCAGGAGCGGGTTTTCTTTTTCACCGATCGCGGTCTGTACCGGCCCGGCCAGACGATTCAGTTCAAGGCTGTCGCCGTCCGACTCGATCCGGCGAAGAACACGTATGACGTTCTTCCAGACAGGGCTTTCACCGTAAGTTTCAGAGACGTGAACGGGGAAGAAGTCGCAAAAGCCGATCTGAAAACGAATGATTTCGGTTCGTGTCAGGGCACCTTCACCGCCCCGACGGGCCGACTCACGGGCGCCATGTCCCTCCAGGGCATCGGAATCAACGGCACCACCGGCTTCAGGGTCGAGGAGTACAAGCGACCCAAGTTCAAGGTGACGCTCGAAGTTCCCGCGGAAGCAGCGAAACTCGGAGAGGAAGTCGTGCTCACCGGTCTGGCGCAGTCTTACACGATGGCCGCGATCGATGGTGCCGACGTGAAATTCCGCGTCGTCCGTGAAACCGCGCTTCCCCCGTGGTGCTGGTGGCGCGTCATTCCGGCCGGCGGTTCTCAGGAAATCGCGAACGGCAAACTCGTGACGGATGCCCAGGGCCGGTTCACCATCAAATTTCCGGCCAAGCCCGACACCTCGATTCCGGAATCGGACCAGCCCGTGTTCACCTACCAGGTTTCGGCCGACGTCACCGACTCCGCCGGTGAAACGCGCTCGCAGAACCTGGCAATCCGTATCGGCTACACGGCGCTGGAGCTGAGCGTTACATCTCAGTCCTGGCTGCATGCCGGCAAGGCGTTCCCGATGAACCTGCGCTCCCAGACCCTGGACGGCAAGGGGATCCCAGCCGGAGGCAAGCTCACGATCACGGCCCTTGCAGCCCCCGAGAAAATGCCCCGCACATCAGGATTCGGATGGCAGAGTGGCGAGGCTGATCCGACAGACATCAACACCTGGAAAGACGGCAAACAGGTTTCCGAACAGGATTTCAATACATCCGTCGACGGAACGGGCGTCGCGCAGGTGACGCTTCCGGCCGGCGCATATCGTGTCACCGCGACAGCCCGCGACCGCTTCAACAAGGAAGTGGTCTCCAGGGGAACCGTTGTCGTTCTCGACCCCGCGGCGACGTCGTGGGGCATTCGCGAGCCGAGCCGGTTCACAGTGCAGAACAGTTCGCCGGAAGTCGGCGAGACCTTCAGAGCCCTGTGGGGAACCGGCTATGAAACGGGCCGGGCCTACATAGAAATCGAGCAGAGAGCGAAGCTCATCAGAAAATACTGGACTCCTGAAGGCCAGACCCAGCATCTGATCGAGATTCCAGTAACAGAAGAGCTTCGCGGCGGGTTCACGGTCAGGGTCACCTATTTCCGTGAAAATCGGACGTATCTTCATCAGAACGCGATCTATGTGCCCTGGTCGAATAAAAAACTCGACCTGAGTTTCGCGCACTTCACCTCGAAGCTCCAGCCGGGCCAGGAAGAAAGCTGGACCGTCACGGTCAAAGGCCCACAGGCCGAGGCTCAGGCCATCGAGATGGCGGCAGCCTTGTATGATGCGTCCCTCGATGCGTTCATGCCATTCGACTGGATGCGCCAGTTCTCCTTCTTTTACAGCGACAACTCGACGATTCAGCAGTCGAGTTCGAACCTTCCGAAGCAGCTGATGTCGCTGACGGACGACTGGAATATCGGCAGTCCGGGGGTCTATCGGCAGTATCCGCAACTCAAGGGCGACATCGTGACGAACTTCTTCGGCTACGAGATGTCTCGCGCCAAGAGCCTTTCCTTTGCTGACGGACCGATGATGCCCCAGGCGATGAGCGAAGGGATGGCGGTCCCCGCTCCGCCGGCGATGTCCATGGACCAGATGTCAAACAGCGCCATGGCTGACCGCGAGGAAAAAGTCAGCGCCAAAATGCAGGCAACGGGAGGCGCAGCTGCGGCACCTGCCGAACCACCTGCTCCCAAAAGCGGCGCACCCGCGCCGAATCTCGACAAAGTCGCTGCCCGCGCGAATCTCAATGAGACAGCGTTTTTCTTCCCGCAACTGATCAGCAACGAGAAAAATGAAGTCGTCATGAAATTCACGATGCCCGAAGCGCTGACGACCTGGAAATTCCTGGGCTTCGCGCACGGGAAAGCCTGCCAGTCAGGTGGTCTCACCGCCGAAACCATTACGCAGAAAGATCTGATGGTTCAGCCCAATCCGCCGCGGTTCCTGCGTGAAGGTGATATTCTCGCCTTCACCGCCAAGGTCACCAACATGACCGAAAAGAATCTGGAAGGCCGCGTCAGGCTTACGTTGTCAGACCCGGTCACTCGTGCCGACCGCAGCGCCGACTTTGCGATCGCACAGACCGAGCAGAGCTTCTCGGTTCCGGCGAAGGAATCCCGCACGATCTCCTGGACTCTGAATGTGCCCGATGGCGCGGGCGTCGTCGGATACAAGGTCGTCGGAGCGGCAGGCAACGTTTCCGACGGCGAGGAGAACCTGCTTCCCGTCCTGTCGCGGCGGATCCTCGTTCGTGAGGCGATGCCGCTGCCGATCCGCGGCCCCGCTTCCAAGGCGTTCAAGCTTCAGAAGCTGATCGACTCGGCGGGCTCGAAGACCCTGAAAACCGAGTCGCTGACCGTGCAGATGACTTCCAACCCGGCCTGGTATGCGGTCCAGGCACTCCCCTACCTGATGGAGTTCCCGCACGAGTGCGCCGAACAGATGTTCAACCGGCTGTATGCAAACAGCCTCGCACGGCACATCGCCGCGTCCGATCCGAAGATCAGGAACGTCTTCGACACCTGGAAGGCCGATGAACCGCAGGGCGGAGAGGCGCTTCGCTCGAATCTCGAAAAGAACGAGGCCCTCAAGAGCGTCATGCTGCTCGAAACGCCCTGGGTGCGCGAAGCGAAATCCGAGACCGAAGCGAAACACCGCATCGGGCTTCTGTTCGACACGAACCGCATTGAAAGCGAAGTCGGCAGAATCAACGATACGCTCACCAAAATGCAGTTCAGCGATGGGGCGTGGCCGTGGTTCCCGGGCGGGCGGCCCGATTCGTTCATCACGCTGTATATCGCCACGGGATACGGGCGGCTGCGCCATCTCGGCGTCGATATCGACATCGCCCCGGCGAAGAAGGCCTGGCAGCATCTCGACGCCTGGATCAACGAGATCTACCGAGAAATCCTGAGAAACAGCGACAAGAACCTCGACCATCTGTCGCCGCTGATCGCCTTCTACCTCTACGGCCGCAGCTTCTTTTTGAAAGATGCTCCGATTCCGGAATCGGCCCGCGAAGCCGTCGATTACTTCCGCGGCCAGGCGGCGAAATACTGGCTGAATCTCGACTCGCGACTGGCCCAGGGACATCTCGCTCTCGGCCTTCACCGGCTGGGTGATACTGCGGTCGCGAAAAAGATCCTCGCGAGCATGAAAGAACGCAGCGTCGTCGACGAGGAGCTCGGCCGCTTCTGGCGCGATACCGAACTGTCCTTCAGCTGGGTCAGGGCCCCGATCGAGACCCAGTCGATCATGATCGAGGCATTCGATGAAGTCGTCAACGACCAGGAAGCCGTCGAGGACTGCAAAGTCTGGCTGCTGAAACAGAAGCAGACGCAGGACTGGAAGACGACCAAGGCCACGGCCGATGCGATTTATGCCCTGCTTCTCAAGGGCTCGGACCTGCTCGCTTCAGACAAGCTGGTGAAGGTTGAAGTCGCCGGCCAGGAAGTGAAACCCGAGAAAGTCGAGGCCGGAACCGGCTTCTATGAAAAGCGCTGGGCCGGCTCTGAAGTGAAGCCCGCGTTCGGTGACATCAAGGTCACCAAGGAGGACAAGGGCGTCGCCTGGGGTGGCCTGCACTGGCAGTATCTCGAAGACATGAGCAAGGTTACGCCTCACGAGACGAACCTGAAGCTGCGCAAGACGCTGTTCATCAAACGCGACTCGGCGAACGGGCCCGTCATCACGCCGCTTGCGTCGGGTTCGGCGCTTGCGGTCGGTGATCTGATGACCGTGCGCATCGAACTCAGGACTGACCGCGATCTTGAATACGTCCATATGAAGGATCAGCGCGGCAGCGGCCTCGAACCGACGGAAGTGCTTTCGCAGTACCGCTACCAGGACGGCCTGGGCTACTACCAGTCGACCAAGGATACGGCGACGCACTTCTTCTTCGACTATCTGCCCAAGGGGACCTACGTGTTCGAATATACGCTGCGCGTGCAGCACCGGGGCGTGTATCAGACCGGCATGGCCGAGATTCAGTGCATGTATGCACCCGAGTTCGGAAGCCATTCAGAGAGCTTCGTCCTGACCGTCAAATGATTCGATCGATCTGATTGCAGCGGAGCGCCCGCTCGGAATATCATTCCGGGCGGGCGCATTTTTTTCAAGGAGTCACAGCATGAGCGAATCATTCCTGGTCGTTCCGAACCTATCGATGCCGGGCGATGGACATCATTTCAACCCCATCCAGGCCGTGTCGGCATTCGTTCGCGCCCGTCCAGGCAAAATAACAGCGCATTTAATATTTATGTTTATATTTCTCATGCTGCTTCTGAACGGCATGGGGATCTGCGCACCCGGTCTTTCCGCCTCTGATACCCCGCCCGCCATGACGACGAACGCAACCCCGCCCGTCGCGGAAACGCCCGTGAGAAGCCCGGCAGGCACTTCCGCAGCCGGAGAGAACAAACCAGCTTCTGGACCGCCGCTCAATCTTGCGGAACTTCCCTCGATTCAGAAGGCGGTTGAAGAGATCAGCGGCCCGCATCAGAAAGTGAAAGTCGGATTCTATTTCAACTCGGCCGGCAAGATCGATTTTCAAACATCGAGCCTGCCTCTGGACTTCTACATGTGGATGCTGTACCGCGGCGCTGAGGAACCGAAATTCGAGTTCATGAACTGCCGGATGCTGACCGTCGAAAAGCAGGAAGAGCACAAGCCGTATGCCGGAACCGACATCAATTACCTGGTATTCAAAGTTACAGGGACATTCGATCAGAGTATCAATTACAGCAATTACCCCTTCGACTCCTTCACGCTGAAGGTGCTTCTAGAAGATGTCGAGCAGGAGTTCGAGCTTCGCGAGTATGTCGCGGACAACAAGGATTCAGCGCTGGATGATTCGTTTCGCCTTGTCGGTTGGGATATCCATGGGTTCAGAATCGTGAGCGGCGTGCACACCTATGCCACCTCGTTCGGTCTTCAATCAGAGAAGCGTGACAAATACTCCCAGATTGCGGCCGAAATCGACGTATCCCGGCTCAATCCGATTATTTTCGCGAAGACCGTGGCGCCGGCCGTCATCTTTATCCTTATTGCGATGCTCGGTTCGATGCTTCCTCTGGAGCAGATTTCTCAGAAGATCAGCCTGGCCGTCGCCGCTCTGTTCAGTTCGGTCGCGTATCATATCAATCTCTCGCAGGGTCTTCCGCCGCTCAGTTATCTCACGTTCATCGACCGCATGATGATCGCCAATTATTCGATCATTTTCCTGTGCCTGTTATTTTCCGTTGGCATGCACCTTTCAAACAAGAATTCATATGATCGGATTGAAAGATTATTTAAATTTGCCTCGCGGTGGGTGATTCCGATTCTGGTCATCTCTGATCTTTATATGCTTCTGTCAAATGGAAGGTATATCTGAGATGAATATCATCCGATATTCCTGACAGTCGCACGCAAAGAGGTTTTCTCACATTTGCATAAAACCGTGTTTGTTCGTTACAATGTCGTATCTTCGATGATAGCGGAGCACCCATGAAGAGACGTGATTTTTTGAAAATGGCTGCTGGCGCAGCGGCGGTTGCGACTTTGGGTCAGGTGAAGTTCGGCGGACCGGCTCTTTTTGCCGCGGGTGAACCTGCGATCCCGCCCTCTGTCTGGGTAGAAGGCGGCGAGCCTGCCGCGCTTCTGAAATCGGCTCTCGAGACGTATGGGGGAATGGGCCGCTTCGTCAGTCAGGGTGATATCGTCGTCATCAAGCCGAACATCGGCTGGGACCGCGCCCCTGAGCTGGCGGCAAATACCAATCCGGATCTCGTGTCCGAAGTCATCAAAGCCTGTCTTGAAGCAGGCGCAAAGAAAGTGAAGGTTTTCGACCGTTCCTGCAATAACCCGCAGCGCTCCTATGTCAGCAGCATGATCGAAGAGAGAGCGACGGAAGCCGGAGCAGAAGTGACGCATGTCAGCGATGACGGCTTCGTCGAGCATCCGCTTCCGAACGGCAAGGTGCTGAAGAGCTGGCCGGTGTACAAAGAGTATCTCGAAGCGAATAAAGTGATCAACGTGCCGATCGCGAAGCATCACGGCATGGCGACCGTCACCCTCGGAATCAAAAATCTCATGGGCGTCATGGGCGGTTCGCGCGGCGATCTCCATGCGTCATTCCAGCAGAAGATCGTTGATATCGCAATGCATATTCTTCCGACGCTGACGATCATTGATGCATATCGCATATTATTGAATCATGGTCCGTCGGGTGGAGATCCTGCCGACGTGAAGCTGACAAAGACTCTGGTGATGAGCCCATGCACGGTTACGGCGGATGTGACCGCGCTGCCGCTGTTCGGCCATGCGATCGATGATATCCCGTACCTGAAGGAAGCGATCGCTCGGGGCCTTGCAAAAAACGACATCGCCGCGCTTCAACCCAAAAAGATCGTTTTATCGTAATGTGCGTCTTCTATCGGCGACGGCTGAAAGCGTTTCTCCGAAATCTCCCGAAACCAGCGAAATTCCAGTATTCATCCCCGGCGGAGTGTCTGAACCGCCGGGGATGTTTTTTTCAGGACAGGAGTGAATCGTCATGTTGATCAGAAATGCCAGCTGGCTCGACGACGACGGCGGCATTCGCACCGGCTCGATCGTCATACAGAATTCGACCGTTCGATCGTTCGGCGAAGCATTGCCCGCGTCAGAAGCCGACGAGGAACGCTTCGATGCTGGCGGGCTCCTCGCAGTACCCGGTCTGATCGATTCGCACACGCATTTCCGCGAACCGGGCGATTGCCGCAAGGAAGGCATTTCCAACGGAAGCCGAGCCGCCATCGCCGGAGGGGTGACAACCGTTCTCGACATGCCGAACAACCGCCCTGCCTGCTCGACGACAAGCCGACTCGATGCCAAGAAAGCCCTCTTCCGGAAAAAATGTTCGACGAACTGGGGCCTGCACATCCTGCCCGCAGCCGGGTGGATGACGGGTGAGCCGCCGCATCCTGAGAAAACGGCGTCGGCAAAAGTCTTCATGGCATCTTCGGGACAGGCGCGGGCCGTCATTTCCGTCGATGAACTGGCAGCGATCTTCACGAAATACCGCAGAATAACCATTCATGCCGAAGACGAATCGGCATTTCCGCATGACGCTTCCCTGCCCCATCATCTCGCGAGGCCTCGACGTTCTATCGTTACTGCTTTACATAAAATAGACGCGGCCTGCGGGCTTATCGCCCCGCATTGCAAGCCTCGTCTGGTGCTTTGCCACATTTCGACCCGCGAAGAAGTGGAGTGGCTGAAAACGGCGAAGGATCGTGGCTGGGACGTCTGGGGAGAAACCTGCCCCCATTATCTGTTCTTCACGCAATCCGACCAGGAACGGGCGGGAGCTCTGCTGAAAGCCAACCCGCCGCTTCGAACTGCGGATGATCGTGCCGCACTCCTTGAAGCAGTGGCGAACGGAACGATCGACTTCGTTTCCACCGATCATGCTCCTCATCTTCCGGACGAAAAAGCCTCCGCAAATCCGCCTTCCGGGATCGCTTCGATCGAATGGTTCCTGCCGCTGCTGTCCGCTCTCGCGGATCGCGGTTCGATCTCCTGGAAGCGCCTTCTTCAACTCGGCTGCCTCAACCCGGCCCGGTGTTTCGCCATTCCGCTTCGGAATGGAATCAAACCGGGAAATTTCGCCGACATCGTCTTCATTTCCCAGCCCGGCAGATTCATTCCAAAACCGGAAATAATCACCCGCGCTCAGGTAAATCCTTACAAGGATTTCGTTTTCACGAGAAGAATAGAAGCGGTACTGATAAACGGAACATGGGCGTATAAAAGCGGCGATTATTTTAAGGATTCATCCATCACAAAGGAGGTTTATGAACAGTTTTAAACGATCCATCGTCGAAGTTCTGATCGAATGCGGTGCTTTGAAATTCGGTGAATTCAAGCTGAAATCAGGAAGGACTTCTCCTTTTTTCGTCGATATCGGGAAAGTCAGTTCCGGGAAACGCCTGGAATTCATCGGTGATTCGCTTGCACAGACGGTGAATGCCGCCTTCCCTGATGTGAACTTCCTTTTCGGGCCGGCCTATAAGGGCATTTCTCTGGCCACAGCCGTTGCCGGAGCCTACTGGCGACGTTATGGCCGGGACCTCGCCGTCTGCTTCGACCGCAAAGAAGCGAAAGACCACGGCGAGGGCGGCACCCTGATCGGAACACTTCCCGCACCCACCCACAACATCGTCATCATCGACGATGTGCTGAGCGACGGGGCAACGAAACGGGAAGCCCTGCGATCGATCGAGAAAGCGTTCAAGGTCACACCCATCGGCGTCACGGTAGCGGTCGACCGTTCCCCGAAAGGGTCTGCGATGCCGTTCAAAGCCGTTTCACTGATCAATCTCGCCGATATCTGCGATTTTCTGAGCGAAACCGGCGATGCCCGGGCAAGCGTCGTACAAACCTTCTGGGAGGCCGCATCATGAAAAAAATCTTTCGCGTCATTCCGTCCCTCGACTGCACCGATCTGAAGCGGGCGGTCAGACTCGTCGAGCAGGTCGGCGCATCCGACATGGTATACGGCTACAAGATCGGGTTCGCCCTCGGCCTTGCCTGCGGCATTCCCGAAACGGTCAGGGCGATCAAAGCCGTTTCGAACAAGCCGATCATCTACGACCATCAGAAGGGCGGAACCGACATCCCCGATACCGCGCCCCTGTTCGCCGACGTGATGAGCCAGGGCGGCGTCGACGAGGCGATTCTCTTCCCGCTGACGGGGCCCGAAACGATGAAGGCCTGGATCGCGGCGCTGAAGGAACGATCGATCAAGGTCATCGTCGGAAGCATCATGACCCACAAAGGCTATCTGATGTCGGAAGGCGGATTCATCCCGGATGCGGCCGTAAAGACGATTTTCGAGACGGCAATACGGGAAGGAGTGAATTCCTTCGTCGTGCCCCTGACCAAACCTGAAAAAACAGAAGAACTCATCGCTCACTGCACGTTCAACCCGCATACGGAATTCTATTCTCCGGGGCTGGGACATCAAAAAGGGGATGCAGCCCGTTTCGGCTTCATCAAACGGCATTATCTCATAGTCGGTCGTAGTCTTTTGAACGCGGATGATCCTTTGAAATGGATCCAGTCTCTCGAAAGGGATTTGAATACCATCATATGAAAAAAGATTTGATCTCGATCGAAGATCTGAACAAACAAAAACTGGTTCAGTATCTGAATCTGGCCGAAAAGATGGAAAACTTGCCGGACGCGGAAAAGCACAGGATGCTTTCGGGCAAGATTCTGGCAACCCTGTTTTTCGAAGCCAGCACGCGGACCCGTCTGAGTTTCGAAGCCGCCATGCTACGGCTGGGCGGTTCCGTCATCGGTTTTTCCGAATCGGGCGGATCGTCGATCAGCAAAGGGGAAACAGTCAAGGACACGATCTGCACGACCGAAAACTACTCCGATGCCATCGTCATACGGCATCCCAAGGAAGGAACGGCCCGACTGGCCGCCGAATCGAGCAGAATTCCGGTCATCAATGCCGGAGACGGCGCGAACCAGCATCCGACACAGACTCTTCTTGATCTGTACACGATTCAGAAAATCCGCGGGAAACTCGACGGGCTGAACATAGCCATGGTGGGAGATCTGAAATACTCGCGAACCATTCATTCCCTTATTCAGGCTCTCGCCAGATTCGATCATATTCAGGTCCATCTGGTTTCGCCCGACAGTCTGAAGCTGCCTGATCACATCAAGCAGAGCATCGAGGGCAAAGCCATTTCCTGGCATGAAGATGGGAATCTCATCGAATCGGTCAGAACCTGCGATATTCTCTATATGACCCGCATTCAGCGCGAGAGGTTCCCCGATGCGCTCGAATACGAGAAAGTCAAAGATTCGTTCTGCGTGGATCGGAATCTGCTGAAACACGCGCAGTCTCATCTCAAGGTCCTTCATCCGCTCCCGCGCGTGAACGAGATACACCCGGATGTGGATTCCACGCCCTTCGCCGGCTATTTCGAACAGGTGAAGAACGGGCTCATCATGCGCCAGGCAATTCTGTTCCATCTTCTTGGAGGACCAAACAAATGACCAGCGCCAACATGCTTCTCATCCCAAAAATAGAGAACGGTATTGTAATAGACCATATTCCGGCAGGGCTGGGAAGTGAAATCCTGCATATCCTGTCATTTCATCCGGAACTCTCGGGAACGCCCATTACACTCGGGCTCAATTATCAGAGCAGGCGTCTCGGGAAGAAGGATCTGATCAAACTCCAGATCGATGAGCTCCCGCCAAGATTTCTGAGCCACCTCTCCATCATTGCCCCGGGCGTGACCATCAAACGCATCAAGAATTTCATCGTGGATCGCAAAATAGTTCTGGATCCGCCTGAGCTCATCGAGGGGATTCTGAAGTGCCCCAACCCGAACTGTGTCACCAACTTCGAGCGCCACGTCCGAACCAGCTTTCACTGCCTGGAAACATCCCCTCTCCGCTTCCGCTGCAACTTCTGCGAACGCCTCTTCGTCGTCGACGAACTCGAACCGACGTTGCAGCCCAAGGAAACCGTTTGACTGTATCGGCCCTTGTTGGGGCACAAACACTGAATCACAGAGGACACAAAGGACACAGAGCTTGCACAGAGAATATTTTGTCGTATTTTTTCTTTGTGATACCTCTGTGCTCTTCGTGTTCTTTGTGATTCAGCTTTTAGAGGAACGTCTTTCTCTATGAACCATTTGAACGTTTCATTGGGAGTCATCGAACTGGCATCGCCACTCGTGTTGTCATCGGGCATTCTGGGGATGTCGGCCTCTTCGCTCGGCCTTGCGGCAAGAAGCGGCGCCGGCGCCGTCACCACGAAATCGTGCGGCCTTTCGGAACGGGCGGGCCACAAATGCCCGAACGTGCTTCCGTTCGCCCACGGGCTTCTCAACGCCGTCGGCCTCTCCAACCCCGGCGTCGACGTCATGGCGCAGGAGATCATCGAATACAGACGCACCCCGCAGGCCCCTCTCATCGCCTCGATTTTCGGCGCCACGATCGAGGAGTTCGGCGATGTGGCCGAGAGAATCGCAACGGCGCATCCCGACATGATCGAAGTGAACGTCTCGTGCCCGAACGTCGCGTCGGAGTTCGGCCGGCCGTTCGGGACCGATCCGGCCGCCTGCGCCCGGATCACATCCCTCGTGAAGAGGAAGGCCGGAAAGATCCCCGTCTCGATCAAGCTGTCGCCGTCATGCGTTTCGATCGGCGCGATGGCGAAGGTCTGCGAGGACAACGGGGCCGACGCGATCACGGCGATCAATACCGTCGGGCCGGGCATGCTGATCGATCTGAACG
>CAZQYQ010000049.1:0-20777 GCA_964597625.1 uncultured bacterium
CCTGTTCATCGGAACTTTCGCGGAACCACCAATTGGGCCAGGCACTCGCCCGCGGTCAGACACTTGATGAGCTGACGAACAAAAGTCGAATGGTGATTGAAGGTGTCGAAACAGCACGCACGGCTGCCGAATGGGGAAAAAAACTAACCATTCCCCTTCCAATTACCGAAGAAATATACAGGGTTCTCTTCGAAGGGCTGACTCCCCGTGAGGCAGCCAGAAATCTCATGACCCGTTCTCTCAAAGACGAAGAGGCCTAAATTTCTCGCGGGAGCTGTATCAATGCGTCGGAATCTTACTCTGGCTGCCTCAATTTTCGGTCTTGCCCTCTTTCTGGGAGTTTTCTTCTGGGGCATCATCAAACTTCAGGGAACAGGCGGCAGTCCGAGCGGCAGGAAGAGCGTTCCGGGGACGGGGGCGCCGGCAGTTCCGCAGAACACGGCTCCGGAGGTATCAATGACTTCCAAAGACTCCTCGAATGCCCTGCCGCATTCCATCGAACTGTCGTTCGCTCTGGAATCGACGACGATCAGCATGGGGCCGCAGCAGCTGGTGCGTGTTTCCAGAAAGAATGCGGATGAACCGCCTCTCGTCGAAGTCAATGCACAGCTTGCACAGTTTCTGATTTCCAGTCTCAAGGAAGTCGATATTTCAACCGCGATTGAACCTTCGCGCATCATCACCGACAAGAAGGGAAACCCGCAGCGCATCGTCCGCGGGTTTGGGAAACGCGTGATAGACCGGGAGAGAACACTGATGACCCTGAAGGAAATGGCGTCCCAGGCCGCGGATGCGACCACTCTGACAATTCCTGTCGCCTTCAAGGCAGACGAAGGCCCCGAAGGCTTTGACGCACAGCGGGCACAGCTCGGCTTCGGCGTCTGCCTCGCCCGCTTCGAAACCCTTCACGCCGAACATGCGGATGACTCCGCGCGGAACGAAAATCTTCGTATTGCCGCCGAAAAGTGCGATGGTCAGATCATTCAGCCAGATGAAGAGTTCAATTTTGACAAAGTCGTCGGGCCTCGGATCGGGAAAAACGGGTTCAAGATGGCGGGAGTCATCTCGAATGGCCGCGTCATTCCGGGAATGGGCGGCGGAGTCTGCCAGGTAAGTACAACTCTGTATCGCACCGCGCTGATTTCAAATCTGAAAATCTCCGAGCGCCACAACCACTCTATTTACGAAGGCATTCCGTATGCCGATCGAGGCCTCGATGCAGCGGTGTCCTGGGGCTCAAAGAATTTTCGTTTCGTGAACTCCCTCGGCGTGCCGATTCTGCTCTCCTGCCGCGGTGGAAACGGCCGTGTACACGTCTCGCTTTATGCTCCACGCAAACCGTTCGACCAGGTTGTCGTCGCGACCCGCAACGAGAAAGCCATTCAGTTTCCTGTCCAGAAGAAGAAAAGCGGCAAGCTCAAATCCGGCGAAACGCGCATTGTGAGACCCGGAGTAACGGGGTACACCATTGACGCTTACCGGATCGTAACGCGAGACGGCATGAGCCGCGAAGAGAAGTTGTCGTCGGATAATTACCTGATGTTTCCACAGGTTGAGGAGATCAGCAACTGATGCGCCCGCCCGAAAATTCCATGATCGTTTCCAGGCCGTGGCTCGCCGCGGCCGTCGTGCTTTTTCTCGTCTGTACGCTTTCATCCGCAGATGCGCTTGAATTCGCGAATTTTGTCGTGCGAGGCTATGAGGGGAAAGGCGAACTTGAGTTTCTCCTGCCGGAAGATCTTCTCCTGGATATATCAGGAGATATAATTGTTGCCGACCAGAAAAACAATCGCATCCAGATCCTCACTCCGGAAGGCCTGTTCCGACGTTTTCTGACGCTTTCGCCCCAGACCCCGGGGGTTGCGTCTTACCTTGCGACGCTCACAGCGACCCAGGCGGCAAGTATTTTCCCCCCCGAGAGGAAGCGCGATTCGGGTCAGTCGAAAAGCGCAAAAACCGAAGCGGAGAAATCAGCTCCGGGCCCACGTCTGGACAAACCCTGCGGATTGGCGCTCGACGGCAAGGGGAACCTCTATGTCTCAGGGTCCGGAACGGGGCATATCTGGGTTCTCAGGCTGCGTGACGGCGCACTGCTTGAAGTCATCGGCCGGTTCGGACGTCAGCAGGGTCAGTTTGACACTCCGCTCGATATCGACATCCGGCCTGACGGCTGGCTTGCCGTTGCGGATTCCGGGAACAAGCGGGTCCAGATCTTCGACGCCGGGCACAAGTTTGTCCGTGAGATTCACTATAAAGAAGAAACGAAAAAGAAGGAGCTGCGGTCTCTGGCTCCGCGAGGTGTGCTCTGGCTGCCGTCAGGGGACCTCGCCGTTTCATACCCGACGTTTCACCAGATTGTCTGCTGGAATCCCGGCGGAAACGTCGTCTGGCGATACGGAGCCCAGGGAAACGCCAAAGGGGAACTGAACGAGCCGTCGTATCTCGCCCCGGGGCCCATCGGTCATCTGCTCCTTGCAGACAGCCGGAACCATCGCATCGTCGAAATCACCAACAGCGGAATACATGTGAAGAACTACCCTGTCGGCCGTGGCTCCGCTCCAGGAAGGCTTCTCTGGCCGCGCGGCATGGCCCTGACATCTCAGGATACGCTGATCATCTCCGATCAGGGAAATAATCGCGTTCAATTCTTCCAGCCCAGCAAGGCCTCGTTGATTCTGCGTGAAGCAAAAACGCTGGCAGACAAAGACAAATGGGATGAAGCCTACATCAAGATCGAACAGGTTCTGAATCTTCAGCCGAATGACGCCGACGCCAGGTCCATGATGGTGAATGCCCTTCACTTTTTCGGTGACCGTGCGATGAACAAGGCGGATTTCGAGCGTGCCGAAGAGTATCTGAGACGCATTCTGATCTATAATCCCAATGATCCGAATGTGCAGAAGAAACTTGATACCATATTCTGGGCTTCGAACAAGGACTTGATCGGCAACTTCGTTTTTGGCATCATAGCCGTCATTGCAGCCCTGATTCTTTTCTGGATCGTGAAAACCACCCTCAGTCGCCTGATCTTCGGCCACCCCTAGGAGCGCTTGTGTCATACCCTCAGAACCATATCCGCAATTTCTGCATCATCGCCCACATCGATCACGGCAAATCGACGCTTGCCGACCGCTTGATCGAAAGCACCTCCACGGTCAGCAAGCGCGAAATGAAAGACCAGATTCTCGATTCCATGGACCTGGAGCGGGAACGCGGCATCACGATCAAGGCCCAGGCCGTACGCATGATCTACCATGCGAAAGACGGCCAGGAGTATATGTACAATCTGATCGACACGCCAGGGCATGTCGATTTTTCCTATGAAGTATCACGCTCGATCGCAGCCTGCGAAGGCGCCGTGCTTGTCGTCGATGCAACCCAGGGTGTCGAAGCGCAGACGATGGCCAATGTGACGCTCGCGATCGCCGGCAACCTCGAAATTCTGCCGGTCATCAATAAAATCGACCTCCCTTCGGCTGACCCCGAGAAAGTGCGCAAAGAGATCGAGAATCTCGTCGGAATCGACTGCTCCGACGCGCTCCTGGTTTCCGCGAAAGAGGGAACAGGCGTTCCGGAACTCCTCGAAGCGATTGCGCAGAAGTTTCCGCCGCCCATGGGCGATCCTCAGGCGCCGCTTCGCGCATTGATATTCGATGCAAAATATGATTCGTATAAAGGCGTTGTCGTCTACTGTCGTGTCGTGGACGGCTCATTCAAAGCAGGTGACCGCATCAAGTTTCTCTCGACCGGCTCCGAGTTTGAAGTCATAGAAACGGGCGTCTTTACGCCCAAACCGATGCAGGTCCCTGAAATATCGACCGGCAACGTCGGCTACTTCTGCGCCACGATCAAAGAGATGGGCCACGTTAAAATCGGCGACACGATCACGAATGCCGGCAAGGTGACGAAGACCGAGCCGATTCCGGGCTTCAAGGAAGCCAAGCCGATGGTTTTCTGCGGCCTGTATCCGGTCGAGGCAAGCGATTTCGATGAACTTCGCAATGCGCTTGAAAAACTGACGCTGAACGACTCGAGCCTATCCTTCGTCCCGGAAAACTCCGTAGCCCTTGGATTTGGATTCAGATGCGGCTTTCTCGGCCTTCTTCACATGGAAATCGTCCAGGAGCGTCTCGAGCGCGAATACAATCTCGCCCTCGTCACGACGGCCCCGAACGTCATTTACCAGGTACGCAGCAAAACAGGCGTCGAGATGGAGATCGAATCCCCGGCCAAGCTTCCCGACCCGACAAAGATCGAAGAGATCCGCGAACCCTTCGTTCACGCGACGATGTTCATGCCGAAAGAGTACATCGGCACGATCATGGACCTGTGCACGGAACGGCGCGGCATGATGAAGCATATGGAATACATTTCGGAAAACCGGGTTTCCATTTCCTTCGATCTGCCGATGGCCGAAATCATCGTCGATTTCTATGACAAGCTCAAGAGCCGCACCCGGGGCTACGCTTCGATGGATTACGAGCCCATCGGATTCAGAACGGCAGATATTATACGAGTTGATATTCTTATAAATTCCGAGCCCGTCGATGCGCTTTCCTTCCTTACTCACCGCGAACGCGCCGAACGGCGCGGACGCACGATGGTCGAAAAGCTGCGCAAGCTGATTCCGCGGCAACAGTTCCAGATTCCTCTGCAGGCGGCCATCGGTGCGAAGATTATTGCCCGCGAAAACATAGCGGCATATCGGAAGGACGTCATCGCGAAATGTTACGGCGGTGATATCAGCCGCAAACGTAAGCTCCTCGAGAAGCAGAAAGAGGGGAAGCGCCGGCTCAAGATGGTCGGCAACGTCGAGATTCCCCAGGAAGCCTTCATGGCGGTTCTCAAAGTCGACGACGAGTAACGGCGATTTCTCAATGGCCACGGGCCAAAGGGACAAAGCAAAAGGCACAGGGGAGGTTCGGTCTCCTGTGCCTTTTGCTTTTGTCCGGCTCACACGGTGAGCGGCAATTTCATGTCCGCTGGTCAGTTTTCGAGGGCATAATACGCGGACAATCCGGAGCAATAATCACATTTATCGTGTTTTTCGTCGCGGATGAGGTATGACTCACGACAGATCGGGCAACGCCGTGCCGGAAGGATCGGCGTTTTTCCAAACTCGCGCAGCCGGACCCGCTGGAGGCCGAGCACCTTTCTGCCTTCCCGGGCAAACTCCTCGATGACTTTCCTGCCTGATGCTTCTCTTGCTTCGTTATCAGACAGGCTCCTGGTTCTATAAAAAAAGTTATACAATTCGGGTGTTCGCGCGGAATCGATTTTATCGAGATCGACAAACACGCGTATCCCCTGCCCGCTCTCTCTCGAATAAATCGTCAGCGCATACCGGCCGATTTCGTCGTGAATCTTCAGGTATCGTACACCGACGGTACAGCCGATCAGCACCTGGAGACAGTCAGGAAGGCAGGTGGACGTTTCACAGACCGCATTCAGCTTTCCCACCTGCGCAGCAGAGCCCAGGGCTTCAAGAGCATATCTCACCATAGCTACGCCTATATATATACCGGGCGCTCTTTTGGTATGAAAGGCGAATACGCGTTCGACGGCCTGTTCGAACGTTTCTGGATCATTCATGCGGTTTGACCTCCTCACTCTCTTTTTTCAGCTGTTCCAGCGACATTTTTGCGGCACGGCGCACATCACGCGATGCCTCGCTTTCAGCCATTTTATGTAAGGCAAAAATAATCTCAGGGATCTGTCCGAAGGCGAGAAGCGCCTTTGCAAGCGAGTATCTGACTTCTTCCGACGGATCCTGGATGAGTTTCAGCAGATGGGGCACAGCCGCGGCATCATGCCGTTTGCCGAGGGCGGCAACAGCGCTCGAACGGACATATTCATGCCCGTCGGTGAGCGCCGCAAGCAGAAGTTTTCCCGCATCTTCGCCGTCAAAATCGCCCAGGGCGTTGGCCGCACAGCCCCGGACATTCGGGCTTTCATGCTTCAGAGCCGCCTCGAGCTTTTCGATCGACTCCCCGCCTCCACCGCCGGAATAGATGCTGCTGAACTGTTTTGACGCTTCTTCCGTCTTTCTTTGAGAAGGGCTGATCCCGGGAGAGGATGTCGTCTTGGGCTTTTTGCCGCCTTTTCCGTGATCCTGCAGCCAGGACATCAGCTCCTGATCGAGCTTACGCGATGCTTCAATCAGATCATCCAGAAGTTCAATGTCCCCGATATTCATCAAGGCCAGCGAGGCCTTGAAGCTGGTTTCGGCATCAGGGTTGCGAAGCGCTTTCCGTAAAAGTTCGATCGCCTTGTCATTCTTGATTTGTGAAAGCACATCCACCAGCGCCCGCTTCATTTCCAGACTGGCGGTATCAAGCCTCTTATCGAGTTCATTCAGAACGTCCTCGCCGCCAAAGCCCCCAAGCGCCTTGCCGACCGAAAATCGCACGACCTCGCTCGTGTCGTCTACTTTTCCAAGAAGCGCCTCAATGACCCGCCGATCGCCGATGGTTCCCAGGGCATAGGCGACGGATGAGCGGACAAACTCGTTTTCGTCGTTCAGGGCATCGATCAGCGCAACCACGGCCTGCTCGCCGCGCATTTTGCTCAATGCCGTCGCTGCAGAGTATCTGACGGCAACGTTTTCATCTTTCAAAGCCTTCAGCAGGGGCTCTCCACCACGTTCATCACCCGAGTCCCCCAGCGCTTCGGCAGCGAGATAGCGCACCGACTCGACTTCGTATGGATTCTGCAGGGTCTCCACCAGAGTCGGGATGACATCGGGATCGTTGATTCCGATGGCCGCCTTTGCAGCCATCTTCCGTAACTGCTGATCGTTGTCCTTCAGGCCTTTCATGACCAGATCCCGTCTTGGAATCGGCGAGCCATCAGGCTGAAAATACTCCTTGGGGAGAAGATCGATCTTGAAAACAGTCAGCTCACGGTATTTGAATGGGTTCACTTCCGGAATAATCTCCAGGGCGTTCGTCGAGCCGGATTCTGATTTATCTGAGAATGCTCCCGTCTCACCGCCCTCGGAATCAGTCATTCCGCTGACGGATTTCATATCCTGCATCAGCCTGATATCGTTCCGGTGAGTGATCTCGAGGAGCGGCTCTATTCCCCGGGGATCCCCGATTTTTCCCAGGGCTTCGGCTGCGGCGGAAGACAGGCCAAGATCCGGTTCATACAGCACCTCGATCAGCGTCGGAACCGCCTCCTTGAGCGACAGTTCCGCCGCGCGTTTTATCGCTTCAAACCGTTCGGAAAGAGGTGACGTGAAACATCCGATGATCGTAACCAGCTCTTCCGGACTTGCCACACGAGCCGGTGCAAGCTGAACGTCCTGCCTGACGGGAATTCCCGAATCGCCCTCAAAGGGGAAATTCGCCGGAGTTTCGTGATCAGCGGAGTCTTTGCCCGCCTTTTCGTCGTTCAGCCTGGCTGAGGGGTTCGTCGCAGCCGCACCTTCTTCTGCGGCAGAAGAGGCAACAGGCTCCGGCTGCTGTTGCGTGGGTTGTTCATCAGCGGACGCTTCACGTTTGGGAGGCTCGAACGCCTTCGGCCACGAGTGAGGCTGCTCCTGATCGGATGGTACCGGGCTTTCGGTGCCCGAGGCATGTGCGGCAGGTTCCGTTCGAAGCGCCGCACGGCGTCGGAAAAGGAAGCGAATTCCGACAATCGCCACCAGTCCGATCAGAATCCCGATTATGATCATGTCTATCTCAGGCATCAGCTTCCCTATCGGTAACAGATTCCATTTTGTTAATCTTCAAGGATTGCGATCTCACGAGGTCAGATGTAATAGTATTCGCATGCATCAGATCGGACAAGTGCTCATTGCGGATGACGTCTGGGAAACACGTTTTGCCTGTGACCTTTCCAGCTGTCGCGGCTGTTGCTGTGCCATCGGCGAGCGCGGCACCCCGATTGACGCGGATGAGGCAGAAAAACTTGCGCAACTGTTTCCTGCCGTTCAGCATCGAATTCCCAAATCATCCGTTCAGTTTTTAAAAAATGGAGTTGCTGAAAGATACAAGGGAAATCTTTACATCCGTGAAGTCGCGCATAATGAGCCCTGTCCATTCGCATTCAGAGATGAACACAGTGTTCTGCTCTGTTCCGTTCATGCGCACTGTCTTGAAGAAAAGCTTCCCCTGTATCAATGGAAGCCGTTGTGGTGCAGTCTTTATCCGTTCGTCCTGAAACAGGCCGGGGATCTGTGGCTTCTGAATCAGTATATCGCTCCTCACTGCCGCTCGCTCGTCCCTGCCCCGCTCATGCTTGACTGGGGAGCCCCGGTTCTCGGAGAGATTCTCGGAAAGGACTGGTTGGAGGAGCTCTCAAAAGAGCTCGCGAGAGAGTTTGGAACGGACCGGGCGCGACAAAAATGACGCAGACCGAGGCATTCGTATCGTTCAAATACGCATTTATGGCCTGTTTCCAGGAAATTCCCTGGAATCCCTCATTGCGACAGTTTTGACACGGGATTGAACGCCCGGTCTTTCGCCAGATTGCTGATATCATCTCCAGATCAGCTTTTCAAGGCACTGGCATCCGGCTTGCTTTGTATCATGATGAAAACAAACCACCAAGGAGGCTGTTTATGGGTATCTTCAAACGAATTTCCTTGATCATCCGTTCGAACATCAATGCCTTGATTGAAAAGGCAGAAGATCCTGAAAAGATGCTTGAGCAGATCATTGCAGACATGAACGAGAACATGCGTGAAATAAAGCTTCAGATTGCTCGCTCGATCAAGGATGAAAAGCTTCTCGAACACAAGGTCGAGGAAAACAAGAAGTTATGCGGCGAGTATGAGAACAAGGCTCTCCTGGCTCTCGAGAAAAACAGCGAAGACCTTGCCCGCGAAGCTCTCAAGCGGAAGAAGTCCTACGGCGGAATCGCCACCTCTCTCGAGGCGGAACTCGAGGAGCAGCGCAAGGCGGTGGAGTTGCTCAAAACGAGCTACAAGGCCCTCGAAATGAAGATCGAAGAGGCGAAAAGCAAGCGACAGGTTCTTTTGAGCCGTCAGAAACGTGCGGAAACCAGGATCGACCTTTCCGACACCGTCAGCACCATCAATGAGCAGGCAGATCTTTTCGATTCATTCGATCGCATGGCTGATAAGGTGGCAAAAACGGAAGCGATGGCTGGAGCCCTTGCAGAGCTCGATAAGACGACAATCGAAGAAAAGTTCGACCAGCTCGAGCGCGACCGGTCCATTGACGATGATCTCAAGGCACTCAAAGAGAAAATGAAGAAGTGATGGAGCTCTTCACCGGAAAACAATCATGCCGTCGCAGGAGGTTTGCGGCGGCATGTTTTTTTCCCTTCCTGTTTTCAGCTCACCGCACCAGGGGCTTTACCGATACCAGCGACTGCTTTTCTGGAAATTTCAGCTCGTCAACCCGCGCAAAATATTCTTTCGCGAGATCATTCTGGTCCAGTTTCAACAGAATTTCACCGGCCCAGTAATATAATTCAGGGTCTTCGGGCCGCTGATCCATGAGCTCTCTCGTAAGCCTGAACGCTTCATCGAAGTATCCCTTGCTTGCAAGAACGTGGCTCAGGAACCATTTTGCCCCCGCATGGTAGGTATCGAGACGCAGTGTCCGACGGTATTCCTTGATTGCTTCATCTTCCATCCGGAGACTGTAATAGAGATTTCCTATCTGATAGCTGAATTCCGGATTATCGGGCCTCTTCATGCGCATATACTTCAGCCGCTGAAGATACCGTTCACGATCGACATTCACCTCGCCGGTCAACCCCGGATCACCGGCCAGAAGGACGGAAAATGCAGGAACGAGGATGGCAAGCGCAAGCAGGGAGAGAAGAAGGCGGGTGGCCGATCCGGTGCGGGTCAGAACCCGGACATGATGTAGCCGATTCTCACCGTCACGATCAGAACCGTCAGATGAAGGACGAATCGTGACCCCAGAATCATATTCCCCGTGCTGATGCCCGTTGTCGCGCTCAGTCCGTTGTTGCACAGCCATGTGATACATCCCTCGAACAAATCCGGATAGCTCCAGTCGATGAGTGCGGCCGCAACCAACATGAGCAGTGCCGCCTGATACATCAGGCCCTGCCCGGCGGGTTCCTCCCGGCGTGAAGCCTCAACAGCCTTTTCGGACGAAGAGGGCGTTTTCTTTATATCCCGAGAGTTTCTGCGCAGCTGTTTTCGGGCACCATCATATTTCAGCGAACAATGGCATAACGGACAGGATAATTCTTCAGGCATCGCACCTGCCTGGAACCATTCGAACGTCTTCAGGCAGTCCGGGCACATGAAAACAGGCTTTTTATCGGCCCTGGCGGCTTGAATTTTTTCCCGGCACAACCTCATCCACTCGAGAATGCAGCTTCGTTCATCAGGATCGAGCACAACCGCAAGTGATGCTTCAAACAGAGGCAGGGCGACATCATACTTCCCGGCTTTGAACTGTTCATTGGCTTCATCCATCATTTTCTGCAGACGAAGACGCATTCGATCATTCTCAGCTTCAAGGAACACCTCGAAGGACTGGTCACCCGCAACGTTCACCCCGGGCTCCGTGCCGGCCACAACTTCACTCTGATCGCATTTTCCGGAAGAGTCTCCGGAAATTTCGGAACGATGTTCGCGGAATCGCTCGAGTTCACGTATGATCGCATCGCAATTATCCGGGCGCATGTCAGGGTTCAGGTCGAGCATTCTGAACGTCAGGGTATCCCAGTATTGATGAACCGGCTTGTAATATGATGGCGGCTGAAAGATACCCATCGGAAGCAGCCCACCGGTCAGCATTTCATATAATACGACGCCGGTCGCGTAGATATCCGTTTTATGGGTAACCCCCTTGGGGTTGACCTTCTGTTCCGGGGACATGTAATTTTCAGTACCCATGAATGCGTTTGTGGCCGTCAAGGACTGCTGGTCGCTCGTCGAACTGAATTTGCGCGCCAATCCGAAGTCCGTCACCTTGACGGTTTCCTGCCGGTCAAATAATATATTTTCAGGTTTTATATCTCTATGTACAATTCCATGGGAATGGGCATACCCCAGGGCGCGCAAAATGCCGATGCCGATTTCCAGAATCCGGTCCTCCGTCAGTGTTCCGCTTCTGACAAGATGACGCAAGGTGGTTCCTTCAACCAGCTCCATCAAAAAGTATTTAAAGGAAGCGGTCGACCCTCGATCAATGACTTTTACGATATTCGGATGATCGAGGCTCGCCATGATCGTCATTTCTCTATCGAATCGCTCGATCAGTTCGGGTGATTCAAGACTCTCCTGGATCATGACCTTCAGGGCATACGAATTTCCATCGGGACCGACAGCGGAATAGACCTGCCCCATGCCTCCCTGGCCGAGAAGCTTTCCAAGCTTGTAGGGGCCGATCATTTCAACCTTTTTTGCGCCGCTGGAATCGATCTCATTCGCGCAGTTCGGGCAGAAAAGCTTGCCGGATGCGGTCGGATCGATCACTTCAAAGCTCAACCCACAGGATCCGCAGAGGATTTGCCTGATCATCAGCGCCTCCTCCGGCCTGCCGGAATAACGCGTTTTCTCTCAACACTCAGCATATGAATCTCACTTCTCAGGCAATAATAACCGATTTCATGCAGCAAAGGAATATGGAGATGATGCGTCACTCCTCCGGAGCTTGAGATGAACCCGCACAAGTCAAACAATCCGGTTTCTGGTAAGATATATTCATGTTGAACCTGCCCATTCCCTCCTGCGTCTGAAATACGGAGGGTCACCATGGATTGCAAAGAGTTTAAAACAAAGCTGGAAGCCATCGACACGCTTTTTGTGCCTGCCGATGTGGCAGAGCACGGGATGAACTGTGCTCTCTGCAGAAACCTTCTTGACGCGCAGGAGCGCATGACTCTTGGATTGAAGATCAATCGTCATGCCGTTCAGTCTCCCGATCTCACGGCACTCATCATGGAAAAAGTTTCGCACCAGAAGCCCGATGAAGCCCCGACGAAGAGTTTGTTCGAAAAGCTGATCGGCTGGCTTGCTCCGACTACGCCGCTCAAGTCATCGTTGTTTTACGGAGCTGCTGGAATTTTGCTCTTCGCCCTGTGCCATGCGGTCATCGATCGCGGAGTTGCGCTGCGCGAACTCAAGCGACAGCCTTCATGGAGGCTTGTTTCATCAGAAGGCCGCATCCATGGAGCTTTGGGTGACCCCAAGATTCCAATCCCCTTCGGAACGAGAATCGAATGTGACACAGGCGCCGCAGCCAACTTCGCCTTCGGAGACCGGCTCCGGGTTTCACTGCATGAAGCGCGTGTAACGCTCGCCTCTGGGCAGGTCGATATTGAAACGGGTGTGGTCGAAGCCGATATCACTCATGTTAACGGGGTATCCGGTTTTTCTCAGAACTCCACACGCCGAAATTGAAGATATCGGAACCCGCTTTATCGTAGCGGTTAAGAACGGCTCGTCATCCATTGTTCTCCAGGAAGGCAGGTTGAAAGTAACCGCGACATCAGATCACCAGATCCGTGAGATGAACCCGCACGATCGGCTGATCATCGGCTCAAAAGGCTTTGAGACCGACAGCGGTCATGAATCCGCATTGCCGGGAACCTACACGGTTTCCCCTGATTTCATCAAGCAACAGACACCTGACGAATGAAGCATCTTCCTGTCGCTGCAACAACCGCCCGATGAACCGAATTTCAAACGGTTCCGGTCCTTCAGACAGCGACCTCATCCGGAATACGCTTCGCGGTGACGATCGTGCTTTTGAAACACTGGTGCATCGTCATCACTCGATTATCTATCGATTTCTGTATCATTTCATGGGGAACCCGTCCGATGCAGAGGACATCACCCAGGAAACCTTTCTGAACATTCATCGCAAACTGCGGAGTCATAATCCTGCCCAGTCGTTCAATTCCTGGATCATGACGATCGCACGCAATCTCGCGATATCGTATCACAGACGCAGAACGCCAGCTCCTCTCGATCCGGCCATGCTTGCTGCGGCAATCAAGGATGTCACCCCCAATCCCGAGCAGGAACTGCTGGCCAAGGAAGCTGGAGAAGAGGTTCATCTGGCACTCCAGCGACTTCCAGCGGAAACGCGGGAGATTCTGATCATGCGATATATCCTGGACATTCCACTTCAAGGCGTAGCCGAACTTCTGAATATCCCAGAGGGAACGGCCAAGTCGAGAGTTTTTAAAGCGAGAAACGCTCTCAGGGAACAGCTGGAGCGGAAGATCCCCATCACTCCCCAGGCATCATCGGCAATCCACGACTGATCATTGCAGATCCGCTTTCCGAAAGAGTCCCAGACGACCGCACCGTAAGAAAACACCCCGGGCTTCCGCCCGGGGTGTTTTTTCGTATCGTGTCAGTTCACATGTGAACCAGCCGCATCACTCGCTATCGCTGCTGTCTTCATCAGCCTGATCAGCCTTCTTCACTTCACCCTGAGCGTCAGACGGTGTCGTTGTCGTCGTGCCCTGCTCGACATTCTTGGTTGTATCGGCCTTGGATTCAGCCTGACGGGCCGCCGCATCGCTCGCGGCCTTGTCAGCAGCCTTGCCGCCTTCTTCCCAGCCAGTCTTGCCGGCGCCGGTGATATCCTTGATGATATCGGCAAACTTCATGTCGGTATTGGCAGCCATCGTGCCGACTTTTTCAATCGCCTTGCCGATATAGTCAAGCGTCGTTCCAACCTTGATCAGGATCTTGCCGACGCTTACGAGTGCAGAGCCGATGGCGGAGGTCCACGGAATCGCCTGGAGGGCGGTACCGATAGAGACAAGAGCGGTTCCAACGGTCTTGAGCAGCTGCCCGATCTTCTGGAGAAGCTGGCCGATCTTGATCAACGCCTTCTGAGCGGCAGCCTTGACCTTGGTCAGTGCTTCAAAGCTGTTTCCGTTGCTCTTGACGGCAGACCCGATTTCCTTGACGCTTCCGGCGGCATCCTTGGCCGTGCTCTTTACGTCATTGACCTGGGTTTTGGAATCGCGAAGATTCTGGTTGGCAGTGTCAATATTCTTCTTCGTGCCGCTGCCCATATACCACTTTTTCTTGGCTTCGCTCGTACTGTTCAGGGTTTTGCTTGCATCCTGAACCTGTTCACTTCCCTGCTGTGCCTGTGTCGCACCGGTCTGAGCGGCGGCGGCTTCCTTATTGTCCTGAGCCCAGGCAGCCATGTTTATGGCAAACGGCTCGAGCACCATCAAGGCAACCAGAACCCACGTCGTCAAACATTTCACTCGTTTCATCGCATTTCCTCCTGCCCGTTTATTTTCAACCCGTCTGGGGGTATTTCATGAACTAGACGCATACCGGTTTGACCGGGTTCATGCGAATCTCATCAATTATGATAGGTTTCGTAGTTCCAGGTCAAATGGTTCAGACTGCTTGAAATAAAATTGCTTGAAATCGTTGTTGTGAGCTCCAAAGGCTTCCCAATATTCGTTGAGCCGTACATCTGCTGCCCTTCATGAATCAGAAGTCTCACCCAGAGCAGCGGGACCCCGGGGTTTATCATGTGGGTGTATACTTTAAACTCGACGGCCTCGAACCCCTTGAATCCGCGTTCGGCCCCCTTGTATTTGCGCTTCAGCGTTTTCGTGGCCGGGTCGAACAGGTATTGCACCTGTTCCACGTGCGGTGAAGATCCGCCGTCGAACTCGTATCTGAAGAAGGACAGGGCATTGGCGGAAACCTGGATGGGATCACCGTATTGCGGGTCCCATCCGGGGGGATCCTTGAAAATATTTTTTCTCAGCCTGTTCACGTAAATATATCCGTCAGAACTCGAAGCCACCTTTTTGAATCTCGGACAGGCAGAGGAAAAGTCACGGCGCAGGAAATTGATCGCAAGCCGGGCGTCCTGAAGGTTCTGAAGGTTCACCGTCCCATAGAGATAGTGCGTCCTGACACCGGCCAGAAGCTTATATATCAATAAGAATACAAGCATCGCCACAGCCATGCTGGAAATCATCTCGATCAGCGTGAATGCCGACCTGGATTTTCCGTAGCGGCGCAGTTCAGTATGCAAGTTGATTGTCATGTACGATCAGCGTTTTCAACGTAATCATGCGCATCCGATCTCCTGACGGATCGATCGGGTTTGCCGGAGCCTTGCCTTCATTCCATTTCACCTCAACGGTTACTTCGCTCAAGTGCCCGGCGCCGATGCCGGACGTTATGGGTTTCACGCTGATATTCCTCAAAAAGAATGCGGTATTATACTGATCTGAATATCCAATATCGTTCGTCATAATGCCATCGGATAGCCATTTTCCATTCGTCGTATCAACGGCATCAACCCGAGCCGCGCCCGGGGCGCCCATGCCTGTGTCGACAATCAGCGACCCTCCGCAGCTTCTCAGGTTCATGTCCAGGTGGTCGGTATCGGTTGCGATCGCGGCCCATTCGAGAGCTTCATTCGCGAGTTCAAGCGCCCGCAGATAATTGATGGCCTTCGACGTGTCCGTTCGCGAAGAGGAAACCATCATGATGATGGGAATCGAGCACACGGCGGCAATCAGGGTGGCGATGATTATTTCGACGAAACCGAAGCCTGCTCTGCGTTCTTTCATTTTCCCGCCCCCGAACCTCTGGAAACACTCCCCGGCGCAGACGCCACGAGGATATCCGGCTTCAGGGCCTTTCCCCGCGCAGTCAGCTCCTGGGTCATCCTGGTATCTTCTTCAGGCGTTGAAGGAACGGAAAAAAAGGCAGGCGGGGGGGGCACGACAATATTCGAAACGGACTCTGCGGATTGATGTCGGACAGACTCTCCGGCTTGGGTCACAGGAGAGGAATGGTCATCCCGGTCATCATCCGAAACCGTTTCCAGAGAAGATTCAGCAACCTGGTGCGCCGGACGCGAATATCGGCTGAGCAATACAAGCGTGAAAACCACAAGGCAGGTCACGATACCAATGATCATCCAGCGCCACTGATCCATTCAGAAGGTCTCCTTGCCTTCGGCGTTCATGCTGAACATCGTTCTCACGCTGCCCAGGCTTACTCTGCATGGATCGAAATCAGGCGGAGCCGGATTATAAATCAGAGGATCGTGTTCTATCGTCAAACTTCCACCCAGGGGAACTCCTGAATTTCCAGATTCAGTAAATAAATAATCGACAATAAGATTTCCGAATATTTTCACATTTTTATTGTTCGGATTGAAGCTTCCCTGAGACGACAGCAGTGCAGGATCACGCCCCCCAGTTGAGGATAGGTAGGTATTCGCAATAAGCGAAGCCTGAATTTCGACATCGGTGGCGGGAGACTCGACAAGGAAGTCTCCGTCCAGCAGGAGAATTCGCAAGGTCTGATCAGAATCACGGCCGCCCTTTTTCAAAAGATTTCCCAGCTTGCAATTGCCTTTTCCGAGAAAGATCAGACCGCGGCCGGCAAACTGCTGAATATTTTTCAGATCGAGTTCGCCTTCCGTGATGTACATATACCCATCAATCCGCAACGTTTTCCTGCCGCCTTCGTCCACAACCCGTTCCTGAAGAAACGACTGCGGATCATAATAATTGCGGCTGCACATGACATCATCGATGATTCTGTACATCTTCTGGCCCGGTTTTGCCGACTTGCCGGGAAAAACACGCTGCTGAGGAGTGGCGATGACTCCGTCCGTCGACGGATCATATTTTCCGTATGTTCCATCAGGGTTCAGGACCTTGACGTCATTCGTCTGGAGCATCATGTTCAATGGAGCCGTATCTATGGCACGGCTCATGAGGGAAGCGTCTTCGACATAGTTGCTCAGTTTCGTGGAGTTCACGCAGGCCGCGAGCAGTTCGTTTCCGCCCCTGAGAAGCGATGAAGGCTGGTTGAGGAAGGTGTCGTCCTGGTTCAAAACAGAATCTTTTCTGTAGTATTCGAGCGGTACAGGAGCAAGAATGCACGGAACCTGCGTATTTAAAAGCGTAAACGTGGCGTTGACCTCATCGAAATACGCAACCTTGAAGAATCTCATGAATGCGCTTCCCTCGACCAGGAGAGGCGTTCGGTTGGCGGGGCCGAACAGTCTCGCCATTTTACCCACATACGCCCGTTCGGGGTTGAAGGGTGGATTCGACGAATCATTATCGGGCCTCAGATTCTGCGACATCCAGGGCCCGATGTTCGAAGTCAAAGCGGACTGCGTGGCAAGGCCGATGAGCCTGATATCATCCATAAGGACAGATGGAACGGCAAGTCTGGATGTGCCGTTCAGGTCCCAGATGGCGGCAGCGTCAGAGTATCCCCAGCGATATACCCAATTGTCCGCGCATGTCTGTACCATCTGCTTGAACGCATCGCAGTTTGAGTAATCGTATCCGGTCCCGTCAACGTTTGCCTGGAAATCATTGCAGACCGACCATGCCGCCGAGTTACTGTTGCTGTTCGAGGAGTTCATTGCATTGCGACATCTGGTCACGAGAGCGGGGCCGCTCACGAAGTCCGTGCCGCCGAGAATTGCCCGTGCCGAACGATTTACAAGATCAACAAACTGTTTTTTTATTTGAATGACTTTATAAAATGCGGGCATATCGAAACGGGCGATGTCCCAGTATTTCGCATTCTTTACTTTGAAAAACACCTTGAACGGGGTTGATTCTATCCCGGGAAATGCAGCGCGTTCTGTCGCCGTATCCGGAATTCCCATCAGGGGGTCGATCAGATGCCTCTGTTCGGCATAATTCACATCGAACCATAACCGGGGGGGTTCCGCTCCGGGAGCAGCGGGGAACTCCCTGCATTTGGGATAGTATGTATTTCCGACATACACGCTCGAATACAGGCCCCTGGCAAAATCGGGGTTGGGGATTCCCTGAATGGTTATGCGTCTCCGGGGGTTGTTCCAGTCGGGGGAGTAATGTTTCACGAAAAGCGCATATCGATCAAAAAAGTGCCGAAGATCAACAATCTTCAGATCGCGTCTTTCCTTGATTTCAATCTTTGTCTGGTCGCCTGCTTGGTGAACAGCACGGGATATGATTTCGAGATACCCGCTGAATCCGGATGTTCCAGATACTTTGGTGCGCTGTTCGAGAACCAGAGTCGCCTGACTCGTAATCGAAATTTTATAGCCGGCTTTGGTTGCGAGATCCTGGGTCAGGACCGGAGTGTAATTGTCGGGGAAAATTTTTACGGCATGCGGCAGAGTGATGGGAGCCGTCTGGTCCTGGCGGATGGGCTCTCGGAATAATTTATAGAAGGAGTTTTCCGTTCCGCCCGGGGTATGCAGATTTGCCTGACTTCGGAGAATTCCTGTTATTTCGTTATTTGCCGCCTGGGCAAGCATGGCAAGACGGTTCTGATCGATCGATTTGGACAATTGTTCAATTGCCCCGCCTTTGAACGTGCTCAAAGCGAATGCGAGCAGCCCCATGACCAGAAATACGGCAAGGACGACGAAAAACACCACGCCGGATCTACGGCGCAGCAGGAGTGACGGAGGAATACTTCCAACAGTTTGCATGATGTCTGTCCATTATTGTACATGATGACCGGTCAGGTGTGCCACAAATGATTCTGATGCCAGCGGTTCTCCGGGATTCAATGACAGAGGTTCTGTGGTATAGTCTATTCGATTTCTAGAAAGTCACGCGAGGAGGAACCATGATCGAGAAGCATCTGAAAAGCTTCATTCTTTGCCTGGTCACCCTGTTTGTATTCTTCGGAATTTCTTCGGGAAACGCCCAGAATCAGGCTGAACGACTTCAGGGAGATGCAAGGTTTCTCCTTACCATTACCAAGTTCGGCACCTTCCTCGACCTTCCCGAAAAAGAGCCTCTGGAGATTTTCAGACGGCTGGGCAGAATGCTGGCCCCGTCTATCGCCAAGTATCTTCAGACGCCGTTTGATGCAGCAGGGTTTGTACCACCCCGGGATGATCCGCCCTCCTCATTCACGGCACCTGTTCCGGCTGTCTCCTGGAGTGAATCACAACGCGCAGCGGTAGAGAATTTTCGAACACGCGAACAGGGCCTTCTCAAGGAAATGACGGATGCGCTCCCATTTCCCAATAATGGTTTTCATCTGATCGCGTTGCTCGACCCCAGATCCGTGGTCCCTCAAATTCAGAAGATTCTCGAGAATCCTGAAACCAAGGTGCGAATCAGGCCGGATCAGCTCTCAAAAATCGAGACCAGAATCCTGCCATTTCTGCAGATGGCTGATGCCATTGCCGTTGCCATGCGCCTCACTCCGGATGGCTTTTCGCTTGAAATACATGCACGAGGCGGGGAACATTATAAGGAAACCATGATGCCGGGCGGAGCCCTTCCCTCCCCTCTCAGCTGCTCCGCATCGATAGACCCGAATGCGTTCCTGACGTTTGCTCAGGTTCATCCGGCCGGTTCGGCAACGGAAATACTGCAGATGCTTCACATGATTCCCCAGACAGCCATTGTCGAAAAGTATCTTGCCTCAGCGGGGCTTGATTTCGAGCGGGATATCCTTTCAAACCCGGGCATTGAGTCATTCGCGAACATCGATCTGACACCCGTCGGCGATGGCGGCCTCCCGGACCTGAGAGCCGCCGTCAAAGTGAAAGATCCCGTAAAACTTGTAGCCCTGGCTCCTCAATTGAAACAGCTTGCAATGAGCGTCGGCGTGATGGTCACACCGAATCTCGAACAACGCCCGTCCGCAAAAATCTCCTATTTTCTTCTTCCAGTGGTTTCCGTCCATATCGGAATGACCGGCGACCTGCTTCTGATCGCAACAAGCAGAGATTCGCTGTTCCGGCTTGCGGAACGGATTGAAGGAGTTGCAGCCGGGAAAATTCCAGGATTTGCCGGTGTTCCCTCGGATGCGCACAGGTTCTGGAAAATTCGCTTCAGCTTGTTGAATGAGCAGCTCCAGAAGCTTCTCCAGTCTCCTCTCCTCGCAGACAAGGGAATTCCACCCTTTTCGAATCTGAATATCACCTCCGAGCTGGGTGAAATGATCATGGTAACCCGCATCAAACCGGAAGGAATGACAATCAGGCTCGATCTTCCGATTGCAGCACCTTCCAGATAATGGAGTTCGGGTATGACATCGAGAATCACAATTTTCATGCGGTTTCCAAACCGTCCGCGATGTGCTATACATTTGAAATCATACTGAGATGAAGAGGCACGAGATGAGGAAGCTTCGCGTCACGTTTGTCCTGCTTGGAATTTGCGTTTCCCTGTTTGCCCTTCTATCGGCTGGTTGCGGAAGCAAAGAGCCGGCAAAAAGCGGTCCGACGTCAGCCGCTCCGGGAACCGATGCGGCAACCGGCACCACGGCATCCGTCGGCGGAGCATATAAAGACACGATCCTCAAGCTTGGCCGTATTCCTTTTACCAACGCGACCGAGATGGTGAAGAAACACGAAGGTCTGCTGAACTATCTGCGGACCGAACTCGGAGTCAAAGAAACGAGGCTTGTTCTGGCATCCGACTATAAAGGAATTATCGATAAGCTGGCCCGGGGCGAGATCGATATCGGGTGGCTGGGAACAACCTCCTATGTGGAAGCCATGGCTGATCCCAAGCAGAAGTCAGCCATGCGTCTCCTTGTGAAGCCGCGCCGGTTCAAAACCACCTCCTACCGTGGGATCATTATCGCCCGTCAGGACAGCGGCATACGGAGCCTCAAGGATCTCAAAGGGAAAAAGGTAGCTTGGGTTGAAAAAGATTCAGCCTCGGGGTATCTGTTTCCCAAAGCCCTCCTCCTCGAGGCTGGCGTGAACCCTGACAAAGACTTTGCCGAAGCGGGCTTCCTCGGGAAACACGATGCCGTCGTCCTGAACGTTCTTCTTGGAAAATACGACGCCGGTGCCTGCTATGATGACGCACGCAACACT
>CAZQYQ010000050.1:0-20585 GCA_964597625.1 uncultured bacterium
CCGACCTGGCAAGGAATTCTTGAGTTGTTCGATGATATTCGATCCACTACAGTAAGCATAGCTGGCAAACTTCATAGGGTCTTCCATAACCTTGATGCTGATCAAATGGAGATTCTCATATTACTTGGGATACCCGATTTATATGAAAAATATTCAACCACTGTGTACAATTAGAACCCGGAAGTCCGGGCTGTAACTGTGAGATTCCGGTAAACGCCCCTGGTGAAATACGCATCGCGCCGCTGCCGCCCCAGATAATTCCCCAGGGCATCGTGACTCCAGGCCTGCTTGCGCATGTGGTGACCGCCAAATATGTCGATGCCATTCCGCTGTATCGGCAGGAACAGCAGTTCATCACACTTTCCCGAGTTCTCCGGTACAGTTCTTGTAATTTTTCTTTTCGCCCTGGGAGCCGGTTTTCGCGGGCGGAGGGGAAGTTTGGATTTTGAGGAAGATTTGGGTTCTTGGACAAGAATTTTTGAAAGCTCTGTGTTGATGCAGGTTCTGATATTTCGGGTACACTTGGGGTCGATCTTCGCAATGCTGCCGAAATTTCAGCATGTTTCTGGAGGCCAGATTGGGCCTGCGTGAAAAATGTGAGGCTCGGAAATCGGTACGTCGGGAAAGTAAGGTTCATGCGTCTGGGTCTGGATATCACGCGAGGAACCCTGGCCTCATGGGTGAGACAGACAGCGCAGGCTTGCATGCCGATCTTCGATCTGATCACCAGGGAGGTGCGCGCCGGACCCGTGATTCACATGGATGAAACCCCCGTGCAAGTGCTGAGAGAGCCGGGACGGGCAAATTCGACCAAATCCTACATGTGGGTGTGCCGCGGAGGGCAGCCCGGTCGGCCTGCGGTCATATTCCGGTATTATCCGACACGCTCGGCCAGGGTCGCCGACGAGATGCTGGCCGATTACCGCGGATATTTGCATACCGATGGCTATATCGGCTATGAGGCCGTCGGCATGCGCGAAGGCATTCGCCATCTCGCGTGCTGGGCTCGTGTGCGCAGGAAATTCGTCGAGGTCGAGAAAGGCACCAAAGGCAGTCTCAAGGCCGGCGTTGCGAAGGAAGTGCTCGATCTCATCGGAAAACTCTATCTGATCGAAGACCAGGCGCGGGATAATGGGCTTTCTCCGGACGAGGTGGTCGCCCTTCGTGAGAAAGAAAGCCGGCCGAAACTCGAGGAAATCAAGCGGATTCTGGACCGATACACGAACATTGTCACCGAAAAGCCTCCTCGGCAAGGCCATCACGTATGCTCTGAACCTCTGGCCGCGACTTACGGGCTATCTGGAAAACGCGATCCTGCGCCCGGATAACAATCCTGCCGAGAATGCGATCCGGCCTTTCGCCGTCGGCCGCAAAAATTGGCTTTTCTCAGGTTCGCCCCGCGGTGCCGACGCCAGCGCCACCCTCTACTCGATCATCGAAACGGCCAAGGCCAATAATATCGAGCCGTATACCTATCTGAGACTTCTTTTTACGGAAGTTCCGAAAGCGAAATCAGAAGCCGAATTGCACGCCCTGCTTCCACAGTTTCTCGACCGCGCTCGCCTGGAGATTGCCTGAGATACTGGTGTTATTTATCCGCTTACGGATCCCACAATTCCCTGAGATTTCGATCTGGTGCAGGGTTCGATACGCTTGAGGGGAAGGAGTTTTTTATGAACCGAAACAACCCACCACTCACCCCCGACCTCTGGCGTCTCAGCATCATCGGTGATCTCATCCATCAAAGCCATTGGGAAGGGAGAGCAAATGAGTTATAATACGCATGAAAGGAGGGCCTCCAGGTAAGATGAGTGTGCAAACCCATTCTACAAGAAGGCCCCCCTTTCATCCCCCCGCAGGGGGGAGACAGATGGGAGGCATCGGCGGTTCCGGTTCTGCCGAAAAACCGCTGTGCGCGCCCTTCAGGCGCTTCTCAGTTCCGAGCCCGCGCTATTCTCAAACCGGTAGCAGGACCTGCGAAATCGGGCCCCTTTTCCGGTCAATTCCAGTGCAATTCAACAGTCTAAGATCGAGTTCACCGAAGAACTCCTCCTGCGTTTGGCGCTCCAGGAAACTGTCTTCCCAAGATCCGTTTCGGGAAAGGCTGGAGGACATTTGGAATGGTTAACAACCGCTTCATTTCTGCCTTTCAGGCCTTATCCGAATCCGTATGGTTGGCACCAGCTTTACGGGCTAACTCCAGAAAATAACCAGGTGTATAATGAAACCCCGGAAATGTGGGTTAGACAGACTAATCAATCTCGTTTATCATTTCATATCGACCATAAAAAAAGTAATTGAATACAGAAATTATATGAAAAGGCGCTGATACGCGGAACAGGCGGATCATGAAAAAGGAGTTTTTCTATTGAAAGCTCGGATTATCGTTCTCGGGGCATCCGGCATGCTCGGGCACAAGCTTTTCAAGATGCTCGGGAAAAATCCAGACATGGAAGTGTTCGGCACCGTTCGCACGGCTAAGCCGCCTCAAGGCCTTTTTGCTGGCCAAGAAGTTGAGCGCATTCGTCCATGCGTCGATGCGGATAATTTCGATACCGTTATCCGCGCCTTTGCCTCGATCCAGCCGACCATAGTCATCAACTGCGTCGGGTTGATCAAGCAACTGCCAACCGCTTCAGACCCGCTTTCAGCTATTACGATCAACTCGCAACTGCCTCACCGGATTTCCATGGTCTGCAGGACCGCCGGCGCGAGGCTCATTCATATCAGCACCGATTGCGTGTTCGACGGCAGTCAGGGCAACTATACCGAGCAGGATCATTCCAGCGCCACAGATCTATACGGCCGAACGAAATTCCTCGGCGAAGTCCATTATTCGCCCCACTGTCTTACCCTTAGAACATCGATCATCGGCCATGAGTTCAAAAACAAACTCTCTCTGGTCGAGTGGTTTCTTGAACAAAAAGGCAGCGCGAAGGGCTTCACGAAGGCTGTTTTTTCCGGATTGACCACCCTGGAAATGGCCCATGTTCTTGAAACGTATGTCATTCCGAATCCCTCCCTGACAGGTCTGTATCATCTTTCCGTCGATCCGATCTCGAAACATGACTTGATCAGCCTGATCGCAAAGGTTTATAAGAAGGATATTGAAATTCTGCAGGACAGCAAAATGGTGATTGACAGGTCCCTCAACTCTGACAGATTCAGACAGGCCACAGGCTATAAGCCGCCGACCTGGCCGGAACTGATCAAGGCCATGCATGATGATTTCCTGCAGGAGCCTTATTATGCGCGGGAAGGCAACTGAAAGAACATGGACAAGATATTCCAGGGCAAACGTATAGCAATAACAGGCGGAACAGGATCGCTCGGGAAAGTTCTCGTTCGCAGGCTCCTCTCCGGCGCAGAGGGGACCCCTGCCAAAGTCATCGTTTTTTCCCGGGACGAAGCGAAACAGCATTTTATGCGCATCGATTATCAGCAGCGCTACCAGGCCACCGACGAGATCATCTACAATAACTTCAGAAATATTCTCGAGTTCCGCATCGGGGATGTTCGCGATTTCGGCTCGGTCGTCTCTCTGCTGAAAGATGCCGATATCGTCATCAATGCTGCGGCCCTCAAACAGGTTCCATCCTGCGAATACTTCCCAGCCGAAGCGGTTCACACGAATATCCTCGGTGCCGAGAACATCGTGCGTGCATTGAGAGAGCACAATCTGCCTGCGAAAACCGTTGTGGGAGTATCGACGGACAAGGCCTGCAAGCCAGTGAATGTCATGGGAATGACGAAAGCCATTCAGGAACGCATCTTTATATCTGCAAATATACTAGTTCCTCAAACCAGATTCATCTGCGTCAGATACGGCAATGTTCTTGCTTCACGAGGCTCCGTTATTCCGCTCTTCCATCAGCAGATTGAGATCGGCGGACCGCTGACCGTGACGACGGCGGACATGACCAGATTTCTCCTGCCTCTGGAACGAGCAGTAGATACCATCATTGCAGCTGTTCGAGGAGCAAATCCCGGCGAAACATATATTCCCATCATTCCATCGGCCCGGGTTCTCGATGTCGCGAAAGCCATGATCGGGAAACAAAACATCGAAATACAAATAACCGGTATCCGGCCCGGCGAAAAAATCCATGAAAGCATGGTTTCCGAGGAAGAGGGCTATCATACGCATCGGCGCGGCGAATATTATGTCATCCAGTCCATGCTACCGGAAATCTCGACCAGAATCGATGATAAGCCGCTCGGCAGAGATTACAGCTCCGGCGAGACCGTGATGAATCTGGAACAGACGATAGCCCTGCTTACCGAACAGCGCCTGATGCCGGGTGATGCGATCAGATTCGACGGAGAATTCCTGCGATGATCGTGATGACAATCGTCGGAACCCGGCCCGAGATCATTAAACTTTCGCGGGTTATCGACAAGCTTGATCGGTACTGCCAGCACATTTTCGTTCATTCCGGCCAGAATTACGATTACGAATTAAACGAAATCTTTTTCCAGCAAATGGGCATCAGAAAACCAGATTACTTTCTCGATGCAGCCAAGGGCTCTCCGGCAGAAACGATCGGTGAAGTCATCGCGTGCTCCGATCGCCTGATGGCAGAGGTATCCCCCGATGCCCTGCTACTGCTCGGGGATACGAATAGCTGCCTAGCCTGCATCTCGGCCAAACGCCGCAAGATTCCGATTTTTCACATGGAAGCGGGCAATCGCTGTTTCGATCAACGCGTTCCCGAGGAAATCAACAGGAAGATCGTCGACCACACGAGCGATATCAATATGCCCTACAGCAGAATCGCCCGCAATTATCTTCTTTCAGAGGGTTTTCCCGCCGATCGCGTAATCTGGACCGGTAGTCCGATGTTCGAAGTTCTCGAACACCATAAAGCCGAAATAGCCCAATCGGACATCCTCGCGAGGCTTGAATTGAAACAGCATGGGTTCTTTGTCGTCAGTGCGCATCGCGAGGAAAACATTGATTCCGAAAAGAATTTTTCGAAACTTGTTTCCCTTCTCAATGATGTTGCAACGAGATTTGACAAGCCGATCATCTTCTCAACGCATCCCCGAACCAAAAAGCGCATCGATGAAAAATCGGTCGCATTCCATCCGCTGATCCGCTCAATGAAGCCACTCGGCTTTTTCGATTATGTAAAGCTCCAGACCTGCGCGTCCGCCGTCATTTCGGACAGCGGCACCATCACGGAAGAGTCATCGGTCCTCAACTTCCCGGCCATCAATATCCGTGAGGCGCACGAGAGGCCGGAGGGAATGGAAGAGGGCGCCGTCATGATGACCGGGCTCAAGGCCGAACGCGTTTTCGAGGCTCTCGCGATTCTCGAGCACCAACCCCGTGACAACAACCGGTTGATCAGCATGATTGATGATTATCGGGTGCCGAATGTGTCAGACAAAGTTCTACGCATCATTGAGAGTTATACCGATTACGTCAACAGAGTGGTCTGGCGAAAGTGAATCCAAATCCACTCGTATCAATCGTCATACCGGTTTATAATGGTTCCAACTATCTCCGGGAAGCCGTTGAAAGTGCTTTGGCACAAACCTATCGCAACATCGAGATTCTGGTTGTCAACGATGGGTCTCGCGATGATGGAAAAACGCGCGAAGTCGCACTCACCTTCGGGAACCGGATCCGTTACCTGGAAAAGTCCAATGGAGGTGTTTCCTCGGCCCTGAATCTCGGAATCCGGGAGATGCACGGCGCGTATTTTTCCTGGCTCAGCCATGATGATCTTTACCCGCCAGACAAGATAGAAAAGCAGATCGTTTTTCTTTACGAGCATAACGCATTCGACGATATTATATTTACCGGTAGCGATTATATTGACTCCGAGGGCCGGTTTCTGTATACATCCCCTCGTCTTTCCATCGATGAAAGCCGTTTCTTTTATCAACTTGTCAAAGATCGTTTTATCGGCGGCTGCACACTCCTGATCCCGCGCGTCGCCTTCGAGAGATGCGGATTTTTCGATGAAGCGCTTAAAACCGTTCAGGATTACGATATGTGGTTCCGCATGATCCGGGCAGGTTTCAAGTTCAGATATCTGCCGATCGCCGCGGTAAAAACCAGGCTTCATCCCCTTCAGGACACGGTTGTGAAACGCCCTGTGCAAATTGCGGAAGAAACCGCCATGTTTCTGAACGTCCTTGCCACAACCTCTCCCCAAAGCCTGTGGGGAAGCGACGATTTCATGCCCTACGGCGAACTCGCAAGGCTTTACTACCGCCAGGGGATGACCAGAGTGGCCTGGTTTGCCCTGAAAAAAGGGAGTCGCCTTGCCGGCAATGCGAAATGGCGCCTGATCTGGTCTACGCCACTCTTCCTGCTTTGGTTTCATGCCCGGAAATGTCTTAAGTTTTTTGTGAAAACCTGCTGTCCATGCCTGCTGCCCAAACAGATTCATGGGGGCTGTCATGCCAACTGACGGGGATGTTTCATCGCCAGTTCCGCTGGTCAGCGTCATCATTCCGGTTTACAACTACGGGCGGTTTCTGCCTGACGCGATTCAGTCGGTCCTCAACCAGACGCATCGCAACCTCGAACTGATACTCATCGACGACGGGTCGACGGACGAGACGCCGGCGATCATTCAGCAATGGCTTTGCGACAGCCGGCTCAGATGCTTCCGTCAGAGCCGACGGGGCATGTCCGCAGCGCGCAATGCCGGTCTCGATGCGGCACGCGGAGCATACATCCAGTTTCTCGATGCGGATGACATTCTTGCCCCGGATAAATTGCGAAAACAACTTGAAGTTCTCGAAGCAAATCCAGAGATTTTTGCCACGTATTGCCAGACATCGTATTTCTCGAAGACTCCCGACGAATGCCTGTATCTCATGCCGGCTTCCCCAATCAGGAATCTGGCTCACACGCTTTTTGAAAGAAACGTGTTTCCGATTCACTCCATCCTTTTCCGGCGGTGCGATACCCGGTTCGATGAAACACTGAGCGCGGTTGAAGACCTGGACTTCTGGATAAAACTCGCAATCGGGAAAAAAGTATTCGTGCCTTTTCCGGAAACCCTCTGTTACGTGCGCGTTCACGGCGGCAACATAAGCACAAAACTCCGGCGGATGTATACCTATAAAATCAAAGTCATGGAGAAATACATCGACGATCCCGAATATGCAGGGGTTGCGGCTTACAGCCAGTTCTGCGTCGCTTTTTACATTAAAAAGCATTCCATCGCCAGGCGGGCTTTCGCCCTCCTCGGCCACCATTCCGGAATACATCAGTTCAGAGCATTTCTTTTCGCCGTAAAACAGTTTATAAAACTTCTTGTTCCATGGTTTGTCACGCCTTATCTTTACGGCAACAGTTCCGGAACTCATTCATAGGAAGGCGCCATACGTATCGAATTCGCGGCAGGTCAACGACAGATGCATCACACTCCATCTCCTGATACGCATACGACGATCATCGTGGCGCTGCTGAACTTCAACTCGTGGCGGCACACGATCGAGTGCCTGGAAAGCCTGTTCAGGATGGTGCCGCCATCAGGTGGATTTCGCGTGATCGTCTGCGACAACGCATCTTCGGACGACTCGATGAGCCATATCATCAGCTGGGCCGAGGGACATGAAGCGGCTGAAATCGCACAGTCTCAGGTCCCAAAACCGATCAGATGGAAATGCCTGACAAAAAAGCAGGCGGAGTCCGGCGGCGAACCATCTGATGCCAATCTTCCGCTTCTGCTTGTTCAAACCGGTGAAAATCTGGGATATGCGGGCGGCAACAACGTCGCTCTCGCATACGCTCTTGCCCGGCCGGAAGTCGAGTTCGTCTGGGTTTTGAATAACGATACCATCGTGGAGCCTCTGGCTCTGAAACTGCTGCATGAACGCGCCGTTGCATCCGACCACCCCGGCATCTGCGGTTCGACGATCATCTATCACTCACACCCGGACATGGTTCAGGCATATGCCGGCGGCACGTATGAACCCTGGCTTGCACGGCCAATCAATCTTGGGATAGGGCGGCCGGTCCGGGAAAAGCCTGACGTTACGGAAATCGAATCAACCCTGCAGTTTGTCGTCGGCGTCTCCGCGCTCGTTTCACGCAGTTTCCTCGAAAAAGTCGGGGTGATGCAGACGGATTATTTTCTGTATTTCGAAGAAATCGACTGGGCTCTTCGTGCCAGAGGTCGTTTCAAACTCGGGTATGCTCCCGGAAGCATCGTCTATCATAAAGACGGCGGCAGCATCGGCAGCCACAGGGAAAGCCGTCAGAAAAGTCTCCTGTCTGAACTGTATTTTGTGCGATCGGCCATCAGATTCACGTGCAGGTTCTTTCCCTTCGCACTGCCGACTGTTTATGCCGGACTGTTCCTGAAGATCCTGTTCCGGTTACGGTATGGCCTTTGGATGCGCGCATGGCTGATTTTTGCGCAACTGTTTCTGTCATGGAGCAGGCATGACCGTCTGCGCCCAGTCTGACAATCGACGAGGAGTCACTCCGTGAAAATACTGTTATTCCATCCCCCCTGGATGCGGTTTTTCGGTTCAAGCCTCATTTCACCGCCGATGGCGTTGAATTTTATAGCTGTATATTTTAAAGAAAAATGTCCTCAGCACGAAATCGAGATTTACAATGCCGATTTCGACCCTCAGGCTGTCCCGACGCTGTCCAACTATACATTCAGCTCGAATCACCCCGAGTATCTCAGACGCCTGTCAGACCCCACCGACCCTGTCTGGGTCGAGATAGAACAGACGATTCGCGCTCAGGCTCCGGATGTCGTCGGAATCAGTTCAATGACGGCATCCTTTCCCTCCGCGCTCAGGATCAGTGAAATTGCAAAAAAGGTCAATCCAAAAATAGTAACCGTTATGGGCGGAAAACATCCGACCGCCCTTCCCGTCGAAACCGTCCGAAACAGTTCTGTTGATATCGTCGCCGTTGGGGAAGGCGAAGAGACATTCGTTGAACTCGTTGAGAATATATCCAACCCGGCATCGGTTGCCGGCATCGCCTACAAGGACCCGTCAGGCACGGTCATTCTCACCCGGCCGCGCCCGTATATCAAAGATATCAGTTCCCTGCCGATCCCCATTTTCGAATCAAAGCTCCAGAAATACGATTATGAGGGAAGCGCGTCCCCTGAAGCTTTCACCTGGATCATGCTGAGCGCCCGCGGCTGTCCTTTTCAGTGCACCTACTGCGCCAGCGACAAAATCGTCAGGTTCAGGTCGCCCGAGCACGTCCTCGAAGAAATCAGAGCTGTTAAGATGAAATATGGCATCACCCGATTCTGTTTCGAAGACGACTCGTTCACGCTGCACAAAGAGCGGTTTCATCGCCTGTGCGAGATGCTGCGTGCCGAAAAGACGACCTGGATCTGCAACACCCGCGTGGATCTGATCGATGAGCCGATGATCAGGCTGATGAAGGAAAGCGGCTGCGTCGGCATCGCCATCGGCATCGAGACGGGATCACCGAAAACGCTTGCAGCTATTTCCAAGAAGATTTCGTTCGATATGATCCATAAAGCCATTACCTTATTGAAGGCATACAAAATACTTGTAAGCGGGTATTTCATGATCGGTTTCCCGTGGGAAACACGCGAAGACATGAAACAGACAATAGCCCTGATGTCCCGATCGAATCTCGATTATTTTCATCTCAGCGTCGTCACGCCGTTGCCCGGAACACAGTTATTCAGATCGTTGATCGCATCAGGAAAACTCAACCTGGACACGATCGACTGGAAGAATTTTCATCAGGGAAGCCCGTATATGAATTTCTCTGATTACAGTGACGCTGAATGGAAAAAAATAATTTCAGATCTCACATACATGGCATTTAGAATTTCAAGAAAGAAGTATTTTTTCGCCACGCTCCGGAAATTCATGCTCGAACCAACCGCGGTCATTGAACGAATTATCGTACGACTCAGAAACAGCGTTCCTATGCTGAAGAAATTTCTGTTTCAGTAATTATCCCGACCAGTTCACGGATGTGGCGGTCCGGCATGAACCGTTCACGAAAAAGTGATATGGCCGCAGCGCTCATCGCCTGATACACAGCCGGCTGTTTTATAATAAATGCTATTTTGTCTGCCATCAGCACGGGGTCGGGCGGAACAAGCAGGCCGGTTATCCCGTCAATGATCATATCCGGTATCGCCCTGCATGGCGGCGCTATCAGTGCGCATCCGTAAGCCAGGCCTTCGATCAGCGCAAGCGGCTGGCCTTCATCGGTCGATGGCAGAAGCAGAAAATGCGCGTCCCTGAGGGCGCTGATTTTTTCGTCGCCATCGATATGGCCGTCATAGCGGACGTTATCAGAAAGGCGCTTGTCCGTAACGAACTCATTGAACCAGGCTCTTGCGGCATCCGCGGAAGAAAACCGGACATCGCCGCGCGAAGCGAGAAACTGACCGCAAAACCTCGCCCGGACATTGATGTGATGATGGTTCACCAGCCTTTCGACCGTTTCCAGAACGAGATGCCAGCCCTTGCTCTCCATCAGATGAGACAGAAACAGCAGCCCGACGGGCTCCGTGAAAGATATGCTCTTTGCTCTGGCAGGACAGCCGGCCGGCTCGAACGGGAGACAGTTGGGAACCACCCGAACCTGCTTCATCACTTCGGGCCAGGCCTTGAACAGGTATCTCAGACGTTCGCTGAGAATGATCACGGCATGGCACGACGCAAGCGCCCTGATCATCAGCCTTCGCACCGGCGCCGGCAGCGCCGTCAGCAGCGCGTCGTACCGTCCACCATGGATGTGGACGACAACGCGATATCCCAGCATGCGGGCCGAGGTTATCAGAAGCAGATCGCGAATGACCCCGTCGACGGCCTGGTTCAGGGTTATATAGACAGTGCCGCGCCCGCACGACAGAAGCGTATACGCATAGCGCGCCATGATGGCGGCATATTCCAGCCAGCGCCCCAGAGGCATTCTGACGGCAAGCCGCCACCTGGGACTGTAATCAATCACCCGAGGCTTCAATCCGAGGCTTTCACACCCTCGCACGCAAAGCTGAAACGCCAGCGTGTGTCCATTGAAGGGGGGCGGCAACGGGCCGAACAGGATCAGCGAAGCCGAATCGGCGGGAACGGTCATTTCGCAACTTTAGACCAAGAACATCTGTTGTTCAACCCCGGGTTGAATTTTGTAAACCTTCTAGCCGCATCCCGAAATCGATCGATAACCATCGGCATGCCTCAGATTACGAAGACAGAAGGCACGGAGCAGCCGTCCCCACCAGAGAGGACACAAGAGCTTCACCCACACACCCAAGGGGGCGGTATAGCGAAATTCAGTTAGTCGCCTTGTCCAGAACGGGAGACAGCGGAGAAACGGCTGGATGTATCCTTCGTAGATTCTACGATCCTCCTGATGCAGGCGATCCTTTTGAGAATACGAAAGTGATCCCTCATGCCTTCGCCACACAATTCCCTGGACCGGCAACATTCTGATTCGATATCCCGCGAAAAGGAACAAAAGATAGACCTGAAAATCTTCGAATGATCTTATATTTTCTCCGAAATATCCAAGCCTCTTCAGCGTGGGAATATGAAGAATAGTTCCAGGCCCCCCCGTGATGACATTCCCGACAAGGCACATCAGCCTTTTCTGCATCGCAAGCGGATACGAAAAGAACTTCGCCGCTTCATGAAAGGTCTGCACCACATCCCCCGTTTCATCATACCCGGAGAGCAAATCCGTTTTTGCTATTTTCAAATCCGGTCCGATGAATCGACGCACATTCCGAAAGAAATCCGGCCTCACGAAGTAATCATCTCCGCCCAGATACGTCCCGAACTCGGCCGTGGCGCGCCGAAATGCCCGCGTATGATTTGCCGATATCCCCTGGTTCACCTCGCGGGTCAAAACAAGAATGCGATAAAACATCGTCTGATGCGATTGCACCCACAGAGTAATTCGTTCAACCGTGTCATCACAGGATGCATCATCGGAAATGATGATCTCGAGCTTCCCAGCATCTTCGAGATTTTCCAGACTTTTCAATGTCTGATCAATCGTCCGAGAAGAATTATATGTCGTAACGATCAGGCTGAATTCCGGAGTATTCACGAGCAGATGCTCCAAAAGTAGTTATTATTCCACAGAATTCGCATTCAGCTTTCCGCTACGGAGCGATTCATTCGATCGTATTGCCCATACCACTGTTTCCGGCCGAGCGCCGCTTCCATCCTCTTGCCATGTAACTGAAAAAGCCCCGGCGTTAACCGGCGACGGCCGGTTGCCTGACCGGGTGGTCTTTATGGCCGCAAAGAGATTTTTTGGAAGGACGGCATGTGGTCATGCCGGATTTCATGTTACGCGGAATCGCCAGATGCGGCCTTTCTCAGACAATCATGCATGAATTCGTAATCCGGAGTCAGCTTGCCGCGCCACAGGATAACCGCCCGTTTGAGAGGGGCGGGGAGTCCGCTTTTTTCGAACGGCGCATTGAGATCGACCGTCGCAAGTTTTTCCATGAAGGGCATGAGCGCCCGGCTGAATTCCTCCGACGACTCGGCCGGCAATTCGCACGGAAGGCTGTCGACCGACATGACGACAGGACCATGGCCCTCAACCCCGTAGGCGATGTCATCGAGCTCCGGTTCATACACGAATACAGGCGCATCAGGATCGGTCGCGGCAATCGTGAATTCAATTCCGCCACATAGCGCACACGACAGATCGCCGACAACGCGCAATCGCGGCTGCCGGCCATTTTTCCACATGCGCGCCGCATCGGCTTTCGTCATCAGTCGCGGCGAGGCCGGAGACCAGAAAATGCAGTTCACCAGCACGGACAAGTGGTCGAGATACCGGCTGAAATTGCTCTGATATCGGTTCGGATGCTGGAAAAAGTGGCTCAGAATGAACGGAGAATCTTCATCTTTCGGCCTGACCGTATGTTCTTCACGGAAGACGACTTTCAGCAGATCGCTCCCCGTATCACAGGCCGCAGCACCGGCAAGCAGCTCGGGCGGGGTGATCTCGCGATGAGGCAGCAGGTCGAATATCTCCTGAGCACCCTTTGAGACGTTGCCATACCCGACGAATCCGAAAACCATCGGCCGCAGCATGGACGGTAACCGTCTGTCACGCAGCTCCTCGCCGATCCGGCTGATGGCCATCCGCGCCGCATGGAGATCGGCATACTGGTGAGCCATCTTCACATGCGCAAACGGCGTGTCGTGCCCTTCAAGCTTGAGTCTCTGGCCAAGCGCGCAGAGAGTATCGATCATTCCAGCCAGACCGGCGTGCCGGCCGAAAAAAACCAGCTGCCGGCCCCGCTCATCAATGATCCGCTCGTAATCGATCAGCGTGCAGCCGAGTTCCTTCATCCGGCGCAGCATAGCCATGGCGGAGGGCTGGCCGTTGAGGGTATGCGAGAAAAACATGTAGGCACCACCCGGCCGGAACAGTTCCGCAGACATTTCCCTAACGCCCATCACCAGATCGCAACCGGTGATTCCTTCTTCAATGACAGCTCCGGCAGCCGCATAGACGTCATCAGGGAAGATGCGCCGTGCTGAAGGCTGGGCAATCACCTCGAATCCATGCTCCTGCACCAGCCGCCGCACATCCTCAGGAACCAGCGGCGCACGACGTTCCCATCGGCTCCTGTCTTCGTGACGAAGCCCGATTTTCTTGATCATCCCCGTTTCCCCCTCGCCCGTGTCTGACTGCGTATATCTGTGCCCAAATGCAGCGTATGCACCCGAAGTATACTCAACGCCCGTACACCCTGTCAAAACAGTTTCACGTCTCAAAGATTGAATGCGGCATCGGTGTGTGTTAAGATGCCGGCATGGTGCTCTATTACGTCATCCCGGCGTATCTGACAGCAGTGTTCGTGGCGGCCTACTGGGTCGTCCAGATTCTGCTTGTCGCGTTCGATGCGCTTAACTTCTTCTGGGACTGGTGGGACGCCAAACGCACCGTGTACCCGTTGATGGCCTTCTCCGAAATTTTCATTCTCGGCGGATTCGTTTATTACATCGTAAAATGGGAACTCACCGGAGCTCCGTAAGAGTCTCAGCCCGGCTCTGGCACCCCTGACGGCATGAGTGTTTTTCCGGCACACCTTGTTTCAGTCATGCGGATTTCTGAGATCGGACAGCATCGACCAGTTTTTCAGACGTTCTCGAACATCTTTCGCAGAGCGCCCAGGGGAATTTCTGGCAGCCGGCAGCTCTGTGATTTTGCTTTGGTCAGGACGCTGGCGTCCGCATTTTCAAACCGTCCTTGTTTTCCAGAGGCCTCTGTGACCCCCGTGTTCTCTCTCGCAAGCTCCTGTTTTCGATTCAACCGGCAATCCGGCAGTCGGAATAATTCTAGATCATATATATCAATAACACTAATATGAGTGAGGGCTGAAAATGGCAAAGTATCGTATTGCCTGGCTTCCCGGGGACGGCGTCGGTGTTGATGTGATGAATGCGGCGCGCAAAGTCCTGGACGCGGTGAAGCTGGACGCGGAATACCTCCATGGCGATATCGGCTGGGAGTTCTGGTGCAAGGAGGGCAACCCGCTTCCCGAGCGCACTGTCAAGGTTCTGAATGAATCCGACGTGGCACTGTTCGGCACCATCACCTCGCCCAGCAAGGAAGAGGCGGCAAAGGAGCTCGCACCAGAGCTTCAGGGCAAGGGACTCATCTACAGTTCACCGATCGTTACCATGCGCCAGTCATTCGACCTCTACGCATGCGTTCGGCCCTGCAGGTCCTTTGCAAAGAATCCGCTGAACTGCAGGGAAAACATCGACATCACGGTATTCCGTGAAACCACCGAAGGTCTGTATTCAGGCATCGAGTTCTGCCCGATTCCCGAGGATGTCCGCGTGGTGATCGAGAAACACAACACAAAGATGACGCGGTTCAACAAGTTCCCTGCCGGCGAGGTTGCGCTCTCGGCCCGCATCATGACCCAAACCGGCTGCGAACGCATCATCAGGAAAGCATTCGAGTTCGCCAAGGCAAACAACAAGCCCAGCGTCACCCTGGTCGAAAAGTCGAATATGCTTCGCGAAACCGGCGGCCTGATGCTTCGCACAATGAAGCGCATTGCAACGGAGTATCCGGACATCTCGTGGAATGAAGCCAACATCGATGCGCTATGCATGTGGCTGCTGAAAAATCCTGAAAGATATCACGTGCTTGTCGCTGAAAATATGTTCGGGGATATCATCTCCGACCTGTGCGCTCAGCTCGTCGGCGGCCTGGGCTTCGCCTGCAGCGGAAATATCGGCGACAGATACGCCATTTTCGAGCCTACCCACGGCCCAGCTCTCAAGTATGCCGGCCAGAACAAGGTAAACCCGCTCGCCACGATTCTTGCCGCCATGATGATGATCGACTGGCTGGGTGAAAAAGAGCCTGCCAGGCGCATCCATGCAGCCGTTGCAGTCGTTGTGGCAGAAGCCAAGGCCCGCACCTCTGACATGGGCGGCTCCACGACAACAAGCGACATGGCCGATGCTGTCGTAGAAGCTCTCAAGCGGGTTTAGTCCTCCCCCCCAGCCTCTTTTCCAAGCGATTCGAATCCGCCGCAAAATTCCAGTTGCAGCGGGTTTTGTTTTGCTCGTCTGTTTGCCATGCCCTCGTCGATACTCCTCTACGACCAGCTTTCGCCGAGGCGCAGGTATTCATTGCCGTCTGACTGCTCTATGCGATCCTCTGGAAGATGTCGGCATGATGGCGTTCAAGGTTCTACAGGCTCAATCTGCATCCTGCTCAGCCGTCTTCCCCTGTGCCAACAGGGACATTCAGCCGATAGATTCTGTATGGATCTCTCAACGACCACGCTTGCGCTGGCCCTGGGCCTTCTAGGGACACTTACGGGCTGGCTGATCCCGATCATGTGGGATGCATTCCAGGGTGACGATCCGTGGTCACTGCAGCGGGCAACCAGACACCTCGGACGCGGAAGGTATATAGGCGGCCTTCCGGTCGTGCTGGGTGCATTTTTTATTCTGCTCATGCCACATCTGCCAGGCGAGCCCGAATCTCAGGGACTCGCGTTTCTTACGGCGGTGTATGCCACCCTGGGCTTCATTCATGACACGACCAGGGCCTCGTGGACGGTCATGCTCCCCTATCTGCTGCTGGCGGGGATTGCCGGAGCCTGGAACGGCATCACCATCGATGAACCATCGCGCATCCTTGAAATTCTATTTACGCTGGCCTGGCCGATTATCACTATTCTCAGCCTGAAGATCGCCGCTCTTGTATTCGGAATGCCGGCGCTTCTCTGTCTTGGAAGCGGCCTGACATTTCTTCTTTTCTTTCCCGGCCAGGCGGCAACTCCACCGGCCGCGGTTTCATTCACCCTCTTGCTGATGCTGACACCGCTGCTGGTGCTTGTGGGGGCGATGACCGGTCGCCGGTTCATCCTCGGCGATTCGGGACATTTTGCGCTTGGTTGGCTGCTGGCGGGGATCTCGATGATCGGACGCTCGAAAACATTGCTTCTGTTCGGGCTTCTACTGCCTTCAGCCGTCGTTGTTCTGCCGCTGGTGTTCGTTTGCCTGGTGATTCTTGCGTCATACCTCGGCAATGAACTTTACGAGACGGACCCGGCGCGACGGCGCAGAACATTTTCATGGAATCTCCCCAGGCAGCGGCTCGTCGTCTCAGCCGGACTGGTATTCCTGAGTCTCAATTTCGCGATTCTGCTGTATACAAGTCAGGCAGGCCTCTGGGGCTTTATCGCACTTGGAATTCTCATCATCGGAGTGATGGCCAGTTTTGTTCAGGCTTTTGCACAGCGTGTTCCAGCGGAAGACACCGCTTCACATCTGAAAGGAACACCACAAAATGATACCTTCGCAACGGAGGATGATGAAACGACGCATCGAATTCAGCTTTTCGGCATTCCGATCGACTCTCTTTCGCGAGTTCGGGTGCTCGATCGTATCGACGGCTGGCTTCGTTCAGGCGATGCTTTTCATCATCTGGTTACGGCAGACTCCCTCGCCATCGAACGATCGAGACACGATAAGAGTTTTGCCAGAACTCTCCAGCAGGCATCGCTTGTCATGCCTGACGGAGCGGGTCTGGTCTGGGCAGCCGACTTTCTTGGCATGCCTCTCCTCGAGAGAATTCCGGGTGTAAGCCTGGTTGAAGACCTTTGCAAACTGGCAGCCAGCGCGAAACAATCGGTTTTCTTCGTTGGTGCGAAGCCTGGAACCATCGATTCTGCCGTTCAACTTATTGGGAAGCGCGTTCCCGGGCTTCTTGTCGCCGGCACGCATCACGGGTATTTTGCAGCAGACTCTGAAACCGAGACGCATGTGATCAGACTGATTCTTGAAGCAAAGCCACGGCTGTTATTCGTCGCGATGGGCGTTCCACGCCAGGAACAGTTCATCGCAAAACTGAGGCCGGTCGCATCGGGAATGACAGCCATCGGTGTTGGCGGCAGCTTCGATGTCATTTCGGGCCAACTGCCGCGTGCGCCGGTCTGGATGCAGAGGTTTGCTCTCGAATGGCTTTTCAGGCTCTGGAAAGAACCCAGTCGTTTCAGGCGGATGCTCAGTATTCCACGGTTCGTTACGGCGGTCCTGCGCGAAAAATGGAATCGCCCATCTGTACCGAATAAAAAAGAAAACGAGAAAGAGAACGGAACCACAACTGAACGCGGATGAGGGCAGATATCTCATGACGCTTCCAAGCACAACAGCCCCGGCAGAGAATGCCGGGGCTGTTGCCTTGAAAAGGTTTTACTTCTTTTCGGTTGCAGGAGCAGCAGCGGGGGTTTCCTGAGCCGGGGCAGCCATGCGTTCCTGCATCTTGGTGATGAAGGTGTCGAACTGTGCCCTGGGCAGATTCAAGCCGAATTTCACGGTCGTTCCATCGGTTTCGATCTTCGCCATCTTGAAAACATCGACCAGCTCGGGCACATCGACCGACCATGCCTTGAACATGTCTACGTAGTTCTTGATGCAGTCGGCAACGGCCTTGGCTTCATCGGCTTTGGCAACTTCGGCAGCGGCATGGATGCCCATTTCCTTACCGAAGGTAACGCTCATGAACATCGCATTCGCAGCCGCGAGAGGCGCACTGATGGCGTTGGTTTTGGCCTGGGCCTTCATATCGGCCGTAACGAGGGCGCAGCCCCACATTCCGGCATTCACATCGACCTTTTTCATCATGGCTGCGAAAGCCGGGTCAGCCGCGAGAGACTTTGCTTTGCCAGTCTTAACGGTTGCGGCGGTTTTGATGATCGCATCAGCGCCCATGATAGCGGTCTTGTCATCGAGGAACGCTGCTTTCCGGCCGCTCTCTTTGGCGGCGATGGCCGCAAGGCCTTCAAAAGAGACAAGATCGACCTGTTTGAGAAAATCAGCGTCAGCTTTGATGCCTTCGAGCAGTTTTTTGGCATCGAATGAACCGTCGATGAGAATACCGACATGATCTTTCATATCTTCGGCCTTAAAACCGGCTTCAGATGAATACACCATCAGGTTGGCGATCTGCTTGAACGGATCGAGCCCCATCTTCTTCGCAAACTCTTCAAGAGCCTTCTTTCCTTCGGGCGTGCCGGTTCCAAACGATTCGTCGATCATCGCCTTCACCGGCTCGAACTTGAGCATCTGATCCATGTTGAGATTGAGTACAAACGGTGCCTCAGCCGGCACCAGATCGATCAGACCGGCAAATGCAGGCACAATAGACATCGCAAGCGCAACGGCCAATCCGAGAACAAATCTCTTCATCGTTTCATCTCCTCGAAATTCATGTTGAACATCACATCACATGGTAGAAGGCCTTGCATTTTTTTGTCAACAGCCCTTCGCACCATCGTAAACCGGAACGGATCGGCCGTCTTCCAGATTGCGCACTCCCAGTTCCATCAAGCAGCTTTCTTTCGATGAACAGGCAGCGGATGAATCTTCAAACCAAGGCCCAACGAAGTCAACAGCCTCCAGAGGCTCGAAAACTCAGGATTTCCTTTGGCGGAAAGCATCTTATACATATTTTCCCGGTTGAGATGCGATTTTGTCGCCATCTCGCGAATCCCCTGAGCTTCCGCAACATCTCGAAGAGCAAGCAAAAAGCCTCTGTTATCGCCCTCTTCGATAGCATCTTCCAGAGAGGCATTCAGATATGCTGCCGCCTCTTCAGGATCTTTCAAAGATTCCAGCAGGGAGTCCTTGTATGGCTTGGTAATCATTCTCTTTCCCCCTTGGATCTGTACTTGAATTCATCCCATAATTCATGAGCACTCCTGATATCCGATGACTGTGATGATTTATCACCGCCACACAGGAGCAAAATTATTTTCGCATTTTTGCGTCCAAAGTAAACTCTGAAGCCTGGCCCATAGTTTATTTTCAGTTCAGACAATCCTTTGCCGACCGGCTCACAGTTGCTGAAATTTCCATATCGCAGCCGATTTACTTTCGAACGGATTTTCACACGCGACTGCGGATTCATATCTGCCAGCCAGTCATCCACAGGCACCCTGCCGTTTTTTCGAACATAGTTTTCCAGCTCATGCGCCTGGTTCATCAGCCTCCCCTTTATATGTAGTTTATAAGCCAATGCATGTCAATACACGCTCATACATACATCACGCTCACAACATGGTTGGGGAAAAGTTAGGGGCAGACGAACCATATTCATCACACGAAGGAGGCTTTTCAGAACGTCCTCTGTGCCTTCGTGCCTTTGTGGTGATTTCGGGCACATAAGGAAAGAGCCCCGCTTTCGCGGGGCTCTTTAGATCAGGTTAAACGATAGGGATTAGAAGCGGCTGTAGAGCTCAGCCCAGAACATGTTGTAATCGCGATCGTTAACAGCGGACAGGCCCTTACCAGCGCTGAGGGATCCACAAACTGGATCGCCGGAAGCATTGGTGTCAACCTTCTGATAGTCACCAGACATGTCGAAGGCGGTGTAGCCAAGGCGAATGCGGGTGTTCTCAGCAAGCTGATAGCGATATTCGAAGGTCAGGACGGTCGCCTTCGGATCGGAGGTTCCGAAGTTGTTGTAGCGATCATAGATGGTGTTGGTCTTGTCGAAACCAGCCGGAGTTCCGGCGGTGGTAACGTGGCCGCGGCCTGCGCGAGCGAGATCATTGGAGACGGTGTCCTTCATCTCGTCGAGGAGGTCACCAGCCAGGCGGAAGTAATGCTTGGTGTTGCGGGGGCGATACTCGAACTGGAGCTTGATGTCGCCCATGTTCACAAGACCATTGTTGAAGTAGGTGTTACCACGGCTGATGTCTTCGTAGGGGGTTTCGATACCGTCATCATAGCGGTGATCGTTGTTGAGGGCGAGAGCGCCGGTGGTTTCGTCATCAGCGAAGGTGTAACCGAGTTTCGCGGCCCACTCTTTCTTGGAATCCCACTTGATTGCGGCGTGACCCATCCAACCCTGCATTTCGGGGCTGATCAGGGTGCCAGCGGCGTTGTTCACGATGTCCATCTGATAGTCGGTGTAGGCGAAGCCCAGGTCATAATCAAAGTGACCGTTCTTGCCCAGAGGACCCTTGCCGCCGAACTCGACGTCCATCAGCTTGTCGCTTTCCTGATTGCCAACAGCCTTACCAAGAGCGATAACCGGGAAACCAGCCATCCGGTTCACGCGGTTCGGTTCGTCCTGGGCAAAG
>CAZQYQ010000051.1:0-20574 GCA_964597625.1 uncultured bacterium
GAGCGAACCGGCACAAGCCGTAGTTCCATGATTACGCCGGCATACGACATCTCGTCGACGATCATTTCATCGGCCAGTGTTCTGCGAAACAGCACTCCGAGTGTTTCAGCGACACCCGCCGGAAATACTTCATTCAGGGTTCTCCCCTCGAGCCGTTCGGGAGTGAGGCCCCAGCGCGTGCCCGCCTCGCCCTCGGCGACAAGAAATCGCAGATCCTTGTCGAACAGCAGTACCATTCCATTCGGATAATGGCTCGCCAGAAGCCTGTAGCGAAGCTCGCTATGGCGACGATTCTGTTCGCTTCGCTGCCTGACGATCTCCTGCCGGAAAACGGTTCCGGTGATCTGCAGCAGCTGGCGTTCCCAGACCGTCCAGCGCTTCAGGACATTTCGTTCGGAAAACCCGAGAACGGCTCTCATCCGGCCATCCAACCGGAGCGGCCACATCAGATACCCTCTGAGAAGTTGCGGAGGGCCTTCGAGAACGGCGGCCACGGCTTCCGAGTTTCCCTCGAGCCGTTCGAGCAGCGCCGGGTGTTTCTGCAACGCAGGCAGATGGTTCCATTCAGGAAAAGCACCGGTATCCTGCGAACTCACAAGCGCATCATGGAACCCCTGGATATTTTCATCCATCAGCCAGAGAAAGGCCGAATCGACGCCGATAAAGCCCGCAATACGACGGAGCGCGGTCCGGATCCGGGACCTGAAATTCATCATCCGGGCGGCCAGAAGGTCGTCGGAAAGCTGATTCAGCAGGGTTACCAGCGACTCGAGGTATTCGAGCGGAACCTCTTCGGGAAAAGGCATGCTGGCCGGGTTCCGGGGATCCGGTGTGCCCGGCGGAAACAGATCCGGCCCTCCCAGGATGTGAATCCGCTCCTGGTTGCTCATGCCTCCTCACCTGCCTGCAATATACCAAGCAAGTTTCATACGAGCACACACGAAGGCAACGCCCCTCTTCCAAAAGCACGCCAAGCAGGCGGATACGCCCACAAAAGCCCTTTCACCAGAGGATATAGCGGCATCGCGGAACGACAAGTCGCAAACGTAGAAACCCTGGTCCGCCGGGGAAAAATGCCTGTTCCTGAAGGAATTATTCCTGAAAATTCACAGCGACGTCAGCGAACGATGCGGCAATATCGGTGTTCAGCCGGGGCGCGGAACCGGCATGAGTATTTCAGGCGGCGTTCCAGCGTTTCAGGAACAGATCGCGCGCAAGGGTGATGTAGGCACGTTCCTGTACAAATATTTCGAGAGTTATCGTTCCATCATAGATTTTCTTCAGGCCGGGAACGAAGGTGTCCCAGTCGATGCGGCCGGTTCCGGGGGGCAGGTGCTGGTCCTTGCTGCCGTCGTTGTCGTGAAGATGCACGTGTACAAGCCTGTCCGCGAAGGCCTGCGCGAAATCGAGCGGCTTGCGCTGGTTCAGATTGAAATGGCCGATATCGAGATGAAACCCGAGATCCGGATGTTCGTTCATGATCTTCTCGATGTTTTCACGCGTCTCGTGCGGCGAGCCGACCGGTTCGAACATCAGGCCGACCCCGAACTCCCGTGCGGCTTTTTCCAGCTCGTGAAGCGACTCGCTCTGCCATGCCACGCCTTCCGCAGCGGTGAACATGGACGTCGGCCAGCTCGCGTGAATCGTTACCCGGGGCGTCCCAATCCGCGCGAACACTTCCAGATACGTGCGGGCCGCATCTACGGCGGCTTTTCGCATTTCCCTCATGGCCGAACCGATGGGAAGATACCAGGCAAGATGGCCGACGACATCGAGCCCGTGCGCATCGAGTGCGGCCCGTACGGAAGCCGTATCGACGCACTCGGCGGCCCCCTTATCGGGCTCGAGGAACAGGTCGACGAAGTCGAAGCCCGCCGACGCGATCCATTGTATTTCTCCAACGATATCAAGACGCGGATGATTCGGGTATCCGAGTTTCATCGTTCAGTCAGTTCCCGTCCCGAGGAGTTGGTCGACCCAGGCAGGCACGACCTCGGAGGCCGGGCCGTATCTCTTTTCAGCGAAACGGGAAGCGCCGATCGAAGGTTCGAGGTTCAGCTCGAGCGTCCCCGTTCCGTCGTTCATGCGTGCTCGTTCGACAAAGCCAGCCGCGGGATAGACATTGCCCGAAGTCCCGATCGCCACGAAAAGCGTGCAGTTGTCTATCGCATTGAATATTTCATCCATCTGGAGGGGAATTTCGCCAAACCAGACGATATGCGGCCTCACCCCGCCCTTTTTCCTGCAGCCCGGACAGACGGTTTCCGTCGAGATCTCGCCGGTTTCCTTCCAGATGCGTTCGCAATGATCGCACCTCACCTTGAGAAGCTCACCGTGCATATGAATCAGCCGGGTCGACCCGGCACGCTCGTGAAGATCATCGATGTTCTGAGTCACGATCAGAAGCCGATCGCCGATTTCCTTTTCGAGCCTGGCAAGAGCATGATGAGCCGCGTTCGGTTGAACCTCACCCAGATAGAGGCGCTGCTCATTGTAGAATTTATGGACCTTTGCCGGGTTGCGCACATACCCATCGGGTGTTGCGACATCCTCGATGCAATACCGTTCCCAGACCCCCCCCGCATCGCGAAACGTATCGAGCCCGGACTCCTTCGAAATTCCCGCGCCCGTCAGCACCACGATCCGCATCTTCCCGTTCATCTCGTTCCTGCCCATAATCAGTTCCCTGCCTTCACACAATGCATACAGAATTTCAGAGGAATGCTCATCACAACGACGCGGAGGTTCTTAACAGAGTGAATTCAGTTCATCGATGGAGCCTGTCAGCTGCGGCGTTCATCGAGGACGGTTTTGATCTTGCCGGTACGCGGGTTCCGGGGCAGACCGCCCGGCGGCAGCCATTCGATCTCGAGTTTCAACCAGCCATCGGTGAGCGTCTCCTGGATCTTGTACGAGCCCTGCTTCAGTGCCTCCGCGACACTGGCATCGGAAATCGGTTTTTCCGCTTCGAGGCGCAGCACCAGCAGATCCCGTCCATTACGGAGCCTGGCGACAATCTGAAAGTTCTGGCTGACGGCGAGTTTTGCGAGACCCGGCGCCACGTCGGACGGCAGGAGATTGATGCCCCCGATGACCAGAAGATCATCGCACCGGCCGAGCAGCTCGAAGGTCCGGCCTGAATACCCGCACGCGCACTCGTCCATCTCGACCCACCGACCCAGATCACCGGTTCTGTATCGCACGACCGGCATCAGAAGGCGCGTCAACCCCGTCGCGACGATCTCGCCCGGCTCGCCGTTTTTCCGCAAGGCACCGGTCTTGGGATCGATGATCTCGACCAGTTGATACCCATCGAGCACGTGGTGCAGCGCCCCGCCCAGGTGCGGACACTGATATCCGATCGGGCCCGTATCGACGCAGGCATACCCGGCGGAGCGCACGAACTCGCAGCCGAGCGTGCGCCGGAGATACTCCACCGTAGGCGCGCGGAGGTGCTCCCCGCCGTAAAGAACTTTTTTGATTCTCAGCTTCGAACCGCGCCGCTCGATCTCTTCCGCGAGCTTTACAATGATCGACGGCAGGCCGACGATTGCATTCGCATCGAATGCCTGGAGAAATTTGATCATCGTCTCGAAATCGGTCGCACCGCCGATCGGCATATTCAGGCACCCGATATTTTCGAGGGCGCGTCCCGCGACGTTGAAGCTCGTCCAGAGATTTCCGGCCAGAAACAGATTCCCGACAACGTCTTCCGGCACAAGGCCGGCGGTCGAGTAGATGAATCCTAAGACATCCGTCGCTTTTTTATATTCTTCGTTGGAATACAGCGCGAATTTTGGTTCCCCCGTCGTCCCCCCCGAGGCATACACATAGGCGTTCGTCATCGGACCGGTCAGAATGGCCTTTGACAGCGTCGGAGAGTGCCGATAAAACGTCTCACGGTCGAGAAGGGGAAGTGCGGCAAGCTGTTCCGATGCCGTTTTGTGCTTTTTTCCAGCCGCCTCGACAAGCGGACCGTAGAAGGGTGAACGCCGCAGCGCATCGAGAAGACCACGAATCATCCGGTGTTCATCGACGCGATGTTCCCGGTCGACCCAGTCGACAAGCTGCGACAACAGAAAGGAACCCTCGTGAGGCGCTCCATCCCTGCCCTCGCTCATCCCGCCGAGACCGGTAAGGCGCTTCGCTCCGGCCGCAAGCAAAGCCTCTTCAAGCAAAGCCCGCCTGGACACATGAACGGCAAGACCAATGGTCTGCAGATAGGCGCCCAATGGGCGAATCTCATCCAACAGCCGCTCGATCGTGGGCACGAGCTTGAAAAACAGGGTGCGGTTGAGGCAGGAGACCTTGAATGCGGGATCCTTTTCGTAAACGAGTGTCCAGTCGAATGTATCCGGGCACAGCAGCGTTGCCCGCCCTTTGACCTCAGCCATCAGAGCCAGTTCGCGCACACGTCTGATTTCGACCTTCTCATCGAAGCCGAGCGGGCCCCGTGGCAGCTCTTTTGAAACCAGGTCAAGCTCGGCTTTCAGCCGCTCCATCAATTCGAAAACAGGTTTCGCGGAATGGCCGACAACGTAGACCACGTGCGGCGATGAGCAGGCCTGCTGGTCCCAGGCGCACAGATCGAGAGCAAGGCCATGAACGGCTTCATCGGGCAGCCCCTGCGCCAGGGATTCGGCATCGGTAACCGCGAACGAGTATCGAGGGCCGTTCTCGATCAGCTTTGTTCCGCTGCCGATGCGGCTTCGCACGGCCGCAAGAGCCTCGCGGCCGCCCCAGAAAACAATGGTCAGATCTGCGGCGAAAAGCGGCATCTCGACGGAGTCGTCGCCTCCCTTCCAGGAAACGATCGCCTGGTTCGGCCAGACGAGGCCGTCCGGATCACATTCGCGCAGGCTCTGCATGAACAGCCGAGGGAACACCTGATCGACGTGCGACATTTTCAGAATGTTCGCGTTTTTCGTCAGAATACCCGCCAACAGGCTGTCTACCGCTCCGACAAAAACGTTGCCGGCAGCCAGATGCAGAACGACACCCCGCGGAACGGCCCGCAGATCGTATCCCAGGTCAGGCCTGGAGACCCAGGTATCCATGACCTGAAGTTCGCCGATTTCACCGGAGAGGCGCGCCTCGGTCGCATCGCGGCGACACAGCGACGACACGACATCGAGCCCCTTCGATACCATTTCGGGGCTGAATCCGATCAGTGGAGGAAGCTCCTGCTGAGCCGCTTTCCGCAGGGGGTGGCCTTCGTCGGCCCAGACCGCGCTCACTCTGTCGAGAATCTCGACAATCTCGGGAATCGGCACCGTGGCAACGGCAGCGGCTCGTTCCCTCGCCGAAGACAACAGTCCGGAAACACGGTTCCCACTCAATGCGGCATCAGAAGCTTCAGCCCCGAATATCAGCGTGTTATTCATATGTGTCCAAATATTATATTAATATTTACTAATGAAGGCAGGAAGAGCGCCTCATCATTGTTTCAAAAGCTCCAGCGCGGTGATGGCGCAGCCTTTATGCTTTGCGACCCCGGCGCGGCCGAGGATTTCGATCGTCTTTCCGCGGCGGCCGCAGGGGCATCGATCGGCCAGTCGAGCGCGGTCCGTGGTCAGAAGCGAGATAGACGGATAGCTCGACAGATACGGCGTCATCAGGTGCAGAAGCCCTGGTTCGCCATCCGGCAGCGGTCGCAGCGACTCCGGGTCGATGACCCGCGCCCGCGCGAAAACCGGCACATGAAGCCGGCCATGTTCACAGTCGACGTAAGGAATTCCGTGCTCGACCATTCCGAAACTGTCGCGGATATTTTCTTCCGGCAGCCCGAGAATGCTCGAAACACGTTTTTTGAACATCTGCTTCGTTACTTCCCGTTCTTTGTGGATTTTCCAGCCTCCGCCCGTTATGACGAACGAACGATTGCCGAGTTTCAGCCGTTTGCCCCGCTTCTCAAGCTCGTCACACACCTGCCACAGATACGCCGGAAAGCCAAGAATGCGTATCGGCCGGCCGCGTCGGGCAAATGCGAGAAGTCTTCGCACCGTCCGTCCGAGGTCGAACTCGAACGAGCCGGTCGCTTCACTCCAGCGGATGGCATAGAAAACGGAACCGCGCCGCGTGAGACCGGTCAGAATCTTGTCGGAAAACGCCGTGCCCACGTTTTTGGCAATCCTTGGATCGTAGGTAAAGCAGAGATAATCCACGGTTTCATCATGATTCACAAGCCCGAGCGAGCCGAAAATCGAGTCAACGATTCGAAGAATGCGCTGATAGGAGCGCCTATCGAGCACGATCGCACTACGCTGACCGCCGGTTCCGGATGATGTCAGTTCTATTTTGACCTGAGAATCAGGGATTGAGACCAGCCGGTGTTCCTTGAAAATCGTCACGAAAAGCGGCGGAATCTCGTCGGGTTCGGGCATTGCATTCTCGCCAAGCCCCTTCCGGTCGAGAAAACCGGCGAACTCAGGACACCGGGACCGATGCCAGACGAGCGCTTCGCGCATCGCTTCGGCAAAAACAGCTTCTGTCGCGGGAGAATGAGAAAACGCATCGGAAACATCAAAAAGCCTGCCGCAGGCCTCGAACGGAGGTTTCTCAGCCAAGTCGCCACTCCTCGTCAAAATCGGGCTGGCAGCGAACCAGCATCTCGTACCAGCATTTCATGAACGCGTCAAGAAACCGTCGATTCGTGTCTACCAGATGCAGATCCATGAAATCGAGGCTCTCAAAGGATCGTGAAAAAATAAGGTAATCGTCACGCCGGCCGTCATCAGCCATACGCATCGCCGGGAAATACGCACACGGCAAAAACCGCGCATCGATCGCCTGCCGCTGGTGATCGGGCCGGAAAGCGCTGACAAGCATTTCGATATATCGCATGCCAAATTGGGCCGCGGCGTCGCAGAACCACATGAGAACCCTGCGCCGGTCATCGTTTTGAATGTGGTAGGCCACGATCGTGCCGTTTCCATCAGAATCGTTGAAATCCACGAAGATCTCGGCCTTTTTGTCTTCCGAGACAAAAAGCAGATTCGGCTCCACAAACGGGAAAAACACCTTGTCCATCAGGTCGTGGTTCTGATACGAGTCAAACAGCTCCAGAACATGATTCTCATCGCGATTGATCGTGAACCTGATCTGCTCGCCCATGCGCCGCGGATCGGCCTTGGGGAGCTCGACCTCGGTAGGCTCTTCATCGATGCCCAGAACATCCATTGCGATCCGGTAAAAGTCAACAACCTCCGGAACCAGTGTCGGATGGGGCCGACGAAGATGAATCGAATCTTTTCTGAAAAACACTTCAAGACCATGTGTTTCGAACGACTCGACTTTTCGCACGTTCGGGAAAATTCCCATCGGGTAAAAATCGAGATGCTCAAGGACGACCTGAGGGGCAACGCTCATCGTCCGGGTCGTCGCGTAGACGACATCACACGTCCTGGTGCGAACCGTCAGCCGGTTGAGGCCCTGCAGAACCATGTAACGCATGACATCCTGGCCGCGAAACTCGCCCAGAACGACGGCGGCATAACATTTTCCGAACTTGTTGACAGGATCGATCGCGAAGATCACCGAACCGATGATGCACCCATCGCAGTGTGCAAGGGTCCAGAAATAACTTGGATCGTCGGCCTTTTTCGCGATCAACGAGGGGTCAGCAACCTCCCGCAAAGTATACTTGCCTTTATATACTTTCTTGTATAGCTGGATGATCCCCTCGGCATCAGCCGGAGTTGCCGCCAAAAATTCGACGGTCCTGCCATCCTGCAATGTTATCTTCTGCATTCGATTTGCCGGAGGTCCTCATCATGCACATATCTGGATGACTGCTGGCGTTCTCACCTCAGTATAAATCCGTCCTCAGCCCAAGTCAATATTACCCAGATCCGGGGGAAATCAAACGGCATCCAGGGATGGGTGGACGAGGAAACGGCGAATGCGAGAGAGTTTCATTCAGATACGTAACGGCCGGGAAAACCGTCAAAGCCATCGCAAGAGCACCATGCCCCTGGCAAACGAGAGCATGCCTTTTTTGTGCACCGAAAATATTTTTTACGGTGCCCCTTGTGGAATCCCGTGTTCGTTTGTTATTCTTTTGCAACCCCGGTTCATACACTCGCAAAAGAGGCGGAACTGTATTTGCAGAGCCTGATAGAGAGTTTTCTGAAGCATTGTGAGAAGGAACGATCCATGTCAACGCACACGGTGCGTGCCTACGCAGCCGATCTTCACCTGTTCTTCGACTGGATGCGCGAAAAGGCTCCACCCGCGGACATGGCTCGTGCAGCAGCTCTTACCGCCGCGGATGTCAGGTCCTTCTGGGCACAGCGCCGGCAGGCGGGAGTTTGTGGCAACAGCATTCGTCGTGCACAATCCGCGATCCGAGGTCTCTTCGCATACGCCGTGCGTCGGGGAATCATGCAGGTCAATCCGATGGATACTGTCGATCCGGCGCGTGGCAGCAGGCCCCTGCCGCGAATTCTTTCCGAAGAGGAAGCCGATCGTCTGATGACTTCAAACGACTCATCCCTCTCCGGGCTGCGCGACAGAGCGCTGCTTGAACTGCTTTATGGAAGCGGGCTGCGCGCCTCTGAAGCCGTTTCACTGACCAGAATATCGCTCGATGCCTCACAGGGCCTGATACGGGTGACCGGCAAAGGATCGAAGGAGCGGATCGTTCCGCTGACACCGGCAGCGGCTGAGGCGGTTCGCGAATATCTGCATCGTCGCGATGCGGAACAGCCGAAAGCGCGCAGTGAGTCGGCGCTGTTTCTGAATATGCAGGGCACCCCGCTTCAGGTTCGCAGCGTGGCGCGAATTCTCGAAAAGCACATCAGAACCATTGCTCTGGCAAAGCATATCAGCCCCCATGATCTTCGCCACTCGTTCGCGACTCACCTGCTCAATGGCGGCGCAGATCTGAGAGCCGTTCAGGACATGCTGGGCCATGCAAGCCTTTCCACAACGCAGATTTATACGCATCTGAGCCGTGACCGGCTCCAGAAGATCTATAATCATACGCATCCCCGCTCCGGAGGGGCATCGGAATGACAGCATCCGGCAGCTTCAGGGGAACGACCATTCTTGCGGTCATTCGTGACGGGCGGCTGGCCATGGGCGCTGACGGCCAGGTCACGCTCGGCGAGCAGATCATCAAGCACGGGGCCCGCAAACTGAGACGACTTTCCAATGATCGTGCCCTGGGTGGTTTTGCGGGGCACACGGCTGATGCACTGACCCTGTTCGAGCGATTCGAATCGAAGCTCGAGTCTGCCCCCGGCAGCCTGAAACGTGCCGCGGTCGACCTTGCAAAGGAGTGGAGAACGGACCGGGCGCTCCGCAGGCTCGAAGCCATGCTTCTGGTCGGCGATGCAAGCCAGATTCTGCTTCTTTCGGGCCAGGGAGACGTGGTCGAACCCGACGAGCAGGTTGCCGCCATCGGATCCGGCGCTTCCGCCGCACTGGCGGCCGCCAAGGCGCTTCTCCGCCACACCCAGCTTCCCGCTTCAGAGATTGTCAGGCACGCGATGCTCATCGCTTCCGAACAATGCATTTACACGAATGACAAAATCACGGTGGAGACCATCGAACAATGACGGACCCCGTAACGAACCAGCTTCCAGTGCCGGCTCACGAACTGCTTCCGCAGGATATCGTCGCCGAACTCGACCGGTATATCGTCGGCCAGCAGAAAGCCAAGCGCGCCGTCGCGATCGCGTGGCGCAACCGCTACCGCCGCAGTCTGGTCAAAGGCACGCTGCATGAAGACATCCGCCCCAAGAACATTCTCATGATCGGCCCGACGGGGGTCGGCAAAACGGAGATAGCCCGCAGGCTCGCTCAAATCGCGAATGTCCCCTTTCTCAAGGTCGAGGCCACCAAATTCACCGAGGTCGGGTACGTCGGTCGGGATGTCGATTCGATCGTGCGCGACCTGGCTGAAACGGGCCTGCGGATCGTGCGTTCGCGCCGCATGGCGGAAGTCGCACCCCAGGTCGAGGCGCGGGTTCGTGAACGGCTGCTCGATCTGCTGCTTCCCAAGCGGCATCCGCTGAGCGGGTTCGAAAGGGGCTCAACAAAACCCCACGAAATGCCGATGGACCGTATAGAGCCTGATTCCCCTGCGACGATTCGCGAGCATCTTGGTCTCAAGCTCGATGCAGGTCAGCTCGAAGAACAGACTGTCGAGATCGAGGTAACCGAGAACGTGAATCCGACCGTGGAGGTCATCTCTCACAGCGGGGTTGAGGAAATGGGCTTCAACCTGCAGGGAATTCAGTCCATGATCGGGAATCTCCTGCCCGGCCGCCGCAGCCGCCGCCATGTCACGGTTCGCGAAGCCCGCGAGCAGCTGATGAATGAAGAGATGTCACGACTGGCCGATTCCGAAGAGGCCCAGCGCGAGGCCATCAAGCTCGTCGAGTCGCATGGAATCGTCTTTCTCGATGAAATCGACAAGATCGCCGCATCCTACATCAGCAAAAGCGGCCCCGATGTCTCACGCGAAGGCGTGCAGCGCGACCTGCTGCCGCTTGTCGAGGGCACGACCGTCATGACGAAATACGGCCCGGTCAACACCGATCACGTTCTGTTCATCGCCGCCGGAGCGTTCACGGTCACGAAGCCTTCCGATCTGATTCCGGAGCTGCAGGGCCGGTTCCCGGTGCGCGTCGAGCTCGACAAGCTCACCGCCGCCGATTTCGAGCGCATTCTCACCGAGCCGAAAAACGCCCTCACCCGCCAGTATGCCGCGCTTCTGGCCGTCGACGGAGTCGACCTTTTCTTCTCGGCCGCCGCCATCGAGCGTATCGCCTCGTTCGCCGTCATGGTGAACACGATGCAGGAGAACATCGGCGCCCGGCGGCTGCATACGGTGCTCGAGCGGCTTTTGGATGAAATCAGTTTTGATGCACCCCGCTGTGCGCAGGGTCGGTATGAGGTCACCCCGGAGCTCGTCGACAGGGTGCTCGGCCCATTTCTCAAAGACCAGGATCTCGCCCGTTTCATTCTCTGACAGGAGGCACACAAGACGATGTTCAAGGATCTGACCGGAACCGCCACGTTCAACCTGCTCGCGAAGGGCCTCGAGGCTGCATCCCTGCGGCACAAGGTCATCTCCAACAATATCGCCAACGTGAACACGCCCCGTTTCAAGCGCCAGATCACCTCGTTTGAAGATGAGATGGCGAAGGTTTTTGATGGCAAAATCGAACTGGTCGGCAAGCGCACCGATGACCGCCACATTCCGATCGAGAACATCAATTACATGGATGTGAATCCGACCACGATCACTGATCGGGCGCACATCATGCGCAACGACAAGAACAACGTCGATATCGACGTCGAAATGTCGGATCTTTCCAAGAACACGATGCTGTATCAGGTCGAATCCACCCGCATGTCAGCCATGTTCTCGGATCTCAACGACATCATTTCGAGAGGGGGTAGAGTCTGATGGGTCTCTTCCGCGCCATAGACACATCCGCATCCGGTCTCACCGCAGAGCGGCTTCGCATGGACGTCATCTCGAACAACATCGCGAACGTCAACACGACGCGCACCGAAGACGGTGGCCCGTTCCGGCGCCAGCTGTGCATTTTCCAGGCCCGCCGCCCCGGCCATCGCTGGCCGTTCTCGGATCGCACCGAACGCGGAAAATCCGAAATCGGCTCGGGCGTCCGGGTCGCGAGCATCATGTCGGATCAGGCACCGTTCAAACTCCTGTATGATCCGAATCATCCGGATGCCGACAAGGACGGGTACGTCCGGCTTCCGAACATCAATATCGTTCACGAAATGGTTGACATGATCACCTGCACGCGCGCGTATGAAGCCAACGTCACGAGCATCAACGCGACGAAGGATATCGTGAACGCAGCTCTCGGCATCGGCAGAAGATAAGGACGTAAAAGAACATGCGCATTCCAACGACCAATCCGTTTGACACCGGTGCCGCGTGGAACCGCCCGCGCACGAATGCGAAGGAGCAGTGGCAGATGTTCGCCGACAAGCTCCAGACGGCGGTCACTGAGGTCGACGACCTTGAAAAAGAGTCGCAGAAGCTGACGCAGGATGCCGTTCTCGGCCGGGTCGAGAATCTTCACGATGTCATGATCGCGGCTGAAAAGGCACGCACAGCCATGAGTCTCACGCTGGAAGTCCGCAACAAGGCTCTGGAGGCATACAAGGAAGTAATGCGCATGCAGTTCTGATGATCTGATGGCCGGAAGATCGGAAGATCCGATGATTCCATCACTGGCTGGAGAGTATTCGTTCTAAAACCCGGGCCTGAATCGACCTGAAAAACAGGCGACAGGCGCGGGAGGCCCGCAGGGGCGGGCAAACAGGAGCAGGGAGCAGGCAGACATGACCGAGTTCTTACGGCAGCTTTGGGAGCCGATTGCGAAGCTTCCCCGAATGCAGCAGATCATGCTGGGGGGGCTTGTGATTCTCGTGTTCGCCGGTATTATAACGGCAACAATGTGGGGGTCCCAGAAGGATTACACAGCGCTCTTTGAAGAACAGCTCAAGATCGAGGACGCCGGCAAGGTCGTCGCGAAACTGAAAGAGCTGAGCATAGACTACAAACTCGGCGCGACAAGTTCCGACATCCTCGTTCCGCTCACCGACAAGAGCTATATTCTGCTCCAGCTCGCCCAGGAAAAGACACTGCCCCAGGCCCGTGCCGGCTGGCAGAAGCTCATCGACGAGCGGTCGATGTTCTCGGGCACGACGAAAGACGAGTTCGAGCTCAACTTCGTCCGCGGCCTCCAGGACGAGCTTGAAGGCTCGCTGATGCGCTACGATGCCGTCGAAAACGCGAAGGTCTACATCGTCAAGCCGAAAAAGGAAGTCTTCAAGGAAGACCAGAAAGAGCCGACCGCAAGCGTCGTTCTGAAGCTTCGCCCCAACAAGGATCTCGATCGCGACAAGATCCGTGCCATCCGCGAGTGGCTGTCATCCGCCGTCGAGGGTCTCAAGCCCGAATCCGTGCGCATTACCGACACCCAGGCCCGCGACCTGACCCGGCTTCTCGATGAAGAAGAAGACATGACGCTCGACAAGGCCAAGACGGCCCAGCTCAAACACACGGTCGAGGTCGAGAAGCGGCTCGAAAAGAAGCTTCGCAGTCAGCTCGAAGAAGCGTTTGGAAGTGGCCGCGCATCGGTTCGCGTCACCGCCGCCATGGATTTCGACCAGAAGGAAGCCCTGGCCGAAGTCCTGATTCCGCCCGTCGAAGGCGCGACGATGGGCGTCATCGTGTCGCAGAAGCTTGAAAATGAACAGTATGAAGGCAAAGACCTCGTGCAGGACGGCGAACCCGGCGTCAATTCAAACCTCCCGCCCGGCGCCCCGGCGTATCCCGGCACGGAAAACAATACGGTCAACAAATACCAGAGAAATGCAGCAATACAGAATGTCGATTACACCCGGTCCAAAGAGAAATTCGTCAAGGAACAGGGCACCATCAAGCGTCTTTCCGTCTCGATCATCCTTGACGGCGATCCGGTGCGGATGCCGCCCAGCCTCGAAGAACAGATCCGCGGTGTCGCCCAGGCCTCGGTCGGGTTCGACAAGAAACGCGGCGACGTGCTTACCCTCATGGTGTATCCGTTCAACAATGACATGGCAGACAAGGCCCGCCGCGAGATGGAAGAGCGGCAGCGTCAGGAGCGAATGATGTTCATGATCGTCATTGGCCTGTTAATGGCCATTCCGGTAATGCTCGGTTTAGTGTATATTTTTGTCAGGATGTCCCGTGCCCGGGCGATGGCCTCGGAGCAGGAAGCACTCGTCGAGGCATCCCGCGCGAAAGAGCAGCTGCGACAGGCCGAAGAGACGCGCAAGTCGAAAATTCGTGAACAGCAGGAAATGGAGTGGGAGCGCCGTTTCCAGGATATCAACAACTTCTTCCCGGAAATCCGTGACCTGGAGGCAAAACGTCGGAAAGTTCAGGATCTGCGCCACAAAGCATATCTGTATGCGCGTGACAACGACGGTCTGCCGCCTGATTTCGATGAGATGACGCCCGAAGAGCAGTATCTGTTCCGCGAGGCCTTCAAGCGCAAGGCCGATGGCACGCTCGATGACGGCATCAACCGCCTCGAAGCTCTGATTGGTGAGCGCGAGCGGGCCCACCAGGTTGAACTCGACAAGCTTCAGCAGGAGGCCGACGTACGCGCCAAGCTGGAAGATCGCGTGCGTGAGCTCGTGGAAAGCAAGCCTGACGATGCGGTGCAGGTGCTCAGAATCTGGCTTGAGGAGGATTGATACCTCGTGGCACAGGGACTTGAAAAGCTTCTCGCGGGCAGCCGCGAAGTTGACGAAGACGAGGACGTCGGCCCGAAGATCACGGGCAGAGCGAAAGCCGCTATTCTCCTCATTTTCCTCGGACCGGATGCCAGCGGCGCCATATTTCAGTCTCTGACGGACCCGGAGATAGAATCCCTCACGATCGAGATCGCCAAACAGCGCAAGATCTCTACCGAGTCGAAGCTGCTCGTTCTCGGCGAGTTCGAGCATCTGATGATGGCGCGTGAGTTTTACGCCGAGGGCGGCCTCGATTACGCCAAGCAGCTGCTCGAGAAAACCGTCGGGCCGGGCAAGGCGCTTGAAATTCTCTCGCGCATGGGCACATCGCTCCAGGTGCGCCCGTTCGAAGCCGCCCGCAGCGCCGATCCGACTCAACTCGCGACGCTCATTCAAACGGAGCACCCGCAGCTGATCTCGCTCATCATGTCCTATCTGCAGCCGGAAAAGGCCGCGATGATTCTCCAGTCACTTCCGCCCGACACCCAGACCGAGATCGCCAAGCGGCTCGCGCTGATGGACCGCACAAGTCCCGAAATCACGCGCGAAGTCGAGAATTTTCTCGAAAAGAAGCTCTCCGCCGTCATCGGCCAGGATCTCACGAGCGCCGGCGGCATCGATTCGCTGGTCAACGTGCTGAACCAGGTCGACCGCGCCACCGAGAAAACGATCATCGAAACCATGGAAGTGCAGGAGCCGAGCCTCGCCGAAGAGATCAAAAAGCGCCTGTTCGTATTCGAAGACGTGGTGCTGATCGACGATCGCGGCATCCAGCGGCTCATGAAGGAAGTCGACCCCAAAGATCTGTCGGTCGCTCTCAAGGGCGTCACGGACGAAGTCAAGGAGAAGTTCTACAAGAACATGTCCAAACGCGCGGCCGAGATGCTCAAAGAAGAAATGGCCTACATGGGCCCGGTGCGCATTCGCGACGTCGATCAGGCACAGCAGCGCATCGTCGGCGTCGTCAAAACGCTCGAAGGCAAGGGCGAGATCGTCATCTCGCGCCCCGGCGAGGAGGAACTGATTGGCTGAGAAATTCACCGACCCCTGGGCTCGCGGCCGCAAGGGCATAGATATACTGGCAGATATACTCCAATATACCGAGCCGGCAACCGTCGAGCGCATCATGAAAGGCCTGCAGGCACAACTGCCAAAGGTTGTCGGGGAACTGCGCCGCCGGCTTCTGATGTTCGACGATCTCGGGTATGCCGACGCGCGTGGCGTTCAGAAGCTTCTCAAGCGCATCACCCTGCGCGATCTCGCGCTGGCACTCAAGGGCGCCCCGGACAGCGTCCTGCAGAACCTGGGCAACAATATGTCGCAGCGCATGATCCAGGATCTGCGCGACGAGATCACCTCGCTCGGCATGAAGCCGGCGGGCGAGATCGAATCGGCGCGAACCCGCATCATGGGCATCGTGCGCGAGTTGATCAACAACCGCGAACTGTTCATCGAACGGCCCGGCACGTCATCTTCACGGACGGTTATCTAAATGGCCAAGATCTTCAAATCCTTCCAGGTCAAAATTGATCAGGCGACCAAAATGCCCGTTCCCACCATCTGGCCGCCGCGACCGCCTGCGCCGCCGCCCGGCGAAGAAGACGAGGAGGATTCCGTTTTCCAGGAGCTGCCGCCCGATCAGCTGACAAGCCAGGGCGGTACGGTCGCGGGCATCGAATCTCCCGCCGACCGCGGCACCGGCGGCCTACCGCCCTCTCCACCCGCGGCTGCCCCCTCCGGTGACGGGCTGTCGTCTGAAGCGACGATGGCGCGTGCAGGCTCGGTGCGATCGGCGGCTTCGCGCAAATCGCTGGAACTGACGGCTCTTGAGCAGCGACTGCACGAGTGGGAGCAGCAACTCACCCAGCGCGAAAGCCTCATCAGGCAGGAGGAAGAAGCCCTTCATCGGGAATCGCTCGCCCGGCGTCAGGCACTCGAACAGGAGTCCGGGCGCATTCTCGAAATGTCGAAAAAGACGTCCGAATCGAATCTTGCCGCGGCAAAAAGCGAAGCCGAGTCGATTCGCAAAAGCGCGGCTCTCGAGATCGAAACCGTGAAACAGAAGGCCTACAAGGAAGGGTATGCGCTCGGAGAGGAAAAAGGCGTCTCGGCAGGCGAAAAAGCCGGCCGAGAGGAGATCCGCCTCGACTGGCAGAGCCTGATGCAGGAAACCGAAATGCTCATATCCGAGCTTCAGACCAGCCGCCTGGCAATGCTCAAATCCTCCGAGGAAGAGATGGTGCGGCTCGTGATTGCGTTCGCACGCAGGGTCTGCAAGGTCGAGCCGCTCGTGCAGCCTGAAATCATCCTTTCGAACCTCGATGCGGCAATCAACAAGATTGCCGACGTCGACAAACTCGTGCTTCGCATCAACCTCAAGGACAAATCGATGACCGAGTCGCATAAAGCGGAACTGATGCGCCGCCTGTCGACCGTCACGGATCTTCGGATCGTCGAAGATCCCGGCCTCCAGCCCGGCGGTGTCAAGATCGAGACCGGTGCCGGAACGATCGATGCAACGATCGATACCCAGGCGCAGGAGCTTGAAAACGCCATGATGCGGCATCTGAAACGGCAGGAGTGACAAGGTGAGCTTCCCTTTTTCGGCTTATGAGCAGCTGATCAACACAGCCGACACCGTGCGCATCAACGGCCGTGTCAGCCAGGTTGTCGGCCTGCTCGTCGAAGCCACGGGCCCGCAGGCGGCCGTGGGCGATCTGGTCCACGTCATCACCGGCGTGGGTCCCATGCCCTGTGAAGTCGTCGGGTTCAGGCGCGGCGCCGTCCTTCTGATGCCTCTCATCAGCACGACAGGCATCCGGCAGGGAAGTGAAGTCGTCCCGGCCGGCATGCCGCTTTCTGCGCCCGCAGGCCAGGCGCTGCTGGGACGTCTCATCGACGGCCTCGGCGCCCCGCTCGACGACAAAGCGCTTCCGCCAGGACTGGAAAGCGTTCCCATCGTCCGTGACCCGCCCAGCCCCTTCTCGCGGCGAAGGATCCTCGAGCCGCTCGAGACAGGCGTGCGCGTTCTCGACGGCCTGTTCACGATCGGCAAGGGTCAGCGCCTCGGCATTTTCTCGGGCTCCGGCGTCGGGAAAAGCACACTCATGGGCATGATCGCCCGCAACTCGAAGGCAGACGTGAACGTGATCGGTCTGGTCGGCGAACGAGGACGTGAAGTGCGCGAGTTCATCGAAAAGGACCTCGGCGAAGATGGCCTGCGCCGCTCGGTCATCGTGTGCGCAACATCCGACCGCCCCGCTCTCGTCCGTGTCAAGGCGGCTTTTACCGCTACGGCGATCGCCGAGTATTTCAGAGACCAGGGCAAGGATGTCATGCTGATGATGGACTCGGTCACCCGTTTTGCCCTCGCCCAGCGCGAAATCGGCCTCGCCATAGGCGAACCACCCACCACGCGCGGCTACACACCGTCCGTGTTTTCCCTGCTCCCCAAGCTGATGGAGCGCGCCGGTACCGCGCGGACAGGGTCGATCACCGCCATTTACACGGTGCTCGTCGAAGGCGGCGACATGGATGAACCGGTTGCCGACGCCGTGCGCGGTATTCTCGACGGTCACCTGGTGCTGAGCCGCGATCTGGCCCAGCAGAACATCTTCCCGGCCGTTGATATTCTTGCCAGTATCTCGCGTCTGATGCCGGATATTGCTCCCAAGCGCCAGTTCGAGAACGCCGGCAAGGTGAAGGACCTCTACTCGACCTATGTTCAATCGGCCGATCTGATCGGTATCGGCGCCTATAAGGCCGGATCCAACCCGAAGATCGACTCCGCGATCGCGAAACTGCCGAGAATCCAGGCATTTGTGAAACAGGGGATTCGCGAGCAGACGACCTATGAGGATGCCGTCAAAGCGCTCGAAGCGCTGATGTCATGATGAACCGACGCACGGAGGCGGACTGAGATGGCGTTCAGGTTCCGGTTCCAGCAGCTTCTGAACATCGCGGTTCACGATGAGGATGCGGTGAAGACCCGCCTCGCGATCAAAGACGGTCAGATCGCCGAGACGGAAGCGCAGATTACAAAATATATTCATGAATATAACGAAGCTCTCGAGGCCAAGGCCGTCGATCTTCTTGCAGGCCGCATGGATCAGGTCCGGATGTATCCGATGTTTCTATCGCGGCTGATGAACGCCCGGTCCTTTTACGAAGAAGAACGCGACCGCCTGAGAGAACAGCGCGCGAAAATACTGCTCGAACTGAATGAAAAGCGCAGAGTGCGCAAGACCTACGAACGAATCCTCGAGCGTGATCGCAAACGGTATGTGACGCGCGAGCAGAAACAGGAACAGAAGCGCCTGGACGACTTTGCCACCCGGATCGGCCGACCGGTGCCGGGCGAGGCTGAAGATGCCGGGAACGCTGGAGATCCAGGTGATATCGGGGATGGGAGGGAGAAGACCGATGCTTGAAAGCATGCGCAGAATTTTTGATCGGATTGATGAGCTGAACGGCTCGTTCCAGGGCATGTCGCCGCGCCATGCACGCCGCGAGCGCGGCGAGTTCGCCGCGGCCATGACGGAAGCCCGCCAGGCCGGCATGGCCACGCCCGACCCGATGGCCGGAAAACCGATGAAAACCCTTGCGGGCGGCCTGATCGCACCATCCGCAAGATCAACCCCCGCCGACGCGTCAAAAGATCCCGAACAATATATTACCCTGGTCGACAAGTATGCCGCCAAATACGGCATAGACCCGGCTCTCGTGAAACAGGTCATCGCCGTGGAGTCCGGCTATGACGACCGCAGCGTCAGCGACAAAGGCGCGATCGGCCTGATGCAGCTCATGCCCGAAACCGCCCGCGAGCTGGGCGTCACGAACCCGTTCGACCCCGAAGAGAATATTTCAGGCGGCACCCGCTACCTGGCTCAGCTGCTGAAGCAGAACGGCGGGAACCTGCGGCTGGCGCTCGCTTCCTATAATGCCGGCCCCGGGGCGGTGCGCCAGTTCGGCGGCGTTCCGCCGTTTCCCGAGACCCAGGCCTTTGTCCGCAAAGTCCTTTCCGGACTCACTCCTGCCGGCACCGACGGCAGCGACTCATAACGGAGCGATCTGAACATGGCAGACCAGAACCCCACCGCCCAGGGCCGGCAGCAGCAATCCTCCGCCGGGAAGCGCGACGCAAAGCCGCCGCAGACAGCCATCGACGAGGAAAACATGGCGGCGGCCCACGCCGCAGAAACCGCCGAGCCGGCGCCGCCGGGGCGATTGTCCAAACTGTATCTGGCATTCGCCAACGTCGCCTTCGCCACGCTGATCGGCCTGTTTCTCGGCATGATCACCATGACCGCTCTCGCGATCGACTTTCTTGATCTCGTTCAGTGGCGCTATCGTGTTCCTGAGCAGTGGCGAACGCGCTGGCCGGTGTCCGCCTATTACGATTTCGTCAAACTGCACCAGCTTCCCGACGAACAGCGCTATCAGGAGCTCCTGCAGCGAGAAAAACAGCGCTACGACCAGATCATCGGATCAGGCAGCGTCGATCTTCAGCGCCGCGCCGACTCGCTCGAGTCTTCCTATCGCGATCTGGTCCGGTCCCAGGAGGAACAATTCCACAAACGCCAGGAGGAGCTGCGTATACAGCAGGAGGATCTGCTGAAGGAACGCAAATCTCTCGAAGAGATGAAAGCCGACATTGCCGGGCGCAAGGAGTCGGTCGATCTGATTTCGCAGCAGCTGTCGTCAGAAGCCGCCAATCTCGAATCGAGCATGATCAGATTCATGGAAGAGGAAAACCGCCTCAAACCGGTCCAGGAAATAGCAGCCACGATGGAACCCCGCGCGATGGCCCGCATTCTCGACGAGGTTTCCGACAATGCGCTGATCTACCAGATTCTGAAAGGCATCCCCGCGGACCAGTCGGCCCTCGTTCTCGCCTCGATGGACCCCGAAAAAGCCGGCAAGATCATGAAGATCTCCCAGAATCCGCCGGTGCTGCCCCCCGGAACGGCTGACCGCAGCTATATCCCCCAAAGTCTTCAGAACCTCGTCGCCTCCTCACAGGCCAATCTCCGCTGACGTTCGGTCTTCGAAGCCGTTCATGGGAAGCCTGTCGGACCATGAACGGTTTCGTATGTGAGCCGGATATGAACAATGGTATCCTAGGCGATGGCTTTGATTCCGGCATGTCGAAATCAACGAAACTGTGATGCTCTGCATCCATCCGTGGTTTCATCGTTCCGTATCTCTTGTCGTTCGTTGGACCTTCATTTGAGAGGAGATTTAGCATGAACAGACTGCTGCACATTATCGCTTCTCCGCGTGGCGATGCTTCGCGCACCC
>CAZQYQ010000052.1:0-20526 GCA_964597625.1 uncultured bacterium
CGAGGAGGTCCTTTACAGAGGGCTTTCCCAGCAGCATGGAATAGAGTTCGTCAACCTCGATTCGGTTGAGCTGAACCGGGATCTGATCCGCCAGATTCCCGACAACCTGATCAAGACCTACAAGTTCATTCCTCTCAAGAAAGAGCCCAAGTCCCTGACCATCGCCGTGTATGACCCGACGAACACCAAGATGTTCGACAGCATCAAAATGGCGACCGGGTATATGTTCATCAAATGGGTTCTGGCCATGAAGAGCCAGATCAATCATATTATCAGCGATGTTATTTATCGCCCGACGAATGTTCTCGAAAACGTCCCGATGGACGATCTGCTGCGCGATGTCAAACTCGAATTCGGCAAGGATGATTCCGCGCTGGGAACCACGGTAAAGCAGACCGACGTCAATCTTGAAGATCTCAAGCGGGAATCAGATCAGACCGCGATCGTCACGCTGGTCAACAAAATGATTCTCGATGCCGTGCGCATGCGCGCTTCCGACATTCACATCGAATCCTTCGAAAACATCGTCCAGGTGCGTTACCGCATCGACGGTATTCTTTACGATATTTTACCGATTGAGAAATCGGCCCACCAGGCTATCATCTCCCGCATCAAGATCATGTCGAACCTGGATATCACCGAGCGGTTCATGCCCCAGGACGGCAGTTTCAAGCTGCGGGTCAAGAATCAGCAGATCGAGTTCCGCGTCGCCATTCTGCCTTCGATCTACGGGCAGAACTGCACGATCCGCGTTCTCGATTCAGGCCGGGTCAACCTCGAACTCAAGAGCCTCGGCTTCCGCGATGACGAACTGAAAATCTTCGAATACAACATTGGTCGCCCCTGGGGCCTCTGCCTCATCGCGGGACCAACCGGTTCCGGAAAAACGACGACGCTGTATTCCGGAATTTCGCTGATCAACAGCCGCCAGATCAAGATCATCACGATCGAAGACCCGGTCGAATTCAAGATTTCGGGCGTGCATCAGATGCAGGTGCATGAAAACAAGGTCGACGACTCGCGATCGCTCACCTTTTCCAAAGGTCTGCGCGCAATTCTCCGTCTCGATCCCGATGTCATTCTCGTCGGAGAAATCCGCGATTATGAAACCGCCGAAATTACGGTCAAGGCGGCTCTTACAGGTCACATGGTCTTCTCGACGATCCACGCGAACTCGGCGATTGAAACGGTCAGCCGGCTTGAAAATATCGGCGTCGACCCGTATCTGTTCGCGTCGGCCCTCACGGTGCTCGTCGGGCAGCGTCTCGTCCGCAAGATCTGCCCTCACTGCAAGGTGCAGATCGAAACGACGCCGTATCTGCTTGCCTCTCTCGGCCTCGATTTCGAAGCCTACAAGAATCACAGATTCTACAAGGGTGTCGGCTGCAAAGAGTGTAATAACAGCGGCTTCCGGGATCGAACCGGCATTTTCGAAGTCATCGAAGTCAATCAGGCGCTGAAAGAACTCATCAGCCAGCGCCAGTCCTCCGTTGCCCTTCTCAAGTTCCTGCGATCGCAAAAAATTCCGACAATTCAGGATTCCTGCCTGAACAAGGTTCTCGAGGGTGAAGTGCCGATCGAAGAATACATTTTGGTAAACATGGGATAGGAGCTTATGGCGAGTATGCGCGGGTCTACCTGCAACCTCGTCCTCGACCTGGGAACGCACCGCATGCGTCTCCTGCGTCTCGATTCCGCCTCTGCCGGAATGGTCCGGCTGAAACACGTCACGGCGGTCGATTCTCCGCGTGAATTTGTCGCATCGGCATATATAGAATACCCTATAATGGATGCTTCGCCGATAGAAGCAGCCATCAAGCGGCTGACGACGTCTTCGAAGACCAGTTACGAGAACACGATGGTCCTCCTGCCCGACCACTCGTCGCTGCTGAACCTCATGATCGCCCCGCCCCGCTACTCGAAGAAGGAGCTGGAAGAGTCGGTTCGCGAAGATCTTTCCCCGATCATGCCCCTTCCGATCGAGCACTGGTATATCGTTCATCAGAACCTGGGCGCCTGGGAAGAGGATGAGATCACCCTGGCGGTCGCCACCATCAAGAACAACCTCCTCGAAGCGGGCGGTATCGTCCAGCGGGCCGGGCTGAATCCGCAGGTCATCGATATCAACGTTCTCAATGTGGCCAATCTGATCGATCCGTATCTTGTGGCAAGTGAAAACCGCGGGAAAAACATTTCCCTGGTCCATCTCGGCAATGAGACGACATCGATCGCCGTTTTCCGTGACGGTCAGCTTCGCACGCTGGTCAACCGGCCGATCGGCGCGTATGATTTCACCAAGCAGATCAGCAAGCACTTTCATGTTCCCGACAGCGAGGCCGAACAGTTCAAGCGGAACGAAGTTTTTTTCCTGCCTGAATTCTCCCCGGAACAGGAAAATTTGTACAACTATACAGTCATTAAAAATGTGTTTTCCGTTCTGACCCGGGAAATATTTTCCGCGATGGAAACCTTTCTGACAAAGTATCGCGAATTCACGATCCAGGAAGTCATCCTCTCCGGCGGCGGAGCAAATTACCAGAACCTCCCGGTCATGCTCGCCGCCAATCTGAACACGAGCGTTCGCTACGTGGCCGACCTGTATGCGCTCCAGATCGCCGGCAAAGCCGCCGACACGTCTGAACGCAATGAACTGGCAGCCGCTTGCGGTGCGTTCCTGCGGGAGTGAGCAGATGAAATTTCAGATCGACCTGCTTCCAAAGGAATACAAGAGTCTTCCAGCCGACCTCACCGGCTTTGTGCTTGCCGCGGTTGCAATCGTCATCTGCCTTTCATGGACCATTTCCTCCTACATGAAAAACACGTCCGAGCAGTTCAAGGCTCAGCAGCAGGTGGATACCGCGATGAAGGATCTCCGCGATCTCAATCAGAGGATCGGAGAGCTGCAACCCCCGATTGCCCAGATCAATTCGCTCAAGAGCAGCATTGAATTCATCAATCGCAATCTCGACACCCCGGGAACATCCTGGGTCGATTTTTTGTATGCGTTTGAATCCACGGTTCCCGAAAGAATCTTCATTCTGGATATCAACCCCAAGGACTTCACGGGAAAAAGCGGATTGGCCTTTACCGTCAGCGGAGAGGGAGCGACCATCTACGATGTGCTCGACTACGTCGCCAGCCTCCAGAAATCACCCAGTTTCGCCAGTGTGAATCTCAAGCAGAATTCGACCCGGGCTATTGAAAACGGCACCGTCACGTCCTTTGTGCTCACCTTCACCTATGTTCCGACGGTACCGAAATAACATTATGAACTACCGAACGGTTCCTGGAGGAAAAGAGTGAAAACTCGTCTGCGCTCCATCCTCGAAAGGGTCATCAGCTACGGTCTTATCGTGGTGGCCGCGATCGGCCTTGTCTATTTTCAGACACACATCGACAAACGGCAGAAAGAAGCCATTCAGTCGAAGAAGGATGAATTCAAGCAGTACAAGGACCAGTTTGAAGCCGGGCAGCGCGACTTCGCGACACGCCAGCAGCAGCTTGAGAAGATCAACAAGCAGATCGAGGACCGTCGAATCGAGGTGACGGAAAAGTTCGAACGGGTGCTCGAAAAATCTTCCAATTACACGCTGTTTATCGAACAGGTTCAACGGAAAGCCAAGACGCTCGACGTCACGATTCTGAACTCCACGTATGAGGCACCCAAGCCGGCGGCGGGGGCACCGGCTAACTACCTGGAATTCAAGTTCACTCTCGATCTGATCGCTTCCTACGAGAAGATGAAGCATTTTCTGTGGGAAATGGAAAACACCCTCGGCCGGCTGGTCAAAATCAGTCAGATGACCATCAGGCCCCCGATTGTCGATAATGAGGGCAACATGCGACTCATGCTCACCCTGTCGACGTTTTTTCTCCCATAAAGGGGAGGAACACCTATGAATACTCAAGAAATGCGCGAGTTTTACAAAAAGAACAAGGTCGTGGCAATCGGCGTGCCAGTCATTCTCGGCATTCTGATCCTCGACAACCTCGTTCTCAAACCCCGCCGCGCCAAGCCTGAAACGGCATCGACCCAGACCGTCGCGGGCAAAACGACGACGCCGGCCGTTGCCGGTGCTTCCCCCGCTGCGGGTGAGCCGATTCAGCCTCCCCCGCCCCTGATCACGCCGAATATTCCGCCCGTCGATCCCCGGGTTGAATCCCGGTTCATGACCCAGGCCGCATTTCCCTACGGCGAAAGCCGCAATGTGTTCCTGGCTCCCAAGGCTTCCACGGAGGAAGTCCGCGTGGCGGAACCCTCGACGGCTCCGGTCGAGAAAATTCTGGAAACGCCGGATATTGCCTATCACGGATTTTTCACCATGGGCCTGGACCGGGTTGCAATCATGAAAGCGAGCGGCCGTCTCGCGTTGTCCCGCGTCAATGCGAAGGTCCCCGACACAGATTTTATACTACACGAAATATATGCCGACAAAGTCATTCTGCTCGACACCGGGAATGATCGTCGGCCGTTTGAAATCAACCTGAGCTCTGCAGGCGACGTCTCAGGCACCAGAGAATCCGCTTCCAACCCAATCTCAAAACTCCGGGCATCCAGCTCAACGCCCTGAATTCAAGGCGAAACAATGGACTACCAGACACTCAAGCTGCTCTTCCGCGACCGGGACAAGATGGTGCGGCTCTTCTGCCTGCGCACCGCACTGCGCGACAATCTGCCCCAGATCGACGAGTTTTTGCGTGAAGGCCTGCGCGACGAGCGTCCGGAAATCGTTGCGGCATCTCTCAAGGGCGTCAGGCGTGTCACCGATCCGGAAATCCTCGGCATGGCCATCACGTATCTGGAATCCCCGAACATGATGCTGAGATCCGAGGCGCTGGCGGCGCTTGAAGGAAAGACGACGCCGGCTGTCCGCAACGCTCTCTGCGAGTTTCTGCGCCGGGAAGACGACACGAACCTTCTTGCCACCGGCATCAAGGTCATCGGCTCATCCAGGTCTGCCGATTATCTGCCGCTTCTCAAGGCCTTTCTGACCTACGAGGACGAACGCGTACGCGCCAACGCCGTCGAATCGCTCGGCCGTATCGATCACCCCGAGGTGCCCGAGATCATGAAGGCCCTCTCGGCTGACCGCAACAACCGCGTCCGGGCCAACGCCATCCAGGCGCTCTGGGAACGCGGAATCAGGTATGGTCTGAACACCCTTCCCGAGGAACTGCGCTCGCCGAATGCCCGGAAACGCGCGTCGGTCGCCTATATTCTCGGTCTGATCAAGGATGATCGTTCGCTCGATCTTTTGATCGGGCTTCTGGGTGATATTTCCCCGACCGTCCGCAACCGCGCGGTCCTGAGCCTGGGCATGATCGGTTCCACGCGCGCCATCAGCCACCTGCTTCAGGCGTGGGCCAAGGAAGAGGAGCCCAAAATCCGGGATACGATCATCACGACCTGTCTCACGATCAATCCCGAGCTCACGATGTCACGCCTTTCCGAGCGGTATCTCCAGGAAGAGGACTCGAAACACCGCGCAACGCTGATCCGTTCGCTGGGTCTGGTCAAGAATCAGCGAACGGTCGGGCTTCTTGCAAAAGCCCTGCGCGACGCCGACGGTCGTGTCCGGGCGAATGCCGTCGAAGCTCTGGCGGCACAGGGGGACCAGGCTCTGATTGAAATGCTGTATCCGATGCTCAATGATTCTCACAACCGGGTTCGCAGCAGTGCCGCCGCGGCGCTCTGGAAACTCGGCGGCATGGGTGCTGTCGTCACGCTCAAACAGATGCTGCGTTCGTCGCACAAGCAGATGCGCGCATCGGCGGCCTGGGCTCTGGGAGAAATAGGCGCCCTGCAGTTTTCCGATGTTCTCCAGGACCTGAGCAACGATACCGATCCCGACGTTCGCAAATGGGCGTTAAAGGCACTGGCAAAAGTCGCGAAAATCGCCTAGACTGATGGGCGGTGACACGGTTACCGGAGGGGAATCCATGAACCGCCGCATTATTCTTGTGATACTCGCCCTGGCGAGCCTTTTCAGCATGACTCTGGCCCAGCCGCTTTCGGCGCAGGACGCAAAAGAGCTCAACCGGCTCGGCGTTCTGTCGATCAGAAGCGGCAATTATGCCGAGGCGAAGGATTATCTTCAGAAGGCAATGAAGCTCAACCCGACCTGGGCCGAGCCGTATTACAACGCAGCGCTGCTCCTGAAGGCCGTTCAGAAGCGTGATGACATGAAACGCATGCTGAAGAAGGCTCATGATCTTGAGCCGGCCAACCAGAGCTACCGTGACGAGTTTTCCAAGGCGCTCAAGGAAGACATGCGCGCCGCCAAATCAGCCGGAGATGCCGCGAAAGCCTCGTCTCTCCGCGAGGAAATCGTCCGGGTGGATCCGACGGAAACCGACCTGGGCGCCGATATGGTCGAAGAGCTTGTCGCCGCGAAACAGGCCGAAAAAGCAAAAGCCCTTGCACTCAGCCTGATAGAAGACAACAAGTCGGAGCTTCCGCAGTATCGTTCCGAAGGAATCGGCCGTCTTTTCTATCATCTCGGAAAAATCGAATTCGACGCGAACAATGTCGCCAAAGCCCGCGAATACGCGGAAAAGGCAACCCGGTATCCGCTTCCGAATCTCGACCTGGGCAAAGAGCTCGTGGCTGATATCAGGAAAAACCAGCGGGATGCCGCCGAAGGCCATATCAAGCTTGGCCGCTCCTATGTGGAAAAGGGTGATACCGCCAAAGCCATCGAAGAGTTCGAAACGGCCATGTCGATCGATGTCGGCAACGAGACGGCCAAAAGTGAGATCGAGTCCCTTCAGGCGAAGGAAGAATCACGCGATCTGATGGCCGAGGCCCTGAAAATGGCCTCCGGTGAAAAATGGCTGGAAGCGCGCGACATGCTTGAGCAGGTCATCCGGGCACAACCGAAGCACGACGAGGCACGCAAGCTTCTCGCGAAAGCCGTCGCCTTTGAAACCGAACTGATGAAAAAGCTCGGCCGCACGGAACGGCTGCCGCGCAGCACACAGGAGCGCGCCGCGCTGACGGAAAGTTTCATTTCCATGGGCACGCGTTTCGCCGGCGCGGGCAACAACAAGGATGCAAAAACGGCTTTCGAGCGTGCCCTGGCCCTCATCGCCCTCGATTCGAAACTTGAGAAATACAAGTCCCAGGCCGATGACGAGATGCAGAAAATCGGCTCTATCGATACCCGGAAACAGACCTGGGAAAAAGGGAAAGAGCAGTACAAGAGCGGCGAGTATGAGGAGTGCATCAAAAGCCTCGAATCGCTTCCGATCGACTACTCGGTCGATCTGCTCAGTTTCCTGTCCTATTGTTACTGGAAGAACGGCAATATCGACAAGGCCAAGGAACTGGCCAATCGCCAGCTCGCCAAACAGGCCGACAACAACAGAGCCAAATTCGTGCTCGGCAACATCTACGCCGGGGTCGGCGACAATGCGGCCGCCTACAAAATTCTCAAGGAAGTGAAAGACGCCGATCCCGAGTATCCGGGCATCGACGATGTCCTCTACAAGGCCGGCGCGTTCAACTGGGGTCCGGTCGTGGTCCCCGCAGTCGCGATTCTGATCCTGTGCTGGATCGGCTGGATCATTTACAACAACCTCCCTGAATACAATAAAAACGCCGCCATCAAACGCGCACGGGCATTCCTGAACAAGGGCTGTTACCGGGAGTCCATTGACGAGCTCAATGCGATTCGAAGACTGCCGAATCTCGATCTGTATGACGGCGCCATGATTTCACGGCTTTCAGCGCAGGCGTTTCTCAAGACCGGCGCCTATGACAGAGCGATCGGCGAGTGCAAGCATCTGATTTCGATCAACCCGCAGGACGCGGAGGCTCATCAGTGGCTCGGTTTTGCCTATCTCGGACGGCGCATGCTGACGCCGGAAAGCCTTCCCGAGCTTTTGAACCTGTACAAGACGGAAAACCGCAATATCGCTCTGGTATCCCTTCTCGGCCAGCATTATACCGGCCAGAAGACGCTCAGCAACGACGGCATCGAGATCCTGGAAAAGTGGCTCGAGCTCGAACCGAACAACCCCGAGGTGCTCAAGCCTCTCGGCAAATTTTATCTGCAGAAGGGGCGCACGGATGAAAATGCCATGCGCGTTTTCCAGCGCATGATGGAGTTCGTCAAACTCGAGCCGGAATTCCTGCTCGGCGTCGCGAAGCTGCATTTGAGACAGCAGCAGAACGAGGATTGCCTGAGGCTTTGCGAGCAGGTCATTCAGATGGATGTCAACAATGAGATGGTCCACGCAGTCCTGCGGGACTGTTACCAGAAAATGGAAAAGCTGCCCGAACTGATCGATATTTACCGGGCCTTCCTCGCTGAAAACCCCTACAACGTGGCATTCCAGAAGGGTCTCACGGAAGCCATGAAGATGGCTACCCGGGCGGGGATCCCGGTCGTGACCGGTCCGGCCGAACAGTCTGCTCTCGACGATCCGGGGGCCCAGAGCCTGCCCGGAGCTCAGCCCCCCGCCGATACCGGCGAAGGAATCTCCTGCCCGCACTGCGGAGCCGCCAACAGCAAGGCGGATTATTACTGCCAGCAGTGCGGCAAGAGCATTGTCTGAACGAATCATGAGCACCAGGTCCAGCCGCTTCCTGCCGGCATGCCTGATCGTCATCGCTGTCATGTGTTCGCTGACGGCCGCCGCTGCGATCACGGCTGATTACACATCGCTGAAAAAATATATATCAGCAAGAATGCTTTCCGAGGCATATCTGGAGCTGATGCGCTGTGAGCTTCAGAACAAGGATGAGGATCCGAAGCTCACGAAACTCCGCAAGGATCTTCTCAAACCTGTCCGCGCGGAAGCGGAAAAGCGGCTGAAAATCACCCCCGACGATCCGGGGACGCGTATTATTCTTGGAGATATTGAATTTCACGAGGGCCGGTTCGACACCTCGGTGGAGCACCTGTCAAAAGCGCTTGAAAGGGAATCCGGCGCCCTCGCCCATTACACCTTCTCGAAAGTTCTTTTCGCGAAGGGGAAACTGCCGCAAAGTTTCGAGCAGCTCGAAAAGGCGCTTCAGATCGATCCGTCATCTGAAATTCTGTTCGATGATTTCCAGTTTTTATATAACGCCAAGAATTACGGCCTTGCATCAGCCAAACGCCTGACCGGGAAAGCCGGCTTTTTGCGCCGGGCAACGCCGGTTGCCGGTGAAACCAGCGCGCCGCAGGTTCCCGAGAACCCGTTCGAAAACGATCCGACGGCTCCGCCCGATGTTCCCCTGCCGCCCGAGCCGCAGCCCGAGCCCGATCTCCTGCTGACCGCGAAGGTCCCGGCCCAGCAGGGAACCTCCGGCAGGCAGCCCGCATCGCCGGCGACGGAGTTTCCACCGGGTGATGCAATGCCCATCGAGGCCAGCGATGATGCCATGCTTCCGGTGGACATCGAGCCCCCGCCCAGCATTACGATCGCGACCGCTCCCGACGTCGCCCTGGAAGACCCGGAGCGCAAGAAGATGAAGGATGCGGAATACTGGTTCGAGCAGGCAAAGATCAAGTTCGCCGACGGAAAGTATGAAGACGCCGAAACGACCCTGAAAAAGGCGGAAGGCATGTTTCCCGGCCTCCCCGGCCGCGATGATCTGAAAAAGAAAATCGATGCCAAGAAGGATATCGGCCAGAAATACCAGTTCGCCGTAAGCCTGTATCAGAGCGAAAAGTACGACCTTGCCCTTCCCGATATCCTGAAGGCATACGAGGAAGAGCCGGAGAAATACGCCGAAGCGACTTTTTATCTCGGGAAGATCTATATTCTCGGGTCAAACCGTGATCTGCGCAAGGCCCGCGATTATTTCGAAAAGTTCCAGAAACTGCCGAACGTCGACCCCGAGCTGAAGCGCGATGTCGACTGGGTGATGATCGGCATCCTCACCGATGATCAGCAGTACGTCGAGGCATATCGCAGATTCAATTCGTTCATCGAGCAGGAGTCGGAATACGCGAAAAACCAGCCCAGCTTCTGGAAATTAAAATATACCTTATGGTATAGAAATTACACGACGGAGGTCCTGATCGGGCTGGGTTTGTTTTTGGTGGCCTTTGTCGTCGTCTTCATCCTCATGGTGGCGCCGGCGCTGAACCTTTTCATATCCGATCCGGTGAAGAAAGCGACGATGGCGCTTGAAGCCGGCCAGAATGAAAAAGCCGTCCGCATCACCGAAGATGCGCTCAGGCGACCGAATGTGCCAATTCAGCTTCAGCGTCAGCTGCTTGAAATAAGCGTTCAGGGGCATTTTGCCCTCAAGAACTATTTCAAATGCCAGGAAAACGCGCGGCATCTGCTGCAGCAGTTCGCCGATAATCCGGTTGGCTGGAAGTATCTTGCCAAAGCCTACCTCGAAACGAATACGTCTTCCGATGAAGCGATCACCATGTATGAGACCCTCTACAAGCAGGACCCCGCACGGACCGAGTATCTGCCGGTTCTCTGCAAATACTACGTCACGCAAAAGCAGTACACCGCTGACGCGATGGAGATCATGTATGCCTACTTCCAGTCGGAACCGTCAAACCGGGAGAATGTGACCGCCCTCGCCGATGCCTATGTCCAGAGCAAGCGCATGGGCGACGAAGTGGTTACGGTCCTCAGGGAAGCGATCAAGACAAAGCCCGATGGGGAAGGCTACCGTGAACTCCTTGCGCGCAACTACTCCAAGAAGGGCATGTATGCGGAGGCCGCACGCGAGTGTCTGCAGGTATTGACGACAAATGTGAACAATATGGGCATTCATGTCGTTTACACGACCTGCATGAAAAAGATGAACATGCTCGACGAGGCTGTTCTCCAGTATGAGGAGTTTCTGCGCCGGCATCCCGGAAATCCGCAGCTGACCGAGATTGTCACGGGCCTGCGCAAAGAACTCGAACAGACGACCCGTTCTCCGGAGGCTTTCAGCGGAACCGATGAATTGTCCCCCTTCAGCGACGATCTGATGACGGATGGTCTGCAGCCCCTCCCCTCCGGGCCGGTCCTTCCGTCGCTTCCCACCGATGCCGACGTCGAGGGGTTTGTAGAGCCCCCTCCTGACGGCTTCGCCTCTTCCGACACGTCAACGCCGGTCCCCGACTTCCTGAAAATGCCCGGTCCCGCATCTCCCGATGCCGGAAACACCAGTCCGGCCCCATCGAAGCCGCGCAACGTGCCATTCGCCCCCCTCCCTCCCCATGCTGCGGCTCCGCTGAAGCCGATGGGCTTTCAGGACCACGAGATGCCGCCGGAGGAACCCCCTGAAATGGACCGGCTCGCATCGGCTCCGCTTCCGGCAACGCCGCCGAGCGCGGGCTCCGTCGATGACATCCTGTCCATGCCGACCCTTGACCCGTTTGCGGAACAGGGCCTCGACGGTTCCGACATTCCCGACGATCTGGGGATGATGACGCAGGACATCATGACGCACGCCGCCGGAGCATCCCCCGCTCAGACCCTGCCCCAGCCGCCGGCCTCCCCCTCTTCCCCCGCGAAACCCGATGACGAGATCGCAAAGGAGCTGGCGGAGGCACAGAAAAAAGCTTCGCAGAAAAAATGGGATGATGTCGTTGCTCTGCTGACGCCCGTGTTTGCTTCGAAGCGCACGAAAGAGATCGGCCTGCTGCTTGCCGACGCGCATCTGCACTGCAAAAAACCGGCTCTTGCGCGTGAAATCATTGAAACTCTCGAGTTTGACCGCGAGATGATGTCTGATGAACTGAAAGATGTCCTTTATCGGATCGGTGTCGCCCTTGAAGCCTCCGGCGACATCAACGGCGCGCTTCTTCTGTACGATATGATATGCAACGTTGACATCAATTTCCGCGACACGTTCGACAGATCAGACAAACTGTATGCCGGACTCAAGAAAGGCAAATAACCCCTTACCATCGGCTGGATTTACGCCGAAAGGGGTATCTGACGCACTTGAAGATATAACAAAGGAACACACATGATGAACCTGCTCGTGACGTTTCTGGGCTGGACCGGTGCCGTTTTCGGCTTTGGTCTTCTCGTATTGATACACGAACTGGGTCATTTTATGGCTCTGCGTCGGTGCGGGCGGCCGGTTTTCGCTTTTTCGATCGGCTTCGGCAGCCCGGTTTTCCGATGGCAGCGGGGCGGAACGGAGTACCGGCTCGGCTGGATTCCCCTGGGCGGCTATGTCATGCCGGTCGATCCCGACGAACTCGATCGCAGAGAAGCCGCAGGAGAGCCGTTGATGCCTGATGATCCGCCGCGCGTGCAGGCGGTTGTTGCCGCAGCGGGGCCAGCGGCGAACCTTGTGCTTGCGGCTGTCCTGTTCGCCCTTGTTCTCCATGGCTGGGGCAATCCCGTTCCTGTTCCAACCGTCGATTCGCTGGTGAAAGGAAGCGCTGCCGCGACCGCGGGACTTCAAAGCGGCGATTCGATCCTGAAGGCCGGCGGCAGAGATGTTTCCGACTGGCCGGGACTTCTCGCGATCATTCAGGAAAATGGTGACAGGCCGATGCAGCTTCGCGTGCAGCGCGGAAAAGAAGTCGTGGTGGTCACGGTCGCTCCGCGCAGAGACGGAGAGCGGTTCATGATCGGCATGAGACCCAGATTTGCGGCGGAACATCCCTGGAGCATCCCCGATGCCGTTGCCGGCGGAATTTCCCGAAGCATCCAGGAAACCGTCGGCGTCGGAATCGCCTTTTCGCGGTTGTTCACCTTCCATGGCACAACCCAGGTCGGCGGGCCGATCGCAATTCTCGACCAGGTATCCCAGGCTGCGCAGGGAGGCTGGTTCGGTTTTCTGACGCTGCTTGCGATCCTCAGCGTCAACCTGGCCGTCTTCAACCTGCTGCCGCTTCCGCCGCTCGACGGCCTGAAACTGATTCTGGCCGCCTGGCATGCCGTCGTCGGCCGTCCGCTTCGCGAGCAGGTTCTGATGCCGATTTACCAGTGGGGAACCATCGGGCTTGCGATTTTATTCCTGCTTGTCACCATCAAGGATATCGGGTCACTGTTCATGTGACCGCTTTCCGGCTTTGAGCCTGAGGAATTTCACCGCATCTGCCGATAGAAAAGCGATGATTGCGAAATTTCATACGCTGTCGGTCTTCCTGCTGGCGCTGTTTCTGGTGATCGCGGGAACCGGGACGGCACAAGCAGCCCGGGATCCGATTCTGCTTGTCGAACAACCCGGAAAAACCATGCCGGTCGGTGCAGGCGGGGTCACATTCAAATACAAGCGGGCTTCCGGGCCGGACGGATTCGGCGGGGATATGCTGGTCTGGGGGGGCCGGGGGTTCGGCGGCCGCGTGGATGATCCGAAGATCGGCCTGATGGCTCAGGCAGGCACCCTGAACGGCAACTCGATGGCGCTGAATCTGCGCATGGGTGGTTTTACCATTGAAGACCATTTCATGAAGGATACACGGCTCAAATGGCGTGTGAATATCGGCGGCGGTACCTATGAACTGAAAACCCGGCGGAGTTCAAGGCACATCAATGACGGCAGTTTCGCATTTGCCGAACCGATGATCGTCGGCATGCTCCCGATGACACGCCACATCGTCCTTGAAATAGGCGCCGGATACACGTTTTGCGGAGTCGAGGGCGTGCGTCTCGAAGGGCTGTTCCTGCAGACGGATCTGCTGCTGGGCAGGTTTTAAGCCCGCGCACGGATCAGCAGCCCGTCTTCCCTGTCCACGGCTGCGCGACAATCGTCTGGCGCCAGGCTCTTCCACCGAAGTTCTTCGCGAAATCGATCAGTTTCTGCTGATGATCGCAGATATTGGCGTCAATGATTTCAACGGTTTTTCCCGCTGAAACAGGCCCGATGACCAGCATCTTGAATATAATATTTATCTCACTATATTCAAGTTCGTGCGAGAACTCGTACGCATCGTCGAGAGTCAGAAACCGCTTGTCCAATCGCCTGGAAATCGTAAGTTTCGTCTCTTCCAGTTTGGTCCATGCGGTCTTATCAGCCGGGTTCCGTTTCTCTTCAGAAGATAAATGCTCCAGAACATCCCGGAGAATCGAGATATGATGCTGCTCGTCCTCCTTCAACCCGGTCCAGAAGGCCGCCACGCCGGGCACATGAGCGAACATGCACGTCAGGGCCTCGTAGAGATCCCGGGCCCGGGTCTCTGTTTCGATGGCCAGCGCCAAAATATCAGCGAACGTTTTCTGTCCGGAAACGGGCGGAATGTTCAACCTTCTTCCTGCTTTTCGTGGCGTGAGCCGTCCCATATCCTTCAGCTCATCCCCATCCTGCACGGCAGATGAATTCCCGCGGGACTCATCCGGCGGCAATGAAAAGCACGAGCATGTTACTTCAAACCCGAGAGACCGGGCAAGTGGCGGAAACACCGGCCGCCGGCATTCCCAGCCCTCTGAAGGCTCCCATTTCTTCCTGATACCAGACGGGCGGCGAGCGAAGGGCAAAGCAGGCCGTTCAGAGGATGTCTGAAAGTTGTATGACAACTCGCCGTTGCCTTGAGCTGACGTTCCAGCTATCATGGGGGGCGACAGAGAGCGTGAATTTTCTGATCGCACAGATTTCACATCAGTCTATTCAGCCCAAAGACCTGATCACAGGAGGAGCTCCGTGAACGAGGAACTTGGCCCGACCCCGCTGGGGAAGTTCGTGATGTTCGTATTTATTCTGGGCTGTGTATTTGCCGCAGCCGTTTCCTTTTCGCCGTCTCTGAAGCAGATGATTTTCCCTGCTTCGAGCAGCACCGCCTCCGGCCCGGCGCAAACCGGTTCGGCCGGTGATGCAGCGACAGGACAGACCGGCCCCGCGGTGACCGGTCAGGCGATTGAAGCGCCTGATGCGAAGGGGATCACAACCGTTCAGGAATACAAGTATATCCCGCAGGAAAAGCTGCCGGCGGTCAAAGGGGTGTCAAGTTACGAATGGGACGCCCAGAAGAAGATCGTCGAGTTTCCCATCAACGTCTGGATCGGCTGGCTTCCGATCGTGGCCGCCAATCACGGGTTCGCTCCCAGCGAAGAGAGTATCTTCTTCAAGAAATACGGCTTCAAGGTCAATCTCAAGCTGATCGATGACCCGGTCGTGGCGCGCGATGCGTATGCCGCCGGCAAAAGCCACGTCCTGTGGGGCACGCTCGACATGATGTGCCTGTTCGCGGGTGAACTGATGAAAGACAGCCGCACGGCCCCTCGCATTTTCCAGCAGATCGACTGGTCGAACGGCGGCGACGGCGTCGTCGTGCGCGGAAACATCAGATCCGTCAAGGATCTCGACGGCAAAACCATCGTGTATGCGCAGAACAGCCCTTCCCAGTATCTGATCCATAATCTCCTGATTACGGCGGGACTGAGCCCGCAGCGGGTGAAAACCCGTTTTACTTCGACGGCCTTCGAAGCAGCCGCGGCATTCGTTGCCGACAAGAGCATCGATGCCTGTGTCAGCTGGGCGCCGGACATCTACAGCATCCCGGAAAAAGTAGCCGGAACCCGCATTTTAACGACAACGGCAGAAGCCAACCGTCTGATTGCCGACGTCTGGGCCGTTCGCGCCGACTTCGCGAAAGATCATCCGGATATCGTCAAAGGCCTGGTGGCAGGCATCTTCGAAGGGATGACGACGGTCAAGAATCCGACCCAGAAAGCCCAGGCTTTTCAATGGATGGCGGACGGCTACGGCATGAAGGTCGACGATATCAAGACGATGGAAAATGACGCGTATGTGACGAACTTCGGCATGAATAAAGAGTTCTTCACCAACCGCAACAATCCGACGAACTTCGAGCGCACCTGGAGCAACATCACCCTGGTCTACCGCGAACTGGGCGTTCTCGCGACGCCGGTGCGGTTCGACGAGGTCGTCGATTTCTCGGTCCTCCAGGATCTCGACAAGGAAGGCGCCTTCAAGGATCAGCTGGATGTTCCGGCTTCACGGTTCGTCCCAACCTCGTATAAGAAGGTTTCAGCCGAGGCCCCGGTTTTGACCCAGACCGTGCGCATCAACTTCTACCCGAACTCGGCGAACGTGTTCGAGCCCGAGCATGACGAGTTCGGCCAGCCCGTCGCGAACACGCTGTATGATCCTTCCGTCGATGCGACGCTCGAAAAGATCGCGCGCATGGTCGGCCAGTATGAACGGGCAACGGTCGCCATTGTCGGCCACACCGATGCGTCGATGAAGGGCAAGGTGCCTGAAAAGGCCGTGAAAGACCTGTCGGAAGATCGCGCCAAGTCGGTTCGCGATGCCCTGATCAGGAAATACAAGTTCCAGCTCAATAAGTTCGTTGCGGCAGGCAAAGGCTGGGATGTGCCGGCCGATGAAAACGACGCGATGAACCATGCCCTCAACAGGCGCGTTGAGGTGCAGGTCTTTACCCCGGAACAGTAAGTCACATCCGAAAGGAGAGGTCACAGTATGTTCACCAGGTTGATGAATCTTATTCGAGGGTTTTTCGGGCTTTTCATCTCGGGGCTTGAAGCCCAGAACCCGCATGCCCTGATCGAGGTTGAAAAAGAGAATCTGCGCAAGCAGATCTCTCGGTTCAACGAGCAGCTGGCCAACCAGGCCGCGTTTCTCGAGAGACTGATCCGACAGGTCAAGAACCTTTCTCAGAAAGAGAAGGAACTGACGGCCAAGATCACCGCCAACCTCAAGGCCGGCAACCGCGCCGTGGCTGGTCAGCTCGCCCTTCAGCTCCAGACCGTGAAGCAGCAGCTCGACGAAAACCAGCAGCAGCTCCAGCTCCAGGAAAAGACCTTCAAAGATCTCGAGCACGCCCGCGATGTCTCCGTCCGCGAAGCCCAGCAGAAGATCGAGAAGCTCCAGGCAATGGTTTCCGAGACCGAGATGCTCGAAGCCCAGGCCGAGCTTTCTGAAATGGCAAAAGGCATGATCAGCAGCATCGGCGGCACCGGCGACACGATTGCCCGCGTTTCCGAACTCGTTCAGGAACGCCGCGACAAAGCCGCGGGCCGCGCGCGGGTTTCAACGGGCCAGATCGACACCTCCGGTGTTCAGCTCAAGGAAAACGAGCAGGCCGCTCTCGGCGAACAGGCGCTGGCCGAGTTCACCTCGATCTACGGCCTCGACGCCGGAACCGGCGAAGCCGCACCCGCGGCTTCCGTGACCGATGCGCCGCCTCCGGCTCCCGAAAAGGAGCTGGGCCCTCGCCCGTAGCAACCCGGCCGATGCGGCCCCGGCCTTCGTCCTCAGCGTCGCATCGGCATGGCTGATTTATATGCGACACAATATATAGAATGGAGGATTTCATGAAACTGTCCAGACTCGCATCGGTTGCGATTCTTGCATTTTTTCTGCAGTTCGGCTCGGCATTCGCCCAGGAAGCCCCTGCTCCGGCCGGCGCGACGCCGGCGAAACCGGTCGTAGAAGCTCCCGATACGAAGGGGGTCACCACCCTTCAGGAGTACAAGTATGTTCCGCAGGAGAAGCTTCCGCCCGTCAAAGGCACTTCCGCCTACAAATGGGACGAGAAGGAAAAGATCGTTGAGTTCCCGATCAATGTCTGGATCGGCTGGCTGCCGATCGTAGCCGCCAATAACGGGTTCAAGCCCAACGAAGAGAGTGTGTTCTTCAAGAAATACGGGTTCAAGGTCAACCTGAAGCTCATCGATGACCCGGTCGTGGCCCGCGATGCATTCGCGGCCGGCACCAGCCACGTGCTGTGGGGCACGCTCGACATGATCGCCCTGTTCGCCCCCGAGTTGATGAAAGACAGCCGGACCGCGCCGCGCATCTTCCAGCAGGTCGACTGGTCGAATGGTGGCGACGGCATCGTCGTCCGCTCCGCCATCCGCAGCGTCGCCGACCTGAAGGGCAAAACCGTCGTATTCGCGCAGAACAGCCCGTCGCAGTATTTCATCAGCAACCTGCTGATCAACGGCGGCCTGCAGCTCAGCGACATCACGCCGAAATACACGGCAACCGCATTTGAAGCGGCTGCAGCGTTTGTTTCCGACAAGAGCATCGATGCCTGCGTCAGCTGGGCGCCGGATATTTACAACATTCCCGAGAAGGTTGCCGGAACCCGCATTCTGACAACGACCAGCGAAGCGAACAAGCTGATCGCCGATGTATGGGCCGTCCGCGCCGACTTCGCGCGCGACAAACCCGAGATCGTCAAGGGCCTCGTGGCCGGCATTTTCGAGGGCATGGACCTGCTCAAGAACCCGACGTTCAAAGCCCAGGCGTTCCAGTGGATGGCCGACGGATACGGGATGAAGATCGATGATGTGAAGGGCATGCAGAACGATGCCCACTCGACGAATTTCGCCGAGAACATCGAGTTTTTCCTGAATGCCAACAATCCGACCAGCTTCGAGCGGACCTGGAAGAATATCAACTCGGTCTATCAGCTCGCGGGCAAGGTCGAAAGCCCGGTAACCTTCGATCAGATCATGGATTTCTCGCTGCTGAAAGCCATCCAGAAAGACGGCACGTTCAAGCATCACAAGGACGAGTACATCAGCAGTTTCGTGCCGACCAGCTACAAGAAAGTCTCGGCGGAAGCCCCGATCGTCACCCAGACGGTTCGCATCAGCTTCTACCCGAACTCGTCAAACCTGTTCGAACCTCAGCATGACGATATCGGCCGGCCGCTTCCGAACACTCTGTATGATCCCAATATCGAAGCAACGATGGAAAAAGTCGGCCGCCTCGTCGGTGCGTATGAACGCGCCGTCGTCGCGATCGTCGGCCACACCGACAGTTCGATGAAGGGCAAGGTCCCGGAAGAGGTCGTCAAGGATCTCAGCAACGAGCGAGCCAATGCGGTCAAGCTGGCGCTCGTGAACAAATACAAGTTCGATCCGAACAAGTTCGTGGTCGAAGGCAAAGGCTGGGAAGAGCCGGCGGATCCGACTGATCCGCAGAACCAGGCTCTCAACCGCCGCGTTGAGGTTTCGGTCTACTCGCCCGAAAGCCAGTAATCAGTGATTCAGGCCGGGCGACGGGACCTGTTCATCGCCGCCCGGCCTGCGTCAAGCCGATCACGTTTCTGAAGGTTCATGGTCACCGGAGGTCCTCTCATGCCGCCCGTCACAGACACTTCACCGCAGAACACGCCGGTCAGGGGCGTGGCCCTGAGCGAGTTTCTCAAAATTCGCGAACCGGTGCCGCTTTCTCAAAGCGCCATGCTTGGAATTCTCCCGATTCTTTTTCTCCTGCTCATCTGGACGATCGCCACCTGGGGAAAAATGGATGTCGTCTATATTCCCGAGGGGGAGCTCGACACCGGGGACCCGGTTCCTGAAATCGGGCGGCTGATCACCGACGGCATGGGATTGAAAGTCGTCGGCTGGCAGCTCGAACAGGGCGCGACGGATACGTTCGTGATTTCCGGCAACGCGAGGTTTCCGCTGCACAACCTGTATGTCAGGACATCAGCCGACAGTTTCAAGATCAAACTCAAGCGCGGACGCATCGTCGGCCGCAATGTCGTCCCGGCCCCGGCCGAAGCTGCCGACCCGCAGAAAGGCACGGCGGTCGGGCGCGGCGGCGTGCAGGCATCCGGTGCAGCCGGCAAACAGATCTACGTGCTTGAATACAGGTATGAAGACATTGAAACCCGGCTGCTTACCCAGGCCATCCTCCCGAGTCCGATGGAAGTGCTGCGCTCGCTGAAATCGCTCTGGGTCGATCGAAAGCTTTTGAGCAACGTTTTCGCCAGTTTCGTGAGAGTCGGCGAGGGATTCCTCGTCGCTCTGCTGCTGGGCTTTCCCCTGGGGCTTGCCATGGGCAGTTTCTCGCGGATCAAGGCGATGTTTGCGCCGCTCATGGTTTTCGGCGGGTATCTTCCGATTCCGGCACTGGTTCCGCTCTTCATGAGCCTCTTCGGAACGACCGAGCTTCAGAAAGTCATGTTCCTGGCCTTCGCGTTCGGCATTTACCTGCTGCCGATGTTCGTTCGCGCCATCGAAGAGGTCGACAACGTGTATCTGCTGACGGCCTACACGCTCGGCTCGAGCAAGTGGCAGGCGGTACGACACGTTCTCCTGGCCATCTCCCTGCCGAACCTGTATGATGCGATGCGCATGGGGTTCGGCGTCGGCTGGGGTTATATTATATTGGCTGAAATGGTCGACATGGGCAGCGGCGGTCTGGGCGCCCTGATTCTGGGCAGTCAGCGCATCGGGCCTAAAGAGCACATATATCTTGTTCTTCTGGTCATCGTCATTCTGGCATTCATCACCGACAAGTTGTGGGAATACTTCGGCGACGTTCTGTTCCCGTATCGGAGGCTCAAGCGATGAGCGAGAACGAAAAGCCCGTCCCCCCCGTCGACGCCCCGGCCGCCCCGGCCGCCCCGGCCTCTTCCGCCATCCACGTCGATTCTCCGGCCAAACAGAACTCAGAGCCGTCTTCCGATGGCCCACTGAAGCAGCCTGCCCCGGAAGAGCCCTCCCCTCCCGCGTTTGCTCCGACACCGCGGCAGAATGTCCAGCCCTCCGTTCCCGTCGGGCATGCGGCTGTTCCGGTTTCCCATCCCGCTTCTCCGAAGCCGGCCGCGCCCGATGCTGCCGGGACGCCGGCCCATCCGCTTCATCCGGCGGCAAGCCCCGCAACATCAACCAGCT
>CAZQYQ010000053.1:0-20309 GCA_964597625.1 uncultured bacterium
TCACGTTCTCAAAATTCTTTGGGGGAAATGCGGTACACCGGAAATGTGGGTTATATAGCCAGACAAAGGATTTTCTCGTCGGGGTTGGCGCTTCCAGGCTCAGTTCCACAGGTGTGGATCAGGATCTCTATCAGACGGAAATCAATTTCCAGTGGAAGGCAAAAACGGGGACAGGGCGCTTCCAGACACAGCTGATGTTCTATTCCCCCCAGACTCCCAAAAAGGCTGGTATTCCCGTCTCCATTCCAGACAGTGACGTCGAGAAGGAGATCTGCCGGTCGTTTTATCAGGAATCCAGCAAGAGTCTCACCCAGTTGCTTTCAGAAAATGGGGGAAATCGGGACACGATCATGTCTCTTGGAAAAATCCTGGTTTTTTGCAATGCGTTTCTTGATTCCGAGGTCCTTTTCAAACTGAACGAGAGTATTGGAAAGTGGCGGGCGGAATTAAAGCCGATGCCGGCTGACCGGTATGACGCGAACAGGTTTCAGCTCGTCTCGGCCCTTGCCAGCGGAAGTTATGAAATCGCACGAACAGCGTTCCAGTTTCTGCACACCCTGACCCCCGAAGTGCGCGCATCCCTTTCAGCATTCGATCAGGGGCACCTGGGAAGCACTCTCTGGGATAATGCGGACAGGCCCAGAGTCGGGTATCTGCAAATAGATAAGGTTTATCAGCTGTTTCTTTTCAATCTCCTTGCCGCGAAGAATAATTATGAAATTCTCCTGGAAGACGGGATGGAACCTTTCCAGGACCGGAAACGACAATTTCAGACTCTCCTCAAACTCCTCGACGTCTATAAAATCCTGGTCTTCTTGCCGAACTCACCTGTTACAGCCGCTCAGCGGGAAAAATTCCTGGCTTTCGTCGGCAGCCAGTTTGAGGATAGAAATCCGTATCTTGCAAGGTTTGTTCAACAGGAAATCGAGCTGTCAAAAAAGCCGCAGCTCATGCTTGAAAAGTCGCCTTCTCTCGGGCAGATCGTTGGCAGCGTTTCTTGGAAGCCAAATCTCGATTCTTTTCTGCAGTCGGGTACGCCAACGAACTGATCGAGCCCGATTTGAACCCGTGCATGACCTGGGCGCCCTACGCCACGGGATGCGTTTTCCTGCATTGATTCGCCCGCTCGGGAGGGTGAGTTGCAGTTCCCCCTTCTGAGTGCTACCCTCCAAGAGAGAGCCCCCGGTGTCAACAGATCTTGGAACCCATGAGCACCAGCCTGCTAATGCGCCACATTCCCGGATAAACGGATTTGTATGACCTCTGAGTGAACGATGAGACGAAATCACCCGACCTTCGCAAGAAAGCGGGTTTGAAGATGTATTCATACGTTGTGAAGAATATCGGCTCCTGCGGGAACGAATATTATATATGAGCAGATATAATATTTGCAGGTTCTTTACTGCCGCTTTTCTGGTTTTCTGGGTGCTTTCCGTCTGGGCCGATTCGAATAAAGATTATCTGGCTGCGATGGACCAGATTGCGAAAAAGAAATACTCAAACGGGGTAAAAACGTATTACAAGTTTTTGCTGAAAACGGATCCTGTTTCGAGTATCCCCTCGAGGAGAAAAGATCTCGCGCCGGCATTCGCTTTTTTTAAAAAGGCGTGTCAGCAGAATCCCTCGGATTTCAATTCGAAGCTCTTTTTGAGCATTATTTATCGGATTATTCAGAATTGGCAGTTTGCCCAGTCATCCCTGGGTGAAATTCAGAGCCGGTATCCATCATCGCCTCTTCTTCAGTTTCTGAAGGGTGAATATCTTCTCGGAAACGATCTCGTCGATGAGGCGATTGCAGCCTTTCAGAAACTGAAGCTCCTGCCGCGCTCCGCCACGCTTGCTGCTTTTACCGACCATCTCCTGAAACGACGTGGGATTGACAAAACGACATCGATCCGACGTGCAGCCCTGCTGAAGCGTGCGAACCGGCATCTTGACCTGATGGAAACGGACAAGGCCGAAGCCGCCTTCCGCCTGTTGATTCGCGAGTTTCCCCAGGTCGCGGAGGGATACCGAGCCCTCATCGACCTGCTTGTTGAGCTGAATCGCCTCGATGATGCCGAACAGGTTCTCGTTGAGTTCAAGTCCCTGACGGGGATGAAAGAGCGGATTCCGCTTCAGGAAGCGCGGTTGAGATATTTTCAGAAACGCTTCCAGGACGTGGTGAACATTCTTACCCCGATCGAAACATCTGACAAGTCGAACGATTATATCTTGTTCTTCCTTGCTGAAAGCGCTTTCCAGACTGGCGATTTTCACAGGTCAGCGACGATATTCTCGAAACTCTTTACCAGGGATCCGGAAAATATCGGGTTCCTTTTGAGGAAAACAGCTTCCCTTGAAGGAGAGGGAAATCCGGCTTCGGCTGCAGAAATTCTTGGCATCGAAGTTGAACGGCGGCCCGATGCCCCTCTTGTGCGGATGGAACTCGCCGGGCTGCTGGAACGGATGAGCCGGCTTGAGGACGCGAAAAAGGAGTATCAGATACTGCTGGATCAAAAATCCCCGTTTCAAGCCGAGGCGAAGGAACGATTGGAAAGTGTGATCGCGAGACTGATCGAGGAGGAAAAGCAGCGCTTGACCAGGAGTTTTGCCGAACAAAAGGCAGGACGGGGGCATATCGAGACATCGAGTGCAACCGCCACTATTTTTTCCCTTCCGGAAAAAACGGAATCCGTGGAAGCGAATTCCGGCAACTTCGATAAAATGGCTCACCAGCAGGGTGATCTGGCCAAGCGGCTTGCGCGCCTTTCCGACTGAAGTTGTATGAAAGCTTCCAAAGCAGCCTTTCCGAAGCCCGAACTGACGGCAGCTGGGCGGATTGTCAGAACCTGCCAGCAGGCCATGTAAACCATGCTGCATCAATATCCAGGCACGGAAAGGGAGAGTGATTTTTGCTCCGGGGAGCTGAAGAAAATGTCACTTGTTGATTGGGTGGGTTTGTTCTAGTAAGCGGGAGAATCAGCCTCTTGTCATAAGGGAAAAGCCGGTTATGGAAAAGGAAAGGATTCGGTTCGATGGGCGTCAATAACGGCCATCATGAGCCGGAAGGGCTTTCAGACAATGAACTGACTGATGATGAGGTTGTCGGTTGTGTTCAAAAGGGAAATCCCAAGGCTTTCGAGATTCTGGTTCAACGCTACGAACAGAAAATTTTCAAGTTTTTCTTCCGACTGATGGGAAATGCATCCGACTCGGAGGATCTGACTCAGGAAGTTTTCGTCAGTGCGTTCCGCGCTTTATCCAAATATCAGTCGAGAGGTTTTTTCGGCGCCTGGCTGTTTACCATCGCTCGTAATACCTCCAGAAATTTTTCCGGGAAAAAAATACGGGACAGCAAACTGCTGTCTCCTCAGGAAATCCCGGATGACGTCCAGGACCCCACATCAGCGATTCAGCCCAGTGTTCAGGATGATGTACAGACCATGCTTGCTCCGCTTCCTGAAGAATACAGGCGGGTGATGATTCTCAAATATGTCTCCGGTCTGACATGTGAGGAAATATCCAAGGTTGAAACTATTTCTGAATCAGCCGTCAAGCAGAGGCTGCATAGAGCGAGGGAAATGATTCGGGAGTTGCGGAAGCCGGAGTCTTGACCCGAAATAGCTCTATTGAGGATGCCTGGAAACTGAATTTCTTGCGTCGGTGATGAATACCATTTCAGGTCCCGTCTCCGATGGAATCTCTCCGCTGCCGGTAGCAATCTTTGCGAGAAACTTTGCCACGTCACTCATGTGAATGCGGTCTTCGTTGAATTCGAGATCGTAAGCGTTGTCGTTCCATTGGCCGTTTGTTTTTGAAAGAACGAGATAGTTCATTCCACACACCTGAATCCATTCAGAACCTGGTGGAAGAGTCCGGTTTCCAGAATCGAAATCATGATCCAGGATTTCCTGCTTTTCTTTGGCTGGTCCCCGATAATCACATTTCCAGAAATACGTGGATTTCTGGAAGGTGTTCGCTGTTCTGATGAATGCCGGAACCGAGGTTGAATCAATTCGAGATTGTTGGGCATCGAGCATTTTGCGAATGGCGCCAGGCTGGGAAAAACGCATCGCGTCTTTCGCTCTGCCTGCCGGCCAGGGACCGATATAATGGCTGTGGATCAGGAGTTCGTCGATGGATGGGGCGTTGGATGGAGAGGAACTTTGATCCAGAATCACCGAGGCTTTGGCTGCGAAATCCGCCTTTTCCGGAGCGGAAAGATTTGGAGGAATGAATCCCGGCAGAAATGCCTGAATGAATGCCGGTTCAGTCAGAGGTGTCGAGCGGGTTTTGAGAATGCGTTCCGCCTCGGTATCTGAAAGCGGGGTTTCAGGGATATTGGTTTCATTTTCAAAAACGACGCCGGCTCGATTCAGATAATCCGCATTCAACGCATCAACATACCTTCGGACAATTGCACGGCATCCCGTCTCACTTGTGGGATCATCGTTTCCGGTCATATTCTCCGGGATGGGCGTCAGTCGGACGATTTTCTTCAGGGTAAGTCCTGAACTCTCAAAGGTGTTCGTATCCCTGGTTACCAGGAGGGGATCGTCATCATCTCCTTCCCCGGATGAACGGACCACGTTCAGGACTTTTCCGTCCCTGTCGGCGACCTTGGTGACGGATGTTCCTGATCTTTCCGCCTTATAGAGCTGTTGCCCCCGTGAAAAAAGCTCTCCCGGGGAAACCAGAACCTGATATTTCCATTTTTCCTGTCGTTCATTTTGTTCCCCCGCTTTGCCAGCGCGAGACGGGAGACAGATGAATGTTTTCGCCGCCCCGTTTACGGAGCCTTCCCAGGTGGAGAATACCAGTTCCCCTTGGGAAAACGTGCCTCGATCCTCTTCCGCGAGGTTTCTTATCCCTTCCATCGAGCCGCCATAGGCCAGAGGTTCCGGAGAAATAATGAGTCGCGCAAAGATCATTCTGGTTATATTTTTGCAGCTTCCGCGGGAAAAAATTTCGATTGAATGAAGAGTGTGGAAATACCCATGAGGGGTAGAAATGGTGATGTTTCCCCGGCTGCTCGGATACTCTCCGTTCTGAACTGCAACGCGTGAATAGGTGTCCTGACAGACGACGAATGCGGTGGCCTGAGATTGCTCATCAATCGTCAGGCCAAACTGCCCCGTGCTTTTGCCGGGGTTTTCGCAGGCATACCATCGTCCCTGCAGTAATCGGTCCTCTGCGGCGGTGACTCCTGCCATGGCGGCTTCAAGTGCAGCTTGCTCGTGAACATATTTCATGGTCCATTCGGCCTGTTGCGAGCTTTTCCGTAAAAAGGCCGAAACAAGGATTCCCAGCGCACCCAGCAAGGTCACAACCAGAAAGATGGAAAAGCCTTTCCGGCAGTTCTGTGAGGGGATCGGGGTCATCCGGAAAGGTGATTTCCTCATGGCTCGCTCTGGATGACTTCCAAATCATTGTTTCTGAACTGGATACTGTTGGAAATCATGAAAAATTTGTCGCCTCTGGGTTCTCGCACCTTGATTCTGAAAACGATCAGAGACTCGTCCAGGCGCTTGGTGCCGAACTCGATGACATTTTCTGCGAGAGTTTCGAGAGCGCCTGTCTCAGACTGCATCCTGAGGCGGTTCTGATCGTCGATATAAATCAGTTTTTTCTCATGGCTCATATCCGCAAACAACAGCTTGTTAAACCATTTATCTGAATCTGAGGACATTGGGGGGAAGAGAACATGCGTTCCAAATTTCAGCCACCGTGAAAGTTTGAAGGAGCTGAGACGGATGGTGTTGAGAGTGTCGAGCCTCTGCATTTTCGAGTCGATCTGTGCCTGGGTTCTGAGCAGAATCGACAATCCGGCCAGGATAATGGAAAAGAGAAAAGCATATACCATCGTCTCAACAAGGGTAAACCCGGTGCGAACGCGGTTTTTCACTGGATGAATGAGTGTCATTGGCATGAACTGCTAATTCCTGGAATATTCGGGCCGGCTGACGAGCGTGGAAAGGGAAACCATTTCGACCGGATTGTCTGACCAGCTCATCCGTACGGTTACCAGATACATGCGGTCAGACCCCGGGGATCCGCTGATGATCTGTTTGACCGCAAGATTCGATTTGGTCTCCATGCCGTCGAGGCTTTGCCGTAATGTTTCGCTTGATTTGATTCCCGGCAGAAGATCGGTTTCCCCAAGGTGTGGAGTCTGAGACAACAGGATTTTCGCCTGGGCGGAGTTGAGGAACCTTTCGCAAATATTCAAAGCTATTGAATAATCCCGGGCCTTGACCATGGAGTGAAATCCGGTTTCAAAGAAGAGATTCGAAATGGAAATATACCCGAGGGTTAAGAGAAAAATCCCGATGACGGCTTCGATCATGCTGAAGCCGCATCGGAATGATACTCGAATCTTTCCCGGAGAAAATGCGTGGATCATTTATTCATCAGAAGCCAAGCGTATCCCGAAGGTTTTTCAGATTGCCTGTTTCTGAAGAGACTCCCTGGCTGGCTGGATCCGCCTGTGTGTCTACGGGTTGGGGTTCCTGAGTTGTAACAGCCGAATCGGAGGGAGAGGAGCCGGGCTGGAAAATATCGGCGTCAGCGGTTTCTTCGGGGCCTGGAGAAGTCTGAATCGCCGGGTCTTCCCAGGCAAGGGGGACCGGTCCCTGGTCGACCTTGGAAATCCCTTTCCCATCGATCTTTCCACATTCTCCCGCGCAGATCTTCTCTTTTGTTCCGGCGTCTCTTGCAACACCGGCTTCAACCCGCATCAGCAGACCGTCACTGATGCGCTCCACCTCGACAACCGAACCCCTTTCGATCAAAACAGGTGTCGGTCCGTCGATCTTCAGGGGATAGCTCTTTCCCACATGACGAATAAGACACGTGCCGGCTTCGATTCCAAGCGACAGCGGGCCCACCTTGACCGCAGATTCCGGGGCGAGCATGATTTTCGAACCGCAGAGGAGAGAAGCCCGGGCATAAGAACCGGCAGGGGTCTTGATACTGGAGCCGCTTTTGATGAGGGTTCCCTGCGTCGGAACCCGGTCCGCGGTGCCGTTCGGCAATACGAGAGAGGCTGACCCGGCCTCGAAAATCGTCAGACCGAAAAGATACTGATCGGAAAAGCTGGGCATCCGTGATGAGGAATCTCGGATGGCATCTGAATAGATTTTCCATTGCTCGAGATCAGACGCGGTTGATGGGCGTGTGCCGGTGGTTCCGGACTCAAGGAAAAACGTCTGGCCCGGGCTCAGCGTTACCGGGTTGTTACCCGGCTTGGTCGGAGTGATTTCGACAGTCCCTTTTACCAGAACAACCGAAAGGCTGTCTTTATCAACATGGACGCCGAAATCCGTACCGCGGACTCCAATGACGGCAAAAGGTGTCCGAACGGCAAAATGCTGTCCGATTTTCCGATATGCCACCCAGACATTTCCGGTCTTGATCTGAACGCCATTTGCAATGATCTGCCCTTCGCAGGTGCCCTGAATATTCAGATGAGTCCCGTCGGAATAGGTAAGAGTGCCGTTTCCGCTGGATGCACAGGAAAAACGGGCATTCATTTCCAGGTTGGCCGGAGCCGGAGGAGTGGTTCCGGTTCCGCTCAGTTTGATCTCAGCCTGGCATGGAACATGCGCAAAAGCAGCGGCGGTGATGCAGAATCCCAGAAGAAAAGTTCTCCATGTCTTCATAATCCATTCCTCATTCGCTTGATTCCTTTGATTTCAGGGCTTTTGGATAAGGGAATACCGGTTTCGATCCCCGGCTTCGTTGATCAGGGGAAGTTTTGACTTTCCCTGGCCGATTAATTCGAATGTCGAATCAGTCACCGGGCTGGAAACAGCCGCAGCTTCGCCGGGATTGCCGTTCATGGACTGCGAACCGCTCGCTCCCGGCTGGTCGATTTGATGGAAGCCGGTGATGGAAAGATGATGAGAGTTCGATAAACACAGGGCCCACTGTCTGTTGGAAGTCGAGATGGAATCGGCGATAGTGATCTGGCCGGACTGGTTTTCGATGATCCAGCCGATGAAGCTGCCCTCATCGGTGCAATTTTTAAATGTAACGTTCTGAACACGGCTCACCAGATACCCTGCACCATTGACGGAAAGGCCGCAATCTATGGTTCTGCAACCCTCCAGCGTGATGTTCGTGAGATTTAGAGCGGGTGTTACGCATTTCAAGGCGAAGCCGTCCCGATCGGCACCGGAAGCCGAACAGTTCAAAAAGCTGACATCCCTGACCGGCATGACGCTCCCCAGGACTTCGAACGCAGCGGTCCGTGAAATGCTGTTCGGATCTTTTTGAGGCAAATCGCTTCTTGATCCGATGCCTTCGAGCTTCGTATGACTGGCACTGATGCGAATCGAACCATGCCCGGTCACGGAAAGATTCCGGAGGGTGATCCCTGGCTGATTGATCAGTATTGAAACCATCTGATCAGGTTCTTCGAACTGAAGAATCGTTTTGTCAGGCCCGCCCCCCTGAAGGGTGATGCCGGGCGGCAGGATCAGCGTGCCGGAACAATGAAATGTGCCTGCCTGAAGCTCCACGATCCCTGGGCGGGACCCCAGAAGATTGATTGCGGCCATGATCTGGTTCTCGTCGTGACGGCCGGAACAGATGAACCGGGCCTTTTCCTTCACATGAACGGCAGAATCCTCCGGCGCGACCATGATCTTTTTCTCATTGGATGGGGAGGTTGTCTGGAACTGCGAAGGGGAAAACGCCGGTGCCGGCTGTTGCGACGATGGAGCAAGAGGTTCGGCCTGTCGGGCGGGGTGAAGGCTCTGGGGAAGGGAAGAAGAGGGCGGATTGGATGGGCGGAATAACGTTGATAGGATAAAAAGGCTGGTTCCAAGCGCGATAACTCCCGCCGCTGACAGCAGAACCTTGAACCCAGGCTCGAGGCGCGAGGTCTCGGAAGATGAAGGCTGGGATGGTTCCTGGGGAAGCGTTTGCAGGCGGGCTAGAATGGATGCATGAAGAGTGGACGGAACGGAAATGACACCGGCTTTGACAGTGTGGACGATTTCCTGGTGATCAGCCCATATTCTGCTGCATGCCGGGCAGGATTCCATATGGCTGATCATCAATCTGCGCAACGACTCGGAAAGGCCACCGTCAACCATTTCCGGTAGCTGATTCTTGAACTCTTCACAGTTCATATTCAACCGATGCCTCGCTTACCTGAATTTTGCCTTTCACAGGTTTGGCGACTTATCGCAGACATCCGTGGTTGCAGTTTCATTATGTCTCTACTTGAAATAACAAACATGTTTGAAAAGAAGTGACAAAATTCATCCCCCGAAAGACAGGAAGCAGGCAGGCAAAAAAAAATCGGACAAAACGGGCTCCCGCGCCAGGCGTGATGATATCACAGGCTTATTGCGCACGCACTCCCTGCGGCAGCATTGAGATAAAAAACACCCCTCGAGATCACAAACCCGAGGGGTGCCATGAACCGTATCGATTATTTGATTCGTAATTCCAGTTCGAATGCTGCTTTTTAATCCAGATACTTCTCGTATTCTTTGAAAATACTCAGAATGCCGGCATTGTGTGTCGCCCGGATTTTATTGATTCAAGAAAGAGTTCAAAGAAGTGCTGCTGCCGCTGGCCGAAGTCTGCGTCCCATCAGAAACGGATACCGTGGCCGGGGAAACGGAGGAGGGTGCGGATGGATTTTGCCCCGATGCGGACCCTTCAGAGGCAGACAGACGCTTGATTTCATCCTGAACGAGATCATGTTGCGCTTTGAGTGTCAGATACGTGTTCTGATCGGCGTTGGTAATAAGCAGCCAGACGTTCCACCAGGGTCTGTTTTCCCAGGCAAGCTTTGCTTTTGCTTCTTTTTCTTCCAAAAGCTTCTCTTCAATTCTGAGTGTCTTGAGCTTTTCCTCATCATTCCATGAATCCCCTTGGACGGTTCTTTCTGTGTTGAGAATGACTTCAGAAAAGCTTGCGTCATCTTTTCGAAGGATATTCAAAGCCAGATTTCCGATGAGCCGGTTATTGCGGCTGGCAACCTTGTCATTGACGGTCGATTGAATGGCCCCGGAAACGATTTTTTGATTGTTCAGCAGAATGACGAAATCTTCCCCCGTTTCCACAGCGGAGTTTGCTCCACTCTTGGCCAGATCGCTGACCAATCCTTGAAATCCTCCGACAACTTTTTCTTGCAGGCCGCTCTCTGTCTGGGCTTCTTTTGAAAGCTCGCCGAAACGCACGGATGCAACTTTTTCGATGGCCTGGTCCAGGCCTCCGCTTCCATGAATCCCCTTGTTTCGATCTGAAAAAAAGGTGTCGATTTCCTCGAGCCGCTTCGGATTGGAGTTCTTTAAATCCTTTCCAACAGCCATCTCGCTTTGGATGGTCAGTTGATGGTTCGAAATCTGCTTTTCCAGCTCAGACGTATCCGAGGGAAGATCGATTTTCTTGAGTTTTGCGTATTCCGTTCGAACCTCGCTCAGTGTTTCTGCATCGATGAAATCGAAACTATTTCCGCTCAAGGTGGTTCCTGCCTGGTTATAGGCAAGAAGATCCAGGCAAAACTCGTTTCCAATATGATTGGGCATATAATCCTGAGAGAGAGAAATTGTGTTGTAGAACTGCTTTGAATTGGGATATCCCGAGTCTGTGTGGGCGACCGAATCAGCAAGAATATGCGCCTGCAGCCCCTGCGCCCGGGCAAGCAGTCTGCTTCCTTCCTTCCCGCCCTTCCTTTTTGCCACGGCAACCATGGCATCTACGAAAACGGAATCGTGATAGAGGAGATAATTTTCGGATACCCCGTTGTCCAGCCCGGCCGAACCTTGGCCTGCTCCGATATCGGGTTCTGTGCAGCCGGCAAGAAAAGCCCCCATATACTCAGGAGGGATCGTTTCACTTGCCTTGTTCATGGCATCGAGAGCGATCTGGACGTGAGTAAGAGGCCCCCAGGCCTGGACGGAACCCGAAAGGGCAAGAAAACCGAGAAGGAAAACAGCGGCTCTGGGCGTTTTCATCGATTCACTCCTTTGATTTTTGTCGGCAGGCAGCTTTTTAAGGCGTCGGACCCACGGTTCCCCCCGCACGGAAATACAATCCCGGGCTGGGGCCGTATTTACCGCTTCCCTGTTCGACCATGGCATCATAAATGAGCTGACCCGCTTCCACCCATTTGGAACTCTTATTGTCATACACCTGTACTACGTCTGATGAAGGTGCGGGAGCGGCCTGGCCCAAGGATACAATCTGGGGAGGGTTGCCGGAAATTCTGGCAACCTGCCAGTCTTCGCGAACAATATAGTTTATCCAGTCTGCAAAGCTTGAAACCTTGTGAAGAGATGCGACATTGGATGTAATCTCAGAAATCCGGTCCGGAAAGAGTCTGGCTATTGTCTGCCATTTCAAGGCAATTTCGAGAGCTTTGTCATCCGTTCCTTCCGAGATACATCGTCCATGGCGCTCGACATCGATCAGGTAGACTGTCCGCAGCCGCTGGACCGTCGAATCCGGTGTCGGAGGCCTGGTTCCCGAATTTCCTGCAGGAACGATCGAAGTCGGTTCAGGAGCAAATGAACTGCTCAGCATCGGCCGAATCTTGTCGGGATCAAGCTTTGCACCGGGAATAAAGGCGTTCAGAAAGAGGACCATTTTATCAATCGTCCCGGTTTCCCCTTTTTGATCGGCACTTCTCAGTTCATTCCGGGAAATCGGCGATGGATTCGCTTTGGAAACGACGGGGGGGCGAAGTTTGATAAATCTCGGATCGCTCGACGGCCAGTAAGGAGTTCCATCCGGATTTTTTCCAAAAGGAGTGTTACTCGACGCGATTCTGGCCATCCCATTTTCCAAGACTCTGGCGGTTGGGTCAATCTGGGCGCATGCCGGATAAGCCGCGAAAAGAGAACAGCCAAAAACAATCATACCCAGGAAGGGGATGAAAAAAGAACCCGCTGAACGAGGTGCTGAGCCTCTCTCCTGAAAATGAGATAGAGCGCCTTGAGCCGCTAAATTCTTCACGATCATCTTCAGCTCCTCGAGTTGTTTCTTGAGATCCCATCGATTTATAACAATGTACATATGGAAATGGTGACTTTGTTTGAAGGGTTCCCCATGGAAGTATCTTCAGCCTGTCAAATCATAAACCCAATGACGAGCTTCATCAGGGGCAGATATTCCCATCGTAAAAACCTTTTCAAACATGGTATTCTTCTTTAATCTGCTACAGAAAACAACTGTCACTTTCAACCTCTTTCCAGCTCCATCATAATCACTCAGTTTGAAGCTTTCAATCAGATTCCCTCCGAAATTCTCAGCTCTTTCGATACTGCCTGTAGCGTTCATTTCCTCACGATACAATTTTTTCCCGTCTGGATTTGTGATGAATCGATACCGAATTTGCTGAAGTCCTGAGCCGTTTCGTATCCAGAAACAGATTTCCCTGGCAGCCTGCTTTGTGGGGAAATACTTGATGTTTCCTGCATTGAGATGATTCTCCGAATCACGAACCGGCCAGGGAATCATACGTTGAATATCTCTATCTATTGATCGGAAGAGAACGGCTGAATCCCTGATGTGGTCGATGGTTTCCTGAGCAAACTGGGAACCCCGGATTCCCGAGGAGAACACTTTCCAGACGGCAAAAATGATCATGGAAAACAGGATGACCACAACCATCACTTCAACGAGCGTAAAACCCGCCCGCCTCGAGAGGTCTCGGTTCTCAATCATTTGTTTCTGAAGACGGAATCGACGGGAGAACATGACATCAGTGTTCAGGAACGGAATCACTGATCAGAAGGGCTGTAAACAGCATGTTCTTGTCTTTTCCGACGCTCTCCTTCCATGAAATCCTCAGGATCAGTTGTCTGGCTTCGCGAGGGATGCCGTCTTTCGTGGGCGGGAAGGGATAATTCGAAATGGAGTAGGTGCACTGAAACAACGTTCGATCCAATGTCGGAACATCGATTTCATTTTCACTTCCCTGAGGGCCCAGCCTGATCAACCCGTTTTCAGAAGCGGGCAACGGTTTATCTCCGCTTGTAATGGATACATTTTTGGGGAGAAACTTTCTTGCTTGCGAAATGAGGCTGCTCCCGAAATTCAATGCTTCAATATCATGTTGCCCAACTCGGACCACAGCGGAGGATTGAGAAAATACGCCAAACAAAGGTAAAAGGGTCAATCCGAGAATGAACAACCCGACAAGAATTTCGACCAGAGAAATCCCCCGTGTCTGCCTGAATCCGATGGCGGCGGCTTGGGATAAGACGTCCGTGTTTTTCTTCATTGCTTTTTCAAGGTTGAAGTAACGTGAGGTCCGAGAAAGACGGAAAAATATCTGCCGAAGACTTCCGGGTTGGTCGGGTCGGAATTTGAATCAAAGAAAATGGAGCCTCCGAATCCTGAAACCTGTGCAGGATCAAGGGTTCCCAAAAGCAGTGTTCCAACCAGATCAAGCGGGGCGAGCAGTCGAATCGTTCCTTTGGGGGCCATGAGGCAGGCTTCGATTTTTCCGCCCGCAGTCTCGATGTCACCGGTAAGAGAAAGAAGAATGAGCTTTCCCGCAGGGGTAGCCCGATGGACTTTTCCGATCCGGATTTTTCCCGAAACGATCAAGACAGTCGGGGCTGAAACTTCTACTGCCGGAGAAAGATCGAGATCTCCTGAAATGTGCGCAATCATCGGCTTTGCGAGGAAAATCGTTTTGCTCACCTGCTTCACCGGGGCATTCGCCAGGAATTCGTCCTGTGTCGCAAATTGATAGCCCACCCACTTCATCGGGTTTCCCGGGCCGACGGTCGGATCGTAATCATTGAGATTTCCGCTCCAGAGGGAGCCGCCGCCCTGCTGGTCCGAGGGGAGGGAAAATTCGGTTCCCGGATTGGGATATTCCTTCCCTGATTGGCTTAAAATCTTTTTGGCTGGAAAGGATTTCGCCATTTCAGAATTCGACCAGTCGAAAACATGGTCGTAAAGGGAATTGTAAAAAGGAATTTCGCTGGTTTTCAAGAAATCGGTCGAAAGTTTTGTCATGAAGTTTACATAATCATTGGGAGCGCCGGCGGAATAAGAGGGCAGGATATCCGCCAGGGAATCGGGAACTCCAGGAACTCCTTCTCCGTCGATGAAAAGATCGAAGCCTCCCGCGCTCATCATGCGGGGCAAAATTCTCGGGTTTGAATACTCCTTGGGAGATGAGCGGGGAAGCGGAAAGACCGCCTTTTGGGGAGTCCCCGTCGAATCCGAGATGAAATCGGCAACTCCGTCATTGTTCGAGTCGAATATCAAGGTGGAATACAGAACATACCTGACGAAAACGTTTCCTAAAATCCGGGTGGGGGTGATGTGACTTTTATCGCCAAAAAGACGCAGCATGCTGGAGCTCTCAACGGATTCAGCAACGGTATTTCCAACGACATTGTTCAGTCCTGCGGCGGGATTGGACCAGTCACTGCAGCATCCGGTCGGCATGACGCGAACGCAAAGATTGGTGTTCTTGAATGGGGGAGAACAGGAATAAGGAATTTCGGAATTCTGATTTCCTGATCCAAAATAAATCGTTGGCCAGAAGAGGAAAAACTCCGATTCCTTTCGAGACGGGTGAGTCCCATCCAGATTGATCACCACCTTGGAGCCGCCGAGGAAAATCCATCCCGATTTTTTCCAGACATCCTGTGCTGTGGATGAAAAAGCCTGCTCCGTGTTGTGTAAAACGAGAATCTTCTGAGGCCCGGTATTTTGTTGGAACCCCTTTTTTACGATATTGAACATTTCAGGATCCGGGCAATTCTTGACAAAAAGGGTAAATTTTGACGGAACGAAGGGGAGGATGTTTGTCAGCTTGAAATCCCGGGGAAAAGTAAACTCGTAGGATGACCGTTTGACCTGAACTTGAACTTTCATATCAAGGAAGCCGGTCAAGCCATCGGAAGACTGGTTTGAAACTCGGAATCTGACTTCCGCCCCAAGAACCTTCACCTCGGAAAACGGCTTGACCAGTTCGGCAAAAGCATTCTGAATATTGGTTTCTGCATCCAGATCGGCAGGGTGCAGAGTGAATCCATTCAGATCGGAGGTGTAAAAATTGAGCGGACTTCGGGAAAGGTCATGGGGAAAGAGAACTGAAGATCCGCTTCTTTCGCGGAAGACATCTTCCAGTTCGCTCCAATAAACCGAAGCAGCGGATTGAGCAATTTCAAAGGCAAATTCTTCATCAAGGAAGTTGACTGTGGTTGCTCTCAATCGCTGTGAGTGAGTCGCAAGAGAGAAAAAGAAAATGGCGAGGACGGTCAAAACCCCGATAAGTACAACAATGACCATTCCGGATCTGTTTGCAGCGCCGAAAAACCTTCTGGGCTTCACTTCGACAAAACCTTTATCAACAGTCGCTCACTGAAAAACAAGTCATGACGCGCCTCTCAGGTGCTTTTCCCGAAGACGGGGGGAAATAATTCAACGGTATAATATCCAATAGATTAGAGCTTATTCACTTGTGATAATCGAATGCTCCGTAAAAAGTCAATCCTTCATCGATTACTCGTCACGCTCAGGATGTCGGCAGATAATCATTCCGGACTCGAATTCTTCATTTCATTCTGGCAGCTTTGGCTCTGCGCAAAGCAATGAAGAACATGGTTCACTTTTCGTATCAGCAGAGGGACTCACTTCCTGGATGTTGCTTTCGAAGAGCAAAACCCAGATGCGTCTTCAAAGGGATTCTTGTGAATAAAGCTCACTCTTGGGAAAACAAGGAAAAGGCGGGAAGGGTTACAAAACTTTTTTTAACAGCAACCAAACTCGATTTGATGACTCGAGAAGCCTGTGATCAACAGCTTCCAAAAAGATAACCTGGCTCAAATGGGAGATTTCAATTTTGGGAGAGAGCATCAAGAATTTCTTTTTGCTCCTGCATGATTCTTTCAAGAAGGGGGGGAGGAAGCTTCTCCTGGACTGCTGGCGGCTCTTTTTCAGTCATTTTTCCGCCGAGAAACATGGTTGCCAGGATGGTGTCGGAATTATTCTGTTCTTTTGTTTTCTGCTGCCGAAAGATCTCAAGCCTTTTTTGAGCAAGAGCCTTGAGAGGGGATTCCTCATTTACCACCAGTTCATAGGCTTCTCTGGCATTCTGTAAATTTCCCATTCTTTCGTAAATTCCACCCAGTTCAACTCTGAGAGGAGCATTTTTGGGGGCTTTTTCAAGAAGGGTGGTTACAAGGCTGATGGCATCTGATGCCTGACCGGTCAATTCAAGTGAAGCTGTCCGCCGCAAAAGAAGACCAAGATTTAATGGATCGGCTTCCTGCAGGCTCGTCAGGAACCCCAACGCTTTCCTGTATTCTCCGTTCATGAATAAACTTTCTGCGACGAGGGACTGAAGATACTCGTTTCCAGGATCGGCTGATAGAACAGGGGTCAGAATTCTTAGAACCTCGGTAAAGCGACCCAGCCTGAACATGAGTCGTGCCTCGGGAAAATGAAGAGCCTTTCCGCCCGGAGCATTTTTCCGCCATTCGATAAGAATTTTCTCTGCTTCCTTCAGTCTGTTTTCATTGATGAAATGGTCCATCAATTCCTGAGGGGCTCGAGGGTCATCCGGATACTCGGTCATGACTTGGCGTAAAATTTTCTCGGCTTGTTCATTTTCAAAAAGATCAAGATGCCTCAGGCCTTTTCGGAGAAGGGCGCTTTTTCTTTCGATTTGATCGCCATTCACTCCATATTTCTTTTCAAGAATCTGAGCGAGAACCCAGAATTTCGATCCATCTTTGTTCTTCAATTTCGAGAAGGCATGGATTGCTTCCGCATTTTTTTCCTGGACCAGATAGAATTCACCGCTGAAGAAATTCAGAATACTGGATTTCTGGTATTTGGCGAGAAGGGTGTCGAGCTGACTGCTTGCGGAAGCGCAGTTCAGGATAATCCGATCGCAAAGACTCAGATAAAGCTGTGTTTGCGGATCTTTGGGCGCAAGACGAGACCGGTGATCAAAAAACGCCTTCGCTTCCTGAAGATCGTTTTTGCGGCACTCGACGCTGAGGATGGGATCGGAAAAAAGCAGGTACTTGTAATATTTTTTCAGACCTTCCCCGAACTTTTCCTGCTGAAAAAGGGTTAGGGCTTCAAAATAGATACAAATCGGCTCTGCTTTGTCTGCCAAAGCCGAAGGGGAAATGAAAAGGCAAATTGAAAATAAACCCGCCAAAATACTATTCTTCATATTGTCCCCAAATATGAACATCGTGCTCATTAAAACGCGAAAGATTCTTCATTGTAACCTTTTCGTTCTATGGTGCGGTAGTATTCGAGGATTATTTTACGCAGTCTCCTTATCGCATCGCTATTTGAGGGAAGAGACAAATAGAGCCTGCTATTTATGGCCCCAGATCTTGTTTGTCTCGCCGGTCAGTCCAATCCCCTCCGCTCCCTTTATGAGGTCTTCCTTGCTGGTGATCGGAGTTCCATCATACTCGAGTATTTTTCCGGTGGTCGAATAAACATAGGAGCCGGTTTTAGGGTCGAAAGCCTGGTAATGATAATTCGATAGCCATGGAGGCGCAGGAATGCTTGAATTGGCTGAGGGCAGGAAGGGGGAATAAAAATTGGCTGTCACCTGAAGTCGCTGGCCGCCTAATGTTCCAAGGAAAATTTTGATTTTTTTTGCTTCATTGAATCTGGCTTCGGGCAAGGGATTCGGATTGTTTTGGTCGAAAAGCTGAACGGAAAAGCGAGTGATCATGTTTTGAAGCATTCGCATCCGGATGCCTTTTGTGCCAGCCGTTCGATACATCGTGAATTGAGCCTGGCTTCCCTTCTCAAGCTCATACTGGACATTAACCCAGACTGGGCGCCCGAATTCGTCGGCCGTGTCCACCTTGAAAAAGCTGAATATGCACGTGTTTGCTCTGGCTCCATCGAACTGGATTGCAGGCGGCGGAATATTGTCATCACCGCCAATGATGATTGTCCGAAGATCATGCTTCAGATAGCTGAGGAATTTTCCCTCTTCCTGCAAAAGCGATAAACTGTCGAACCCTCTTTTTTCCCCAATGAAATACTTCGAAAGAATCAAAGAAACATATGCGATCACCAGGCCTGAAAGAAGAGTAATAATCAACATCTCAACCAGAGAAAATCCCATTTGCAGAAACGGGAAGCGGTTGGACCGATGATGAAAGCACATCAATAGCACCCTTTCACGGTGGCCATGGTTACCCACGCATTGGGATTTCCAGTTTCCCATTCAACCCTGACATTGATGAGAAATGGTTGAGCTGCAACTGCCGTTCGCTCCTTGACAGCCTTGGGAAAGCATTGAGAGGAAAGGTTTTTGCAATCAGGAAGATCATCGCGAAGGTTCAGCTTTGTCAGGGATAGAAAAATTCGGAATCCCGGAGGGAGGGGGGGAATTTTCACATCGGATCTTTTTGATGCTTCAGGCAAAATGCTGAAATCGATCACCCTGGCTTCTTCTACTTCCGACAGAAATTCGTAAGGGAGCGATTGAATGCTTTCAATCACTTCCGTGGCAATGTTTGTCCCAATGAACTCTTCCGCTGTCAGGCGGGTGTTTTGATGCGAAGATGAAAGCATCAAAAGCAATGGAATCAACCCGAATGCAATGACGGCTATGGCGGCGAGCAATTCAACCATGCTGAACCCACGTCGAACGCTGTGGATATGGAAATGGCTGCCTGTCAGATAATTCATTGATAAGGCTCGCTTTTCCAAATGGTTTTTCTGTTTCCGAGATGCACTCTGACGCCACTCTTTTGAATGTTTCCATCAAAAACCCCGAATACCGGATCCCAGACAATGGTGAATCGATCTTCCTTGCGGATGACAGGACCTTTGAAGATGGAGTTTTCCGTCGTGGAGAAATCCAGGTATCGTGTGGCGACCCCACCCTTGATCAGCAAGCCGACATCGCCGGTTTTCCTCAGCGAACCGGAGGAAAGAAGAAAGGCATCATATTCTTTTCCGCCTTCAAGAATAATGTCGCCGTTCCTGTCAGCCGTGGCCAGGGTGAGTGAAGACGGAGGAGTGGCAGTGCCGGCGCGCACGATGCCGCATGCGATTTTCAGGTTTCCTTCAGAGAGAATCAGCATCCCGCCATCGCGATATTTTAGCACTCCCAGGTTTTCTCCAAGAGTCAGATTACCACCGGAAACGGTGATGATCCCTCCCTGAAGATCCAGAAAATGTTCATTTCCGATCTTCTTGATGAAGAGGCTCTCGAAGTCGGTGTTTTTTACGAAATGGGTTGTCTTCCTGCGAAGATCAAAAGCATTGTCGGCAGGCGACGAAAATTGTTCCCAGCCTTTCAGCGCCTTTTGAGAAAAAGGCCAGACTGCGCTCAAATTACCGATCATCAGCGGATGTTCATCCTTATCCCGAAGAAGCAGGGATTCACCGCGGCTTTCACCGTGTTTGCTGAAAAAGAAGTTTTCGATATCCTTTTGCGGCTCGCTCTCTGTGCGCTGTTTTTCAGTTCCATCAGCCGAAACCGGCTGAATTGTCGGCGGAAGTAACTTAAGGGAATGCGAGCCTGGAATCCAACTTTTCAAATGGTTTTCATCACGCATATTATTTTGAATGATCTGGTCATAAGCTGACATCGGAAATACTTCGAGCGACTTGGACATGAAGTCTGCCACATAATCTTTTGTGCCCAGAATATCTTTCACCAATTTCCATTCGAGGGCCGCATACTCCCTTTCAAGACATTCATTCCGTGAATAACAATATTTTTCCTCGATCTGATCCCAGGAATTCAAACCGCCACTTTTTTCAAATTTAATTTCTTCATTTGGACTTTGGTTGAAACTATAATTCTTCGTCTCATCTGTTATGGGAAAAAAGGGAAGATACTGGAAATTCGGAACAGGTTTCTTGTTTATAACATCGCTCAAATAGACATCCCAGAAATTTTTCTGGTTATTCTCTATCGCTCGTCTGATATTCCCGTAGATCTGAAAATAACAGGTATGTTGTTCGAAACGAAGCAGAAGTGGGCCCAAAAGGATCGTTGGGGATCTCCGATCAATGATTTTTCCGTTGGAGATGAACATGTCGCCCATGGGATAAACGAGTGAACCATCGAATGAAAGTTTCTTGTTTTGATCTGCAGCATAGTAGTTTTGAAGGGGGTGTGTTTCCTTCCCTTCCTGAAGTTCCCATCCGTATAGCGATCGAATACGGGGGGTCATGATTTTTTTCCAGATTTGTGGAGAGAGTGAATAGAAGCCGAAGCGTTGGAGAATGAACATCACACCCTGAAACAGATATCTTTTATCCTTGAGATGACTGGAAGAGTCATAATCTGCCAGCAAATCCGTGCCACCGCATATAAAAGGCTCCGGAGTCCAGGT
>CAZQYQ010000054.1:0-5157 GCA_964597625.1 uncultured bacterium
GGCGGCCATTACCTGGCGTTCGGCACGTTCGGCCTCCAGGCCCTTGAATGCTGCTGGATGACCGCCGCTCAGATCGAAGCGGCCCGTAAAGTCATCACCCGCACCGTAAAGCGCGCGGGTAAGATGTGGATCCGCGTTTTCCCTGACAAGCCTGTTTCGAAGAAACCTCTCGAAACCCGCATGGGAAAAGGAAAAGGTGCCCCTGAGTATTGGGTTGCAGTCGTGAAACCCGGCCGCATCCTGTTCGAACTCGAAGGCGTTCCCGCGAACATCGCCATTGAGTCGTTGTCTCAGGCTGGCTTCAAGCTGCCGATCCGCACGCACGTCGTGACTGCCAATCAGTAAGTGAAAAGGTGATACCATGAAGAACCGTGAAGATTTCACTCAGCTCAGCGAGCTGGAACTCGAAGAAAAGTATCGGCACTTCAAGGAAGAGCTGTTCAATCTGCGCTTCCAGGTCGTGACCGGCCAGCTGGCCAATCCGTCCAGAATCAAGCTCGTCCGCCGCAACATTGCGCGAGTGCAGACCTTTATCAACAAGATCCGCACTGACGCCATCAAGAAACAGCTGGCTGATGAGTACCAGACGATGCTCCAGAAGAAGGGCATTGATTCGCGCGCTCACACGCTTGCCGACAAGATTTCCATGCTCAAGCAGACTCTTTCCGGCAAATCGAACCAGGTGAAGCGCGAAATCCGCTCCGATGTCGACCAGAAGGTCAGCGATCTGATCAAGAGCATCCGCACGAAAATCTCAGAACGCATCAAGACCAGCAAGGGCGCGAAGGACGAAGCTGCACTCAGGGCTTCCAGTCAGCGGTTGCGGAATGAGAACTTCCAGATCAGGAAGAAGTTCCTTGACAAACTCGTCTCCTTGGGGTTAAATGAAGCTTCTCAAATCGTCTCTCTCAAGGAAACCAAGCGCACGGAGCTGCAAGAGCTCGAGCGGATACAGGCTCTACAGCGTGAGCTGAACGCCGGCCGGATGCCATTTTAACCGCAGGAGGGTACAATGGAAAACAATAAAACTCACCGTCGGAGCCGCACAGGCCGCGTTGTTGCAGTCAACACCGCTAAGACGATAAAGGTTCAGTTCGAAGGTACGTACCAGCATCCCCGGTACAAGAAATACATCAAGCGCCAGACCACCTTCCTTGCCCATGATGAAGAAGGCGTCTGCAATGTCGGCGACATGGTTCGCGTGGAAGAGTGCCGCCCGGTCAGCAAGACCAAGCACTGGATCGTCCGCGAAGTCATTGCACACGGCCAGGCCGGTGATGCCGAGGAAGCCAAGGAGAGTGCAGAATGATTTGCCAGGAATCTACCCTGCGTGTTGCTGATAATACGGGTGCCAAGCTTCTCCTGTGCATCCGCGTCATGGGTGGCTCGACGAGAACCTTCGGAGGCCTGGGTGACATCATCATCGCTTCCGTGAAGGATGCTCTTCCTGACGGTACCGTGAAGAGAAAAGAAGTCGTGCGCGCGGTTATCGTTCGCACAAAGAAAGAGTACAGGCGCGCCGATGGCAGCTACATCAGATTCGATGACAACGCAGCCGTCATTATCGCCAATGACAACAACCCCAAGGGCACCCGTATTTTCGGGCCGGTCGCACGTGAACTTCGCGAGAAGCAGTTCATGAAGATCGTCTCGCTCGCCCCTGAGGTTATCTGAGCGCGGAGGACGGATAAATGTTAAAGACTCTGAAAGCAAAGCGCGCGGTCGAGAAGCCGCATATCAAGAAGGATGACACGGTCATCGTTCTTACCGGTGATGATTCCGGCAAGAAAGGCCGCGTTCTTCAGGTCAACCCTTCGAAGGGGCAGGCTTACATCGAGGGCGTGAACTTCACCAAACGCCATCAGAAGCCCAGCAAGAAGATCGGCAAGGGCGGCATCATCCAGAAAGAGGGACCAGTGACTCTTTCCCGCGTGGCGCTTCTCTGCTCGAAATGCAACAAGGTTACCCGGGCCACGATCGTGGTTCAGAATGGCGAGACTTCCCGCATCTGCAAGCTCTGCAACGAGCCTATCGGTCGCAAGTAAGTCGCGTCTTTGAAAATATAAGTCACAAAAGGAGTTGTTCGGCATGGCAAAGACCAGTTCAGGTGCCCCCACCACGGGGACCAAGTCGATTCCAAGGCTGAAAGAGAAGTATCTGAAAGAAGTTGCTCCCAAACTGTTGGAGCAGCATCATAATCCGATGGCCGTACCGCGGATTTCCAAGGTAGTTCTCAACATGGGCGTCGGAGCCGCCACCCAGAACGGTAAACTTCTGGATGCTGCTGTGGCGGAATTAACACTGATTGCAGGTCAGAAGCCCGTCGTCACCCGCGCGCGCAAGTCGATCTCGAACTTCAAGCTGCGCGAGGGTCAGCCGATCGGATGCTGCGTAACATTGCGCGGCGATCGCGCCTTTTATTTCCTCGACAAGCTGTTCAACATCGTCACCCCCCGCATCCGCGATTTTCGCGGGCTGTCGCCGAAGGCTTTTGACGGCCGCGGCAACTACAGCATGGGGCTGCAGGAACAGCTCGTGTTCCCTGAAATCAAGTATGACACCGTCGACAAGGTTCAGGGTATGAACATCACGATCGTCACATCCGCCCGCACTGACGGCGACGCCAGAGAGCTTCTTACTCTCCTGGGCATGCCGTTCCGCAAGGCACAGAAGAGCTGAGGAGTTAGGAGTTCCATATGGCGAAGACCTCGTTGGTCCAGAAATGGATGAATGAACCGAAGTTTTCTACTCGGGCCTATAACCGCTGTCATATCTGCGGGCGCCCCCGCGGTTACATGCGTGATTTCCAGATGTGCCGCATTTGCTTCCGGGTTCTGGCTTCAAAGGGCCAGATTCCGGGAGTAACGAAATCCAGTTGGTAAGGAGACGGTATCATGTGCATGAGTGATCCTATCGGCGACATGCTGACCCGCATCCGGAACGCCAATGTCGTGAAGCAGGAAAGCGTTGAGATGCCGTCTTCCAAGATGAAGATCGAGATCGCGAAGCTGCTGAAGCGTGAGGGCTACATCCGGGACTTCAGGTATTACAAGTTCCAGAACAAGTTTAACTTGAAGGTTTTCCTCAAGTTCGGCGAGAAGCAGAGCCGCATTCTCCAGGGTTTGCGCCGTGTTTCCAAGCCGGGCCGCCGCATCTACTCACCGGTTGCCACAGTCCCGAAGGTTCTGGGCGGCCTGGGTGTTGCAATTCTTTCCACCTCCAAGGGCATCATGACCGACAAAGAGGCTCGTAAAGCCGGCGTCGGTGGTGAAGTTCTTTGCGAGGTCTGGTAAGCAGGAGGAGTAGACAATGTCTCGCATCGGCAAAAAACCCGTCATTATCCCCCAGGGCGTTGATGTTACTCTCAGCGGCCACATGGTTACGGTCAAAGGCAAGCAGGGCACCCTCAAACGGGAAATGTGCTCTGAGGTCGCGATCGTAAAGGAAAAAGATCATCTGACCTGCACGATTCCCGAAAACAGCGCGAAAGTTGTTCGCGCGAAGTTCGGGCTTGTCCGAAGTCTCCTTCAGAATATGGTAACCGGTTGTCATACCGGATTTGCCAAGGAGCTGGAAATCGTCGGAGTCGGCTATAAGGCGAAATCCGAAGGCGCCCACAAGGTCGTCATCAATGTCGGTTTTTCGCATGCAGTCGATTTCGAATCTCCGAAGGAAGTCACCCTGAAGGTTGACGGCCAGAACAAGATCATTGTTTCCGGTCCTGATAAAGAGATCGTTGGACAGGTCGCCGCCGACATCCGGAACATCAGACCGCCCGAGCATTACAAGGGCACCGGTATCAAGTATGCCGGCGAAGTCGTCCGGATCAAGGAAGGCAAGAAGCTCGCAGCGTAAGTTGCAGCAAACTGAAGGAGTCAGGGAACGATGAGTACCGTTAGCCATAAGACTGAATTGCGGGAGCGGCGCCATAAGCGCAGCCGCTTCTATTTTTCCGGCACAGCGGAACGGCCTCGTCTGGCCATTTTCCGCAGCACAAATCACATTTATGCGCAGATCATCGACGACGAGAAGGGGATGACCCTGGTCGCGGCCAGCTCGAACGAGAAGGAACTGCGTGAGAAGAAAGTTAACGGCGGGAACAAGACCGGCGCGAAAACTGTCGGTGAAAAGCTCGCTGAACGCGCGAAGGCAAAGGGCGTTACAGCCGTTGTCTTCGATAAGGGTGGATTCCGCTATCACGGTCGCGTGAAAGAACTGGCAGAAAGTGCCAGAGCGGGCGGCCTGAAGTTCTAAGGAGCATATGAATATGACGAACAACACCCCCGCTAATCCTCGCGAGAATCGCGAGCCTCGTCGTGACCACCGCGGACCCCGGCGTGATCGGGATCGCGATCAGGCCGAGAATGAGTTTGTCGAAAAGATTATCGCTGTGAACCGCGTCAGCAAGACCGTTAAGGGCGGCCGTCACTTCGGCTTCTCCGTTCTTGTCTGCGTCGGCGATCAGAAGGGCCGCGTTGGCATCGCTCTTGGCAAGGCCAAGGCGGTTCCGGATGCGGTGCGCAAGGGTCTCGAACATGCCAAGAAGCATCTGGTCAATGTGCCGCTCAACAAAGGCACCCTGACTCATCCTTATATCGGCAAGTTCGGTGCTTCTTCCGTCATCATGAAGCCTGCAGCTCCCGGAACCGGCGTTATCGCCGGCGGTGCTGTTCGCGCCATCGCCGAAGCTCTCGGCGTCAAAGACATGCTTTCCAAGCGCGTCGGCTCGAACAACCCGGTGAACGTTGCCAAGGCCGCTCTTGAGGCTCTCAAGGCCATGCGCAGCGTTCCCGATGTTGCGAAGATGCGCGGCATCACACCGACCCAGGTCATACAGGGGTAAGGAGAAAGCATCATGGCGAACAAAAATGTAGTCGTTAAACTGATCAAGAGCCCCATTGGGGCTACCGTGCGACAGAAAGCAACCATCAAGTCGCTAGGCCTTCGCCACGTTCAGCAGGAAGTCACTCTCCCCGCCAATGAAGCGGTTCTCGGAATGATCAATGCCATGCAACGCTGGCTCGAAGTAAAGTAAGGAGAGATCGTCACCATGTTGAGTCTCGCCAACCTGAAAAAAGCTTCCGGTTCAACCCACTCCCGCAAACGCGTAGGTCGCGGTAAAGGGTCAGGACACGGTAATGAATCCACGCGGGGTGG
>CAZQYQ010000054.1:5167-20058 GCA_964597625.1 uncultured bacterium
GACCGCACGTTCAGGAAGTCCGCATCCGTACGCGGGGTTTGAAGGCGGCCAGATGCGCCTTACCCGCATTCTGCCCAAGCGCGGCTTTACAAGCCCTCACCGCGTCGTTTTCTCTGTCGTCAATCTTGCAGCCCTCGATATTTTCGAGGCCGGCACGAAGGTTACCCCCGAGATGCTTTGCGACAAGGGGCTTGTGAAGAATCTTACGGCTCCCGTTAAAATTCTTGCCCGGGGTGAGATCACCAAGTCTCTCACCATTCAGGCACACCAGTTCTCCGAATCCGCCAAGGCCAAGATCGAGAAGGCCGGTGGCAAGGCTGAGGTGATCTGAACGTGTTCCAGAGCCTATCAAACTCGATGAAGATTCCGGAACTCCGGAATCGCATCCTCTTCACTCTCGGAATGATCGTGGTGTTTCGCATCGGGACTCACATCCCGACGCCAGGCATCGATGCGAAGCTGCTCACTCAGAATATGCCTACATCTGAGTTGATGAGCTTCCTGAACATGTTCTCCGGCGGCGCTCTGCGCCGGTTCTCTGTGTTCGCGCTGGGTATCGCTCCCTACATCAACGCCTCGATCATCATGCAGCTCCTGATTTATGTCATTCCTTATCTCGAGCACCTTGCCAAAGAAGAGGGCGAAGATGGCCGTAAGCTGATCAGTCAGTATACGCGATACGGCACCGTGTTGATAGGAGCTCTGCAGGCGTTCGGCATCAGCTTCATGCTGGAGCGGTATCAGGTTGTCGCCAATCCGGGTCTCGGGTTCAAAATCATGGCGGTGACAACGTTAACAGCTGGCACGGCGTTTATCATGTGGCTCGGCGAACAGATGACCAGCCGTGGCATCGGAAACGGTATATCGATTCTGATCACGGCGGGCATTCTCGCCTCGCTGCCTGAAGCCGTTGTTCAGCAGATTGCCTTGTTTACCGGCAATGCAAATGATGTTGTGAAGATGATCTTTCTTCTGATCATCATCGTAGCTGTCATCATGGCAATCGTGACGGTTCAGGACGGCGTGAGAAAAATTCCGGTTCAGTATGCGAAGCGTGTTGTCGGCCGCCGTGTGTATGGCGGTCAGAATACCTTCATTCCGCTGCGCGTGAATCAGGCCGGTGTTATTCCCGTCATCTTCGCCAGCTCGATCCTGTTGTTCCCTTCGATGATTGCGAACTGGCTTCAGAGCCTCGATTCGATGCAGGAAATCGTGAAGAACCCGATCGTCTTCTGGATGTTGAATCTCTTTAACTATAACAGTTACAGTTATTTGTTCATCTATGCTGCCTTGATCATCTTCTTCACGTATTTCTACACGGCGATCACCTTCAACGTCCAGGACCTCTCAGACAACATGAAAAAATACGGCGGCTTCATTCCCGGTATTCGCGCTGGTCGTCCGACCGTCGACTACCTGGAAAGAACCCTGTCCCGCATCACGCTGGCAGGCGGAATCTTCCTCTCGCTCGTCGCTGTGACGCCGAACATCCTCATCAAGTTCATGAACGTTCAGTTCTACTTTGGTGGGACGGCTCTGCTGATCGTTGTCGGCGTTGCCATGGATACCATGCGCCAGCTTGAATCGCACCTCGTGACCCGGCATTATGAAGGCTTCATGAAAAAGCGAGGTCTGCGGTGAGTGCAAATCGGCTGAATCTTATTTTCCTTGGCCCTCCGGGGGCCGGGAAGGGAACCCAGGCAAACATGATGGTGGACACCTACGGTGTTCCGCAGGTATCCACCGGTGATATGCTCAGGGCTGCGATTGCGAGCGGCTCTGAACTCGGGAAAAAGGTTCAGTCGTATGTGACATCCGGCGGTCTTGTGCCTGACGAACTGGTTATCTCGGTTCTCCTGAAGCGCATTGAGGAGCCTGACTGTTTGAAGGGGTTCATTCTCGATGGGTTTCCGAGGACCGTCGGCCAGGCGCAGGAGCTGGACAGGGCTCTTTCGAAGATCGGTGGTGTCACGGGTGTGATTGCCATCACCGTCCCGGATGAAGACCTGATCGAACGTCTCACGGGCCGCCGAACATGCAAGGTATGCTCAGCTACGGTGCATATCAAGTTTTCGCCGCCGAAAAAAGACGGCTTCTGTGACAAGTGCGGCGGTGAGCTGCTTCAGCGGAAGGATGACACGAAGGAAGTGATCGTCAACCGCTTGAAGGTCTATCATGATCAGACTTCACCGCTGATCGAATACTACGGATCGCGCAGGCTTCTTCACAAAGTCGAAGGAACCGGCAAAATCGAGATGATATTTTCGAAGATTCGTGGTATAATCGACTCTCTTAAATGACCATGATACCGTTAAAATCATCTACGGAAATTGCTGTTATGCAGGAGAACGGCGGCATTCTCGCCACCGTTCTCGAAGGTGTGAAACTGCTGGCCAATCCCGGCGTTAGCACCGAAGAACTGGACCGATTCGCTGAAGAAGCGATTCGCAAGGCCGGCGCCATCCCTGCTTTCAAAGGCTATCGTGGGTTTCCCTCGACGTTATGTTGCAGTGTCAACGAAGAGGTTGTCCATGGGTTCCCTTCGAAGAAGCGCAAGCTGAAGGATGGCGATATTATCAGTCTCGATATCGGGCTGAAACGCGACGGATTGTATTCCGATATGGCGACCACGATTCCTATCGGTAAAGCAACTGACGGTGTGAAGCTTTTTCTCGAGATCAGTGAAAAATCCCTCTGGGAGGGCATTAAAAAAGCTCTTCCTGGGAACAGGCTTGGCGACATTTCGAATGCTATCCAGTCTTACGTTGAGCATCGCGGATTTTCCGTGGTGCGCGAATACGTCGGACACGGCATCGGACATCGGCTCCATGAAGAACCGGCGCTCCCGAACTTCGGTCCTCCCCATGTTGGACCGCGGCTGGAAGTGGGGATGGTGCTGGCGATCGAACCCATGGTGAATATGGGCGCTTATGCGGTTCGAGTCCTGGACAACGGGTGGACCGTTGTGACCGAAGACGGAAGTCTTTCGGCTCACTTTGAACACTCGGTTGCGGTGACCAGTGATGGGCCCCGCGTGCTGACCAATCTGCCGGTCAGGTAACTGGAGGAAGTCATCGGAATGACCAAAGCGGATACTATTCAGGTCGGCGGGAAGGTGCTTGAACCACTTCCCAACGCTATGTTCAAGGTGGAGCTTGAGAACGGTCACGTCGTTCTGGCCCACATCTCCGGGAAGATGCGGATGCATTACATTCGTATTTTGCCTGGCGACAAAGTAACCGTAGAGCTTACGCCCTACGATCTGTCGCGCGGACGCATTGTATACCGGTTCAAATAATTCCCCACACCATCATTTTGTATCGTTGCAGGAGGCAGTTGTGAGAGTTCGGGCATCAGTTAAAAAGCTTTGTGAAAAGTGTAAAGTTATTAAGCGGCGCGGAGTAATCCGCATCATTTGCGAGAATCCCCGGCACAAGCAGCGCCAGGGTTGAGCTGACAGGAGGAAATCAGAATGGCTCGTATCGCCGGCGTTGATCTGCCCCGGGAAAAGCGTGTTGAAGCAGCTCTTCCCTACATTTACGGAATCGGTCTAACTCGATCCCGTGAGATTCTCAAGAAGACGAAGATCAGTCCTGACAAGCGCGTAAAGGATCTCTCCGAAGAAGAGATCAGCCTTATCAAGCAGGCTATCGAACATGACTACCGCGTTGAAGGCGATCTTCGCCGCGAAGTGTCGATGGCGATCAAACGCTTGATGGACATTGGGTGCTATCGTGGTCTCCGCCATCGCAAGGGCCTTCCGGTCCGCGGTCAGCGAACCCACACCAATGCCCGCACTCGCAAGGGCCCTCGTCGGTCCATCGTCAGGAACAAGTAATTTTCATAGGATCCACAAGGAGCGTTAGTAACTATGGCTAAGACCGGACCCAAGACAAAGACGCGGGCCAAACGGCGTGAAAAGAAAATCGTCGCTAAGGGCCAGGCGCACATTCAGTCAACTTTCAACAACACGATTATTTCGATCACGGACATGACCGGAAACGTTCTTGCCTGGTCGAGCGCGGGTGCCAATAACTTCCACGGTTCCCGCAAGTCAACTCCGTATGCGGCACAGGTCGCCTCCGAAGTGGTCGGACGCAAGGCCCTTGAATTCGGCATGCGCGAGATCGAAGTGTATGTCGCCGGCCCCGGCATGAGCCGTGAGTCAGCCGTACGCGCTTTGCAGACTGTCGGATTGAGCGTCACTCTTATCAAAGACGTCTCCGGCATTCCGCACAATGGCTGCCGCCCTCCGAAGCGGCGCCGCGTCTGAGAAGGAGAACGAAATGGCTCGCTATACCGGACCCAGTTGTCGCATTTGTCGCCGCGAAGGCGATGCGCTGTTTCTGAAGGGCACCCGCTGTTTCACCGACAAGTGTGCGATCAAGCGCCGCGCGAAGATCCCTGGCCAGCACGGCAGCGATCGCATGAATATGAACAAGAAGCAGACCGGCTACGAAATTCAGCTTCGTGCAAAACAGCGTGTTCGCAAAATGTATGGAATTCTCGAACGCCAGTTCCAGAAGTATTATGAAGTCGCCAGCCGCAAGACCGGTAACACCGGTGTTAACCTGCTGCACGAACTCGAAACCCGTCTGGATAATGTCGTTTTCCGCATGGGCTTTGGCATTTCACGCTCACAGGCCCGCATGTGGGTTACGCAGGGGCACTTCGCGGTCAACAACCGCAATGTGAACATTCCCAGCTATCAGCTGAAGCCGGGTGATGCCATATCCCTTCGTGAGAACAGTTCTCTTCGCAAAACCATCAAGGACATCATGGAAGCCTCGATCAGCCGCGAAATCAGTCCCTGGCTCGAAGTCGACCGTGAGAACTGCAAGGGCAAGTTCAACGCTCTGCCTGAGCGCGCTCAGCTCGATCCGAAGATTCAGGAATCGCTCATCATCGAGTATTACTCGCGGTAACGGCTCAAGGAGGCTTGCGCGTGATCGAAATCAATCGACCCAAGGTAAAGTACGAGACCGATCTCGACAATCCGAACCACGGAATTCTCGTTCTCGAACCCCTGGAGCGTGGATATGGTCAGACTCTCGGCAACTCGTTCCGCCGGGTGCTTCTGGCATCGCTTCCCGGCTCTGCGGTTTCGGCGGTGAAAATCGACGGCGTGCTGCATGAGTTCTGCAGCATTCCGGGTGTTGTCGAGGATGTCACCGAGATCGTTCTCAATCTCAAGAAACTGGTTGTGAACCTCAACCAGGATGAGCCCCTGACCGTGCGGCTCGAAGTGAAGGGGCCGTGCCAGGTCACCGCCGCTGATATCACCGAGAGTGCCAACCTGAGCATCATCGACAAGACCGCTCATATTGCGCATGTTACCGGTAATATAACGCTCGGTATGGATATCACGTTCAAGCGTGGCCGGGGGTATCAGCTCGCTGACCATCACAAGGAAACCAATCAGCCGATCGGCATGATTCTGGTTGATTCGCAGTTCTCGCCTGTCACAAAGGTGATGTATAATGTTGATGATGCCCGCGTTGGGCAGGACATCAACTTCGATAAACTGACCCTCCAGGTCTGGACCAACGGCAGCATGGAGCCCTCCGAGTGCATCGAGCTTGCCGCAAAGTTCCTGAAGGCTCATATCGATCTCTTCACCGAAATCGAACTCGAAGAGGAACTCGACGAGGAAGATGAGGGTGACGAGGATGAGAAGCCCGCGATGAAGGAAGATCTCGTCATGGTTTCTTCGCAGAAGAAAGAGACCCCGCAAAAGGGTCACCATGATATTCTCATCAAGGATCTCGAATTCTCGGTCAGGTCTCGCAACTGCCTTAAGAAAGCCGGCATCAATACGCTTGGCGATCTGGTCATGAAGAAGACCACCGAACTTCTCGAGATCAAAAATTTCGGGAAAAAATCACTGAAGGAAGTTCGCGAGAAGCTTTCTCAGTTCAACCTTCAGCTTCCCGGTGACGAAAACGGCGGAGGAACCGACGAATGAGACATAGCAAAATCGGACGCAAATTCGGGCGTGAGTCCCATCAGCGTGTTGCGCTGTTGCGCTCGCTTTGCTCGTCGCTCGTGAAATACGAGCGCATCGAAACAACTGTTCAGAAAGCCAAGGATATGAAGCGCGTCATCGAGAGCGCAGTAACCATGGCAAAGGCGGAGAATGCTGAGAAGAACCCTGAGCTGCTCAAGTTCTTCCACAGTTCCCACGATAAAGAACTGATCGGCCGCGATGCGATCAAGAAGTTCATCTCCAACCTGAGCAAGGAAACCCGCGAACAGGTTGAGAAATACATCACTGATCCGAAGACGAATCCGAAGCCCACGATCATTACCGAGTATCTGGCTTCAGAGGGTGATCGCGCGAAGGGCCCCCGCATTCTGCGGCTCGAAGGCTTGCTGAGCAAGCTCGTCAAGCGCATTGCCCCGCGATACAAAGATGTAAATGGCGGCTACACGCGCATTTACAAGACTGGTTATCGCCGCGGCGACGCAGCCGAGATGTGCATCATCGAGTTCACAAAGCGGGAGAACGCCTGACCAGGCTTCAGGCGGACCAACCATGATCCGCTTCGACCAGGTCAGCTTCCGTTACGGAACTGACGAACGAACCTCCCCGACCATAGTCGGGGAGGTTTCGTTTTGCATTCGGCCGGGCGAGTGTGTCGGACTGGTTGGCAACAACGGTTCGGGCAAGTCGACGATCGCCCTCCTTTCAAAAGGCATGCTGATTCCGTCGGTGGGGACGGTCACGGTTGATGGCATCGATACGCGCATTCAGACGGATGAGCAGAAAACCCGTGTGGGGCTGCTGTTTCAGAATCCTGATCATCAGATAGTCGGCACGACTATCCGCGAGGACATCGCCTTCGGGCTCGAGAATATCGGTGTCGAATCAGATAAAATAGAAGATAGAATACAAAGAGAGGCCGACAGACTGGGCCTTTGGGCTTTTCTGGACCAACCCATACATGCGCTTTCGGGAGGAACTCGGCAGAAAGCTGCTCTGGCGGCGGTACTGGCTGTGCAGCCAGGGTTTCTTATTCTTGATGAACCGACCTCTCAGCTTGATCCGTGGGCACGGGATACGTTATGGATGCATCTGAATGAAATCCGCAGCCAGGCGGAAGTCGGACTTCTTGTCATTTCACAGCATCTGTCGGATATAGAACTCCTCGATAGAGTCATTGTACTCGCTGGCGGCAGGATCCTTGCCGATGATGCGCCAAAAAATATAATAAAGAGTATAAAATACGCCGGTCCTATCGATTTCAGTGATCCATTTTCGATCTTTTTCAGAACCGGCAGGAACCGAAGATACAGCATACCGGCGAATTCAGGAGCTTCCGTCATCGGGGATGTTCGTGCCGGTGCCATTCAGGTGCTTGAATATTCAGAATTATCTATCGGGTATCCAGGGACGATCGTCAGAAAAGGACTGTCCGGAACGTTCCGGGCGGGCGGCGTCAACCTGATCGCGGGTCCGTCAGGAAGCGGTAAAACGACACTTCTGACGACTCTGGCAGGCTTTCTTCCAAAGATCGGCGGCGAGATCAACGCCGATCATTCGCCGTGGGTTGCCGAGGGAAGGATCGGCCTGGCGTTCCAGAATCCTGAGCGATTGTTTTTTTGCGAAACGGTCGGCGAAGAAATCTGTTTTGCTTTGCTTCAAAAGGGCATTGATTCTGAAGTGGCAGCTGCAGAGGGGCGTGCATGGCTTGAAAAATGGGGGCTGCCCTCAGAGGAGTTCTGGAGTCGTTCTCCAATAAAACTTTCAGGCGGTGAGATGCGCCGGGTTGCACTTGCAGCATGCACGGTCGCGGCACCCGAAGTGATGCTTCTCGATGAACCTCTTGCAGGGCTTGATTCAGCCGGCCGGCATTCGGTTTCCAGCATCATTTCGGAACTTGCCCGGGACAGAATCGTCATTGCCGTTACCCATGATCCGGAAGACCTGCTGGACCAGGCGGCAGGCGTGCTTCTTTTACATGACGATACCGGACAATGGTTTGAATCGGGTGACGCGTTTGTGAAAGCGGTGGCTCACTCTCCTGAACTGTTTCCGCTGGGAATCCCGGAACAGCGTGAATATCAAAAGAACAGCGGCGCGCCGTGCGCGAGCAAAAATCCCGGGAACGCGCCATCCGGGTACATTTCTGGAACCGGTGCGCCGTGTGGTGATACCTGGTTGTACAGGCTTCATCCGGAGGTGAAGGGATGTGTCGCATTCGGTATCATCATGGCTCTTTCGCTGTACACGGGAAATCCTGTCATATCCCTTTTCTGGCTTCTCGGCTCGCTTGTCGCCGCGATATACGGGAGGGCCCCGGTCGGTGATGCCGTGCGTAGTCTGCGCCAAATCTGGTTTCTGATCGTTCTTGTTGCTTTTTTCAATATCGTCTCCGGCGGAAAAGACTCCCTTGTTCAAGCTTTTGACAATATCGTGCGGCTGAGCGGGGTGTTCATCATTGCGACACTCTATGTTGCCGTATCGACGCAGGCCGAGCTGATGGCTTTCTGGGAGAGCTGCTTCCGGCCGTTGTCTCTCTTCGGCGTCAACACCCGTGAGCCGGCTCTTGTCATGGTTATCGCCGTGCGGTTTTTGCCTGTGATGCTCGAAGAGATCGAACAGATCCGACTTGCCCAGCGAGCACGCGGGGCAAGATTTGATACGGGCTGGCGTGGTTCCGTGTTTTCCCTGCTGCCCCTTCTTGTTCCGACGTTGACGCTCGCGCTTCACAGGGCAAGTGTGCTTGCCGTTGCCATGGAGTCGCGCGGATACAGACTTTCAGGCCACCGCACAAAATACAGAGTATTCAGAATGTCCCCGGCTGATTATGGAGTTCTTTTGAGCATGGTCTGTGCCGTGTTGATCAGTTTTTACTTCATACGCCACATGTCATGATCATGGTGGATGGAGAGGCGTGACGTTCGGGGCGTCTGATATAATGAATGGGTTAAGATGCGTGTTTGAATGGAGGTTCCGATGATCACCAGGATTCTGGCCTTTTGTTGCCTCTTTTCCGCTTTTTCCCTCTGCGCTTTTGCCGCGCCCGGAAAGGGCGGGTTTGCTCTGAATATCGCTCACAGAGGTGCCAGGAGTGTTGCACCGGAAAACACTCTTGAGGCTTTTCGCATCGGTCTTGACCGATATGCAGCTGACATGATCGAGCTTGATGTCCATGTAAGCCGGGATGGTGTTCCTGTCGTGGTTCATGACGACACGCTTGGCAGATGCAGCGACGTCGAGGCGAAGTTCCCGGATCGGAAACCCTGGCGAGTCGGTGATTTCACGTATACGGAACTCCTGACGCTTGATGCGGGAAGCTGGTTCGTCGCGAAGGATCCGTTCGGGCAGATCGCCCTGGGGGCGGTTCCAGATTCTGATCTGGAGCGTTTCCGCAGCGGCATGGTCAGGATTCCGACGCTGAAGCAGGTGCTGGCTCTCGTTGCAGAGCATCACAGCCGGCTCAATATCGAACTGAAAAACTTCCCCATGCATTACGACCGCATTGCGGAGACAGTCGTCGCTGAAGTCCGCGCGGCAGGGCTTTCGGGCCGGACTGTTCTGTCATCATTCGACCATGAGCTGCTGGTCAGATTGAAAACAATAGCTCCTGAGATAGAACGGGCTGCGCTTTGTGATCAGCCTGTGTTTCCGCTGAAAGAGTATCTCGTCGGCCAGTTGGGTGCCGGCGGTTTCAATCCGGGTTCTGACGTCCTTGGGATCGGCAGTCTCGCCTGGTACCGAACTGGAGCCGTCAGAACGGACTTGATACAATCAGCTCACGATGCAGGTCTGAAGGTGAGTGTCTGGACCGTGAACGATCCTGTCGAGATGCAGGCGCTTATCAAGGCTGGTGTCGACGGTATTTTCACGGATTTTCCCCAGCGTCTGCAGCAGATGGAGAAGGAAGATGAATAACATGATATCGGCTTCCACGGGGCTCCAGGAGTTTGACGTCGTCGTGCGGGCGCTTGGGTTCGCGGCCGTGAAGCATTCGAAGCAGCGCCGCAAAGATGCGGACAAGACCCCGTATATCAACCATCCCATAGCCCTCCTGGAACTGCTCTGGACCGTCGGGGGCATTCGCGATGCGGCTGCACTGGCGGCGGCTCTGCTTCATGATACGGTCGAAGACACCGGCACGACACCCGAAGAGCTTTCGGATGCTTTCGGTGAGGATATCCGCGATATCGTTCTCGAGCTGTCATCCGACAAATCGCTGCCCAGCGCGGAGCAGAAGCGGCTGCAGGTGGAACATGCGCCGCACATGAGCCCGCGGGCAAAGCTCGTGAAGCTGTGTGACAAGATCTGCAACGTCACGGATATTCATGTCTCACCACCCGCGGCCTGGGAGCCGGCCCGCAAACTTGCGTATTTCGACTGGGCGGGCAAGGTCGTGGACGGTGTCAGAGGCATAAACCCAGCCCTCGAAGCCAGATTTGACGAAATCATCGTCCGGGCCAGAGCCGGCGTGACATCAGGCTGACGGGGGGACTGATTTGCCTTTGCCGGGCCTGGGAGCGAGCCAGTTCTGTCTGCCCTGCGAGCATTTGGTCAGGCGGTCATAGAGCACGACATTGATACAGGCGGCGAGATTGAGGCTTGCCTGTGTCGGAATGTAGATGGTATCGCGACACCAGGAGAGCGTGCGTCTGCCGAGCGTCATATGCTCACCGCCGAAAACATAGTAGGCAAGTTCCGGATGCTCATACTCGGGCAATGGCACGGCGCCTTCGGTCAGCTCGACGGCGACCGGTATGAAGTGGTACGGCACCGTCCTGCTCAGGTCATCGACTTCCAGCAGCGGCGTACGGCGATACTGATGCGCGACATCCGTAGACGCTTTCTTGTACCGTGCGCCGCTGATGACGATCAGAGCCGCGCCGAAACAGCCGGCGGCCCGGAGCGCGCTTCCGATGTTTTTCTGGTCCTGCGGATGGTCGATCGCGATACAGGCCTGTCCCCAGGTGTCGTGAAGGCCGGCCCTGCGGTCGTCACCGCATTTGTCGAGGAGTCCGGCAAGTTCGTCGTATGCATTCGATGGATTATTCATGAGGTGTCTCCGATGAGAGAGAGTCTGGCAGCAGCGCCGGAAGAGGGGCAATGGATGCCGAAGCCTGCGGTCCGGCAAGAATTTTCTGGACTTCGTCTTCGGCTGCAAATCTGCTGATGCCGCGCCACTCGGCCAGCTGCGCAAGATCTTCCCGGGCGGCCGGATCGAGATGCATCGTCAGAAGGGCGTTCCTGACTGCGCTCGCAAGCTCCGGCGGCAGGTCTCCGCGAGCCACAAGGGGGTCATTTGGAATCGGGCCGGTCGTGGCTACATACCTCAGGAGCGCTGCCGTGGAGGCGTTTTCGCGATTGGGTGCGATCGTGTAGACGGCGGCGCCGTCATAAAGCCCTTTGACAACGCCGTCAATGCTGCTGTCATGGCTGTGGGTGAAGATGATGCGGCCGAAAAAATTCAGTGGCTCGATTCCCATGGATTTGAACAGCTCGTTCGGAAAATAAAATCCCGACCCGGAATTGCGTTCAACGTAAGCGAATGCGTGACCTTTCAAATCTTCTATCGTTCGGAACGGGCTGTCGGCGCGGACGATGATTTTGCCGAAATAGTCGATTCTGCCGTTCTGAACGGGGCGGCAGATGATCTTCCAGGGCTTGCCGAAGCCCAGGTGTTGATACGATGCGTGCGAGAACCAGGCGATTTCGACCCGGCCATCATCCATGAGCCGGGAAAGTGTCTCGTAGTCGGTGGATACGTTCAGCTTGACCGGCCGGCCGAGTTTTCGCGACAGGTGGGTTAAAAGCGGCTCCATGCGGGCTTTCAACTCACGTGGGCCGAGAAACGGGATCACGCCGAACACCAGCGGGGGATTCGGATCGATTCTGAGTTTCACCGGTATCAGGTTCATTTTCGGCTGGTATGCCCAGAATCCGGCTGTGGCGAACAAGGCCAGGATGACGGTCCAGAAAATTGGCTTCATGCGCGGTTCTCCTGTGTGCGCAGGTATTCGATCAGAGCGGTTTCCTCTTCGACGGATAATTCCTCGGTTTTGTGGCCGGGCACAAGCGCAGCGGCCGATACCGATGATGCGGGAGGTGCGGCGGCAAGTTCGTTCAGCCTTGTGTGAATCTGCATGATCAGAGCGCTCAACTCGTGATCCAGATTTGTTTCCAGAAGCTCTTGCGCAACAGATCTTCCGAAGAGGTCTCTGCCGCGCAGCCGGTCGAATGCCGAAAGCATCGTTTCCGGGTGTGGAGTTGAAAGGAGGACCATTTTGCAGCACAGCACGGCCCGGTCGCTCCAGCGCGAAACCGTGGTTGTCGCATCAAGGGCAGACCAGCCGGCAATGCGACCCGTCAGAAGGCTCTTCAGAAAATCCGCTTCCCGAATGATCAGGCGCATCATCGAAAAGGCGGCGGGTTCAAGAGCAGATCCCGTCACATCTGAGGGGGATCCACGCACGAGCTGACGGATCAGGGGAATTACCGGAGCCCAGCCCGGCATTTCCGGCCGGCGGGGTGTTCGGCACCAGCTCCAGACGGGATCCAGAGAGGGAGACCCATCCGGGGCGGCTTTTGAAATCAGGCAGGTTCTCAGCAGTTCAACGGTTTCCGGGGCGGCCTGTTCAAGGATTCTGGTGAGCCCTTCACGCGCTTCGGCAACATCGAAGCGCAGGATGCGGCCTACGATATCCAGGCCTGCCGAGCCTTCGATGGAACGGATCGTGTGGGCGAGTTTCTGGCGCTCGCCGGCTGTCAGGCCATCCATGAGCGATCTGATACGGGCAAGCCGCTGTCTCGATGCCCTTTCAACAAGCTCTGCCGCGAGAGCCGAAAGGACCGGGTCGGCGTGAGCGCGCAGGCGGTCGAGGGCGGCCAGGCCGCCTGACGTCGGCAGCCTTCCCAGGGAACGGATGGCAATCTTTCCCACAGCCGGATCGGGATCGTTCGCCAGCTTTTCCATAGCCTCAAGAAACAGCGGAAGGGCTGTTTCGCCCATGACCGCCGCCGCGCCGGCCCTGAAAAGGGGATCCCCTGATCGTGCCATCTCCGACAGCATCGAAAGCCCTGCCTCGATTCCGCTTGCGTCGCGTGCCAGGCGAAGCACGGCAAGAACGGCGCTGCCTCTGACGCGGTGATGATCGTGTTCGAGATACATCGCGGCCAGTTCCTCGACCGGAAGTCCGCCGTTCGTGCGGCCGAGAGCTTCGAGAAGATCTGCCTGCAGCCGTGTATTGTCTGTTGTCTGCAGCAGCCTGGCGATGTGGGTGACGGCCTCGCTTCCGAACCTGTCGACGGCGAGCCGTGCCAGGGCCGTCAGGCAGCGGGGATCCCGCTCCTCGGACAGCCTTGGGAAGAGCAGCCTGCGGAGCAGATCATCTGAAAGCCGTTCGATCTCATCGATGGCTTCGAGTTTGACTTGTGAGTCAGGATGGATCAGCAGTTCCTGAAGTCGGAGAAGCCGCTCATTCTCGGGGAGAAATCCGACGGAGCGCAGGGTTTCATTGTCAGGGGCGCCGCCTGTTCCTGCCAGGGTTTCCCGCAGCGTCGTCGAATATCCGTTATCAAGTCGCGAGTGGACGAGCAACATGATCCCGTAACAGACACCCGCGATCAGGAACAGGCTGCCGGTCGAGACGCGGTTGCGCGCTGCCAGGAGCACGAGAGAAGCGGCAATGCTTGCCGCCGATGACACGGTCGAAATGTCGCGGCGGTAGATGCCACGTGTTTTAGCAGGGAAGGCACCGAGCAGAAGCGTGGTTGCAGGTACCGTAAAATTCTTGCTGTTGAGCAGAACGACGAACTGGGTCGCCGCGACGACGCTAAAAGCCGGATGGATGGCGGCGCCGAGGCACAGAATGGTCAGGAAAAACGGCGTCAGAAGGAGGATCCGGCCGATCGGCTGGTTGGCGAAAACCCAGTTCATCACGGTCAGCTGCAGGATGATCACCGTGAAATCCGTTGCTGCACCGAACAGGCCGAGAAACGATGCAATTGAGGCGGCATCACCGAAATGGGCCGTCACAGACGTCGAGAACAGGTAATCGATCAGAAACCGGTTGAAAACGATCAGGATCGACGAGAAGACGAGCAACGCGGCAAGCGGCTGCCTGAACGATGACGGCGGAGCCCCGGCCGCAGCCTGCTGTGGGGCAGCGCTGTCGCCAGTGCCTGCCGAATCACGTTCCCGGCTGGTTTCGTAAGGTCCGAGTTTTTGCAGAACAACCGCTCCGGCGCACAGCATGGCTGTATTCAGCCAGAGAAGCGGCTGCGTGCCGACGAAGTCCAGAATCGTCTTCATAAGAATACCGCTTAATATATAACCTGCGCTTCCCGCTCCGAAAATGGCTGGCAGACGGCGTTTCGCTTCCTGAAGACTCAGCAGCTGATTGGCCATCGCGGAGAAGGCCTGGTTGGTCAGCAGGTCGGTCACCATCGCTCCGACAACACCGATGAGAAGCACGACTCCGGCGGTGTTTCCGATTGTCATGGTGGTGAAAAATGAAAAAAGCACGACTGGCAGAGAGAGACTCGACAGCATCCAGTGGCCTTCGTGGCCCGCCATGCGTCGCACGAAAGAATACTGAAGGGCGATGAAGGCGATGTTTCCTGCCAGATAGGCCCAGGGCAGCATGGCTGAGCCGAGGTTCTTCAGAAGGCTGGCGAGCCAGGTCAGGTAAAGAACATTGTTGGTGCCCTTCTGAATCAGGAAAAAGACGGCCAGCAGCCAGAAAAGCTGCGGACGGGAAAGCGGCGGCTGTTGTTCCGGAGAAAATTCCAGCGGGGCGCTGTGCCCTGAAGATGTGCCTGGGGAGGGAAGCTGGGGCTTCACGTCGGTCCGGAGCCCTTATCAGGGCCATTCCATTCGCGGCGCCAGATTTCATCCATCAAACGATGTTTTTCG
>CAZQYQ010000055.1:0-7176 GCA_964597625.1 uncultured bacterium
GAACGACCTGATCGTAGTCATTCATCGAATCCACGCGATAATACTCGGTCATGGCCTCCTGAAGTTCGGGGCGCAGTTCTTCCCAGGAAGCTTCACCGATACCGAGAACACGGGCGCCGGCCTTTGCGAGGCCAACCGGAAACTGGTAGAAGTTGGGTGGAAAGTGGGGTGACAGAAATACGAAATTCATGCGCGTCCTTTCTGCGACTCGGCAGAACAACCGCCGAAAATTTTTTCAATTCTACCGCCAACCCGGTTTTGTTACAACCTCGAATGCTTGATCCGGCAGGCCTGTGACTCTTCCATTGAACAATCAGCGAATGACGGAGACGCAGAGATACGCAGCTGAAGCGAGATTGCACCCCAAACCGGAACGTTCTGCCCTGTGATTTCACCGGGCAGGCCAGGTTGCCTCGCATGGGGATTGTAACGGTCTGCGGGAGGGAATATCCGTGGCGCGGAGGCGCTGCATCGTTTCACGCTGCCTGGCTATGAGCCGGAACAGCCTGCCGGTGTGGTCTGCTCCAACCCATGCCGCGAGCACCAGGATGCCGAGAAGAATGAGGAGCATGGCGCCGCCGCGGTGCCGGGGAACATGATCATTTCTCATTTTCCGCACCTCCAGAACATCGGGAAACGTGCTTCGGCGGTTTGCGCCCGGCACCAGGCCGTTTTCCCGTCAACCGCCTGAAACGGCCCGAACATGATGCCCTCCAGCAGGTCGATGCGAACCACGGCTCCCGCTTTTTCAAGAACCAGAATTTTTCCGCCGGCTTCTCTTTTCACCAGGCGGCATGTCCCGCCGATCAGCTCAATCTCATTCTCGCCCCTGACGATGAGTCCCGACGATTCCCCGAACGCTTTTTCCATCAGTTGAAATGCCGTCGTCATCGCGTCCTGGCGCTGGATCTGGATCCCGTTCGATTTCATATCGGCAATCAGGGTCCGCATGGGCGTGAAAAATGATTCACAGGCTATTCCAAGAATGGCTATGACGATCATGAGTTCGATCAGGGTGAACCCGACACGGTTTTTCACGGAAGAATCACCTCGCGCAGATAGGTGCGGGCCGGGTCGTTCTGGCGGGCGGGCACGAGCATCCGCAGTTCGAGCCGTCGCTGGTCACCGGTCTCCGGTGATGCCGCGATAATCTTCAATTCAACGGGGTACGGCAGCTTCATATCGTTCGTATATATCCGCATGCGGTCGGCGTCAAACGTATACCTCTTCATAATATCAGAGATTATTCTATTTCTGAGCCCTTCGAGCGCGAACAGGGCGATCGAATTATCGCGCGCGACAGACAGGGCATGGCGCTCGGCTACGACCATTCGGAAACTTCCCGCGAACAGGATGGTGGCGAGAGAAAGCGTCAGAAGCAGGTCGACAAGAGTGACACCGCGTCTCCTCACATGGCACCTCTGACAAGGGTGAAATACGGATCGAAGAAAGCCGTTGTCAGGATGAGAACGATAACCCCGACGATGAGCAGACCGAGAATGAGACCGGCGCTTTCGACTCTCCCGATGAGCCGTCCGGCGACCGCGACATTCGATGCCGACGCCATCTCGAGGGCATCAGCGACGTCGTCAGGTGCGGCATTTCTCTGAATGCCGCCGCAGACGGGAAGAAACACGTCGTCATCCCCGAGAGAGCAGACGATATTCTCCCCGCGTTCGAGTCGTTCCGCTTTTTCAATGAGGTTTCTGGATACCCCCTGATCGGTGCCGAGCTCCGCGGCGATTCGCACGGCATCCGTGATCCGGTATCCGGCACGGACGAACAGAGCGATCAGAGACTGAAGCCGGCCTGTTCGTTCTGCGCGTGCCATCTGGGGCAGCGCAAGCAGCTTTCCGAACAGGGTGTCAGAAATTTTCTGAGGCGGCACGGCCAGCCAGGTATGTGTCGCAGCAACCGCGAGGCCGACAATAATCAGTGGCAGCGGCAGAGAAAATGGCAGGCATGAGGGATCCCCGAGGGCCAGAAGTTTTACGATCACGGGGGCCGCCTGGTTTTGGTCTTGAAACATGCTCTTCATCGCGGGAAAAACCAGCATGTTCATAAGCGCGATATTCAGCACCGAAAGCCACAGCATCAGGAGCGGGTAGAATACAGCGGTTCTGATGAGTTCGGTCAGCTTCGTAAACAAAACCAGGTATCTCGTATACGCCATCAGAACGGCCTCGAACCCATACCCGCCCGGAACGGCAAGCAGGGCCGCGAGAGTATCATCTATGCCCTCGATACTGCTGATCGCTTCGGCGAGGGAGTGGCCGCGGGCCATTTTTTCCGAGAGTTCCGTGGCCCATATCTGGGCTCTGCCTTCGGGAATCTGTCCGGACAGCTCCGTCAGGGCACGGGGAAAATTCAGCCGAGAACTTCTTGCGGCCTGCATCAGCCGGGTAAAGACAAGAAGGTCCTCGGCGTTTGCGGCAAGCCCGCTGTTCTTCGCGGTCCGAGCGTCCATTTCAGATGTGCTCCAGCAGATTGATCATCGGGAGAAAGACGGAAATAAGGACGCCGCCGACAAAGAGAGAGAGAGCGAGCGGAATGAGCGTGTTGACCAGAATGAGTCTTCTCTTCGCGGTGCCGTTCGATTTCGCCAGGATCATATCTGCCGCGAGACCGAAACCTTCCCGGGTTCCCTTCCCTTCGATGGCAAGCCGTATTATCCAGGCGGCCTGCGGATCGAATCCGTGGCGGACAAGAACCGCATCGGCCGGTTGTCCGGAACCAAGCGCATCTGCAAACTCAGAGGCGACTCCGGTGGATTCCGGGAGGATCAGGGAAAACGCGAACGTTCGCACGACCCGCTCAACCCGGTCCGGATCAACGCCTTCGAGAATTCTGAGAATCTCCGCGAAATCGTTCTGGTGGGTTCCAAGGATTCTTCGGCCGAGGCCGCGGAAGAACGGTCGTTTCAAGACAAATACCGTGATCAAAAACAGGAAAGCACCGACAGGCATGACCAGGAACCACCTGGACACCAGAAAATCGGAAATATCCATCAGCAGAGCCGTGGCGCGTGGGAGCGGGACATGTAATCCCATGAATATTTCCTTGAACTGGGGCAGGACGAACATGACCATTGCAATGCAGATCTGCAGCAGAAAGGCGAGCTGGGTAACCGGATAAACGAACTCACCAGCCATGGCCAGGTTGTCAGAATCGGCTTTCGCGTATTGCAACTGCATCAGATTGCCTTTTTCGATATCCGTCAGGTCGGATGCAAGCAGAACCCTGGCAAAGAGCGGCAGGGCCGCACAAGCGGAGTGTTTCAGCGCTTCGATGAGCGTTCTTCCCCGGGTCAGATTCTCATAGAGCGAATTCATCGCCCTTCTGTAGGCAGGCCACGGCATCGCACGGCGTGAGACATCAAGAGCATTCAAAAGCGGAATTCCTGATGAAAGATTGATGGCGAAAAGGCCGAGCGACTCATTCTGAAGCCGGTTGCGTTCCCGGGGGTTGAAATAGGTGATGAATGCCATTTTCAGATCAGGACCGGTGATGCTCATGATACCGGGCCTCCATCAGATCGCCAGATTCCCGCAACGGGTTTTGCCCCTTTTTCCAGCCGGACCGAAAGAATGCCTTTCAGAGAGGCATTGACCAGCCCCTGGTCGAGCCCGAGTTTTCTGAGCCTTTCAATCGCTCCGGGGGCATCAGCGGCATGGAAGGTGGCAAGCACGAGGTGACCGGCCTGGCCAGCCTGGAGAGCCTCGCGGAGACACGCAGCATCGCGTATCTCACCGAGCGCCATGACATCGGGATCCTGGCGGAGAAGATGTTTGAACGCCGCATCGAGGCTCGAGCCCGTTTCTGAAGAAAGGGCCGACTGGCATATTCCCGGCACCCGCCCTTCCACGGGATCTTCAATGGTCGCTACGCGCTTGAGTTCTGAAATGCCGGTTCCGGCGAGTTCGGCAAGAGTCGCATACAGGGCCGTTGTTTTTCCGCTGCCGACAGGACCGGCGATGAGCGCCAGGCCAGGGCCTTCCGCAAGCAGGGTCCGCCAGGCCATCACCGTTTCTGGTGCCCAGCCGAGGGAGGGCAGATCTGGAAAGGCGATCGGCCGGATGAATCTGAGAGCGACCCGTTCACCGTCTATCGCAGGATAGACAGAAAGTCGGACTTCCCCTGTTCCGCCTGCCATGCTCCAGGCGCCTTCCTGGGCGATGCCTGACCGGTGTGAGTGACATCCGGCAAGATATTTCAGCCGGGAGCAAAGACCTTCATGCCCCTTCAGCGGATACGTGCCCGCCTCGGCAAGTTCCCGCGACCTTCTCACGGTCACCCGTATGCCCTGCAAAAGAGGTTCGAGATGAACATCCGAAGCTCCTGTCTGAACGACCACGCGCAACAGCATGTCTGCGGCGGCAACATATGGCTGTCCGCGCCAGACGAGGCACTCGCCGATCAGACTCCCCAGCCGCGAAATATCTTCCGGGGTATTCATCATCTGAACGTATCGTCTGCTTTCACAGGAAAGGCGACGGATCAAGGATGCAAACCGATCAGCTTCTCCCGCGTTCCGTGTCCTGAATTCCCATTTTCCGGGAGATGCCGGGCATTCGGACTCGATGAGAAGGCGTCTTTCACATGATGTAGCAGATAATATATCATTATAGGGAATGCTGAATCGCCCATCGGGGGCGTCGATGACGAGCTGATCTGGCCGAACGGCAAAACAGCCGGTTCCCAGGAATCTATCCAGGAATCCTGGCCTGAATTCAACGGGAAGCAGGCCGAAGCCGTCTTCATTGACTGTGACGGGAGCCTGTGAGGCACAGCTCTTCATCTTTTCACGCTACCATACCGGCGTGAAGAGGACAACGATTCTCTTCAGGCATCCGTGCTGCGATACTGAACCAGACTCGGATTGTCGATGGCATACACAGGAAGTTCAAACTCCGCAAAATAATTCACCCCTGGTGTTTCTGCCTCCAATACCAGCTTCCATCGAATCTGGGGATATCCGTTCAAAAAACGGACCGGCAGATGTCCTGGAATATCGAAACGAACCGGAATCGCCGACCGGTTCGTCGGACCGCGATTCAAGTCAGCTCTGACAATCACGCTTTTTTCATACTGCACATCTTCACTGTAGGTTGTTTCATTGTCGGAGCCGCCGCTCTCTTTTCGAATGATCGCGATGCAGCGCAGAGTCGCCTTGCATCCGTCGTCAGCCTTCAACGACCGTTTCGTGAGAACCACTCCGGCAAATTCACCCCCGGGAATCAGGGGAATCTGAGACAGCAGAAGAAGGGAATCTCCATACTTCATTCGCCTGACAGTGATGTAGGCAGCTCTTACGATCAGTGCAACCGCGAAAAGGATAAAGACTCCCAAAAGGCCTTTGACGACCATCGGCACGGTCGGGTCTCCGAAGACGAAAACGACGAAGATGCTTTCAAAAAGGGAAATCGAGAGAGCAACTCCCCAGGCCAGGATGATATCGCTCCATCCTCCACTCTTGATCTGAAAGCCTTCCCACGGGCCGTCGCCGATCCAGGGACGGTCGGGATCAATGGGTGGTTTTCGCTGCACGATACTCCAGATACCGCCTGCCAGAAAGACGGACCCCAGAATCAGGAAGACCGAACCGAGAATGGGAAAGACCAGAAGGCCGGTTGTCATCTTCCGAACCGCGATCGCGTTCGCGGGAGTCGATGGATCGACACGCACCATGACCGGTGCGCCGGTATCACGGCTTGTCTTGAGAGCGTCGTAGATTTCCTGCCAGGATGCGCGGTCGCTCGATTTGCCGGTTTCAGCCGTTATGCGTTCACACCGGTAGGTTTCACTCCCCCACTGGTATCTGTAGCTTCCTTTGACGGCGTAAAAAGTCGAGTCCTCCCCTTCTTCCTCGATCCAGTCGAGTTTTTCCACATATGCCGGGGTATTTTTCCAGGAGGCACTCACGTGATACTCGTATAACGGCAAGGCTCCGGCCATGAGCAGAAAAATGCCGATCAGAAGAAAAAGAGCGCTCAGAAGAAGAAAAACGAAGCCGGACCCGCGCATCGAAGCGGACATGACATCCTGATAACTCATCAATCCCACATCCTTAGAATATATATCGTTATACTTTATTCAGTATTCCAGCACTCGACAGCCATCGTTCATTCGGGCATCCGCCTGACAACGCGCTATTTTTTCCAGATGCCGTCGATTTTATCAGCCGCATCTTTCAAGCCGTTTTTGACGCCTTCAGCGACTTTTTTCAATTCATCAGCCTTCTTTTGCCCTTTTGCGGCAATCTCCCGCAGCTTGTCCGTATTTTGAACGCCGCTTTCAATCGCTGCCAGTGCTTTTGGAACGGATAACCCCTGGTTCTGCATCTCGACCAGCAGTCCGCCGGCCGGAAGGGCTTTCCCGTCACCGCGTTCGAGCATCGTCATGACAAGGTCCTGGTGAGCGCCAAGGTCGGTTATTTTCCATGAGGAAACATCCGCCCAGGTATCGGTCAGGGACCAGGCTTTCTTCGGGTAAACCTTTATTCCGTCTGGTGTTCTGACAATATGGGCACCAAGCGCAGCACCGGCAACAGCCAGTCCCGCAAGGAGCAGAACCAGAAAACACCCGATCAGACCGCGTCGAACGTTCTTTTTTCTCCGCATTTCTATTTCTTGCCTCCTCCGATCGTTGCTTTGGCCAGGGGCGGCATCAGTGGTCCGCCCGCCTGTTTCCCGGTCTGGCCGGTGGTTGTCTGCTTCCCGGATTGAACCAGGGCCTGAAACGACTTTTTATCCGTCACATGCGGCATCACGGAGTCCATGTGGCAAATGCCCTTTTGAACCAGTTTTGCAAGCGCCTGGTCCATGGTCTGCATTTTTTCAGACTGGGCGGTCTGCATGATCGAGAGAATCTGCTCCGTTTTCGCTTCCTTGATCAGGTTTTTGACGGCAATGTTCACGATAAGGAGTTCGTATGCGAGCACGCGCCCCTTGTGACTCACCATCGGCATCAGCTTCTGCGAAACGATTGCCCGAAGCACCCCGCTGAGTTCAAGCCGGATCTGATCCTGATGATCCGCCGGGAAGGCACCTATAATGCGGTTTATACTTTCATAGGTATTGATGGTATGCAGGGTGGAAAAGACGAGATGCCCCGTTTCTGCGGCGGTGAGCGCCAGCCTGATCGTTATAGCCGACAACAAGCCGGTCAAAATGTCGA
>CAZQYQ010000055.1:7186-19584 GCA_964597625.1 uncultured bacterium
GATCGTTTCCTGGTCGCGCATTTCGCCGACAAGGATCACGTCCGGATCTTCGCGCAGCCCCGATCTGAGGGCGTCGGCAAAGGCATGGGTATGCGCCCCGAGCTCCCGCTGATTGACGCTGCACCGCTTGTGCTGATGCACGAACTCGATCGGGTCCTCGATCGTCAGGATGTGTTCGTACCGGGTGCGGTTGAGCGTGTCGACCATCGCCGCCATCGTGGTCGATTTGCCGGAACCGGTCGGCCCGGTCACGAGGATCAGGCCGTTCCGGTTTTCGCAGAGACCTTCGAAAACCGCCCGTTCAAGGCCGAGCTCTTCGTATGTAGGAATAGTAGTTGGTATAATGCGGAAGACGCCGCTGATTCCGGAGCGCTGCTTGAACATGTTCGCCCTGAATCTCGCGACATGCTTCACTTCGAGGGAAAAATCAATCTCCCACTTTTCCTTGAAGCGCGCCAGCTGCTCTTCATTTAAAACCGATAAAAGCAGCTGAGAGGCACGGTCTTCGGTTATCGGCGGAAGATTGGTGCGCACAAGTTCCCCGTGAATCCGGATCATCGGCGGCAGCCCGACGTTGATGTGAAGATCGGAGCCTTTCTGTTCCTTCACCTGGGCGAGAAGGTCACGCAGATCCCGGTACCGCGCGAGAGGAACGGCCACGAACGCCTCTTCCGGAATGCCGTCGGGGTCGAAATCCTCCAGCGCCAGAGTCTGCCTCTGAAGCAACGTCTCGATCTGGCGCGGTTCCAGCTGGTGCACATCGTGAATGAACCTGTCGAGTTCCCGCTCATTCAGCGTGACAAGCATCTTCATGACGCTCGGCAGGGCCTGATACTGAAGCGATTTCAGAGTTTTTTCGCACCAGAACGAGATCGTCTTGTCCCGGTCGAAAAGAAAGATCAACAGCGGCTTGATGACCCTGCGCCTCGTCATCGTCGCAATCCCCTCGGAAATCGCCGTTCGAACAGAGAGAGCCGGGTCTTTGAAGTTCATGATCAGAAGTTCGACGATGAATTCGATGTCGAGCTTGCAGAGCGCCTTGATGGCGACGACCCTGATATTGTCATCTCTGTGATGGTCGACGACGTTCAGCAGGCTGCGGACACACGAAGGATCATGTCCGGCTCCGAGGGTCTTGATTGCCCAGGAAACCGTGTCGAAGTCATCCTCGCCAAGGATGTTGATCAAGGCATCGGTAGCGATCGGGCCAAGATGGCTTAACAACGAACTCGCAAGGCTCCGGATCACCCACAGCGGATCACGGAACGCGTCAATAATGATGGCAATGCCTTCCTGATCGGGGTTTTGCCCGATCGCCCGAAGGGCATAATACCGATCATCCGGGTTCTCGCTTTCGAGCATGTTCTTGAAAAACTGCCTGCACCTCGGTCCGAGGATCTTGCCGATGATGACGATCAGCTCGTCCTTGAGTTCCGGCCCTCGGGTGCGCATGATGTTGATCGCTTCGCGAAGCGACTCTTCCCCTTTCGAGGCGAGCACGGTCGATGCCTGATACCGCATGATCGGGGAGTTGTCGAGCATGCCGGTGAACAGGAACGCCAGGGCTTCCGTTCCTGGCACGAATTCCAGGGCGGCGAGAGCGTAGAGATTGACGGAAAAGTCCTTTGTCAGCAGCATTTTCCGAATCTGTTTGAGCGCTTTCGGCCCCGTCACATCGACAAGAAGCTTCAATGCCCAGTATTTCTGATGCAGGTCACCGGTGGCAAAAACGCTCTGCACGGACGGCAGGACCTGATCGCCGAGTCCGAGAAGAAGTTTGTTGATATGTCGTCTGAGCGCCCAGCTGGGATTCCCCATGTGGCAGATCAGCGTGGGAATCGTGTCTTTCCGGTTCACTTTCAGCAACTCATCTGCCGCGAGCATTTTAATCTCGTCACGCTCGGGCCTCTTTAAGATGCTGTTGAGCTTCTCTGGATCGATCAATCCGGCTTTGCCCAATAAATAGAGCGACCAGTATCTTATTCCGGCTTCGGGATGATTCAAAAGAGCATCCAGTTGGCCGGCAATCTCTTTGACATTCGGCTCGAGGAGAGCCGCGGAACGCTCCGCAATTGCGGTGTCGGGATATGCCAGGCCTTTGTACATGAGCAGCAGTTGGAACTGCTCGCCTTCAAAGGCTTCCGCCGCGGAAAGTGCCCTTTTGATGTCGGCCCCCGTGCCGCTCTGAAAAGCCTGTGTGAGCTCTTCCAGCCGAACAGCATCGTTCTGTTTCATTTCAAAAGTATATCACCCCGCGCATGTCATGATTTCAAGAAGAGATCAACCAGCCTTCTCATTTACAGGAAATACCCGACGCTTTATAATTCATCGCAACTCCCGCCTGTGGGATTATTTCAACCTGGCAGGTCATAGGAAAGGTAGAGGCGACAGAAGAATGAAAAAGGTTCTTACGTGGGCAGGATGGATATTGCTCCTCCTTTTCGCAGCTCTGGCCGTGTTCATCTACTTCGGGTCATATCAGTTGAGGAATCCGGAGTATCTGCTGTGGGTCATTTCCGGGAAAACATGTACCCCAGAGATCTTCGAAAAACATGTGCTGGTCGACGTGAGACGAAATTCCATGATCAGCGGTGTTGCCGAAAAAGACATCCGGATCCGCTTTCCATTTCTGACGGATGGAGCAAAATTTCCCCCGGATTCAAACCGGGGCACGATCCTGGCCGGGTTGAGAAATTCCGATTACAAGGGGAAGAGCGTGAATCTTCTCTGGTATCCAGCCGACGGAGACTGGGGCTTTGCCGCCATCATCGTCGACGGAAGGGGGCACCGGTTCGATATCTTCAAGCCCTGACCGAATGGCTCTAATTGTCCCTGGACAGAGCCTCTCAGAAAACGTATATTTAACTTTGAGAGGGTATAAATATGGATGCTCTATCAAATATTCTCCTGCAACGGTACCAGCAGCAGGCGTATCTGATGAGTGGTTTCGCTTTTCCGGCGCCGCTCAACAAGACAAATAACACCGGCCTTCAGTCCCTGACCGGCGTCCAGCAAACCCAGCCAGGAACCCAGTTGACATCGTCACTGATGACAACCGGGGGGGTGACCGCAATCTCCGCCCTGGGAAAACAGCTGAGCGAGTTTTCCCGTGCTCTCGGCAATGATCAGGAAGCCCGCACCGGTCTCCGTGCCTTTGCCCTCGAATCCGGCCGGAATCAGTTCGCTGCGGGTGGGTTATCCGCAATGGCTGATCTGCAGAGCATGCGGCTCGAAAGCCCGCAGACCTTCAAATCCGCGTTTGTCACTGCCGGCCAGATCGCAAACGCCGGCGGATCCGTTACTCCTTTCATGCAGACCCTTGCGAATCATCCAACCCAGGAGACGCAGTCATCTCTCATCAAATCCATATCTGAAACGATGAAAATGAACGGAACGGCAGCCGAGCGCAGACAGGTTGCGTCGAGTATCCTTTCCACGGTTTCAGATATCCAGAAGAACGCCACCGGCGAAACACAGACGAGCATGATGAGTTCCTTCCTGTCCAAGCTCAATGAAACGAACACCCTGAATGCACGTTCTGAGTTCATCACGATCTATCGGCGCAGGGAACAAAGCGTTTTTTCAGCCTGATCTCTTCCAGATCTGAAGAAATCCGCCCGGGAGTGCCCCGGGCGGATTTCATTTTTTCAAGAACCATGCGAAACGAATTATATATTATACAGAATATTTATCCCTGACGATCGTGATGATCTCGAGAACCGTCGCCGCTGATTTTGCCATGGTATCGACCGACACCCACTCTTCGCGGCTGTGGGCGTTTTCGGCACCGCAGAACACGTTCGGGCACGGCAGTCCATTGAATGTCAGGCGGGCGCCGTCCGTTCCGCCCCGTATCGGCCTGTAGATGATCTCGATTCCGAGCTTCGTCATGGCCTCGCGGGCGATATCCGTGACGTGCGGATGCTCGTTCAGGGCAACCTTCATATTGCGGTAGCTGTCTTTCACTTCGACTTCCACCCGCACTTTCGGAAACGCCTTGCGCGTCGCTTCGGCCATTTCCTGGATGCGCAGCTTGCGGGCGTCCAGGGAGTCGATGTCGAAATCGCGGATCAGAACCTTCACGACGGACTTTTCTTCGCTGCCGACCGACTCGTAGGGATGCAGATACCCTTCCCGTCCGGAGGTGATTTCGGGGCGGGGTTCGCTGGCGAACAGCGAAACGAAGTGCGACATCGCGTAATGGGAGTTGACCATGACGTTTTTCGCGAAGCCCGGGTGCACGTTTTTGCCATGAAACGTGACGACCGCGGAGGCGGCGTTGAACGTTTCGTCGCTGAGTTCACCTTCCTGCTCTCCATCGATGGTGTAGGCGAATGCGGCATTGAAGCCGGCCACATCGAACCCGTCGGCGCCGCAGCCGACTTCTTCATCAGGCGTGAAGCAGATCTTGATCGTTCCGTGCTTGATTTCAGGATGGTTCATCAGATACTCGGCGGCCGCCATGATTGCGGCGACGCCGGCTTTGTCGTCAGCGCCGAGAAGCGATGTTCCATCAGAAGTGACGATATCGCCGCCGATAAACTGGCTCAGCCGCTGATTTTTTTCCGCGCTGATCACCAGATCCGGATTTCCCGGAAGCTTCAAATCACCGCCCGTGTAATTCCGATGAATGGTCGGTTTCACGACCGCTCCCGGAACCGCCGGTGACGTATCGACGTGCGCGATGAAGCCGATCGTCGGAACTTTCGCGACGGCCGTGCCCGTTAGCGTGGAAGGGATTGTCGCATAGACGTAGCACTGTCCGTCGAGCTTCACATCCTGCAGGCCGAGTTCCCTGAGCTCTTTTTCGAGAAGCTTCGCGAGAACCCACTGTTCCGGCGTGCTGGGCAGCTTGTCGACGTTTTCCTTCGACTGCGTGCCGATGGCCGCGTATCTGCAGAACCGGTCGAGAACGGATTTTTTCAGCGTATCGTGTTTTTCAGCACTCACTTTTCATTTCTCCTCAAGCACTCTTTACACGTATTTCCTTCTCAGTTTGAAGCAGCCTTCAGCTCTTCAAACCGCTTCGAGATCATATCGCAAACGCCCTTCAGCAGATTCGGGTCTTCGAGGCTGAGGCCGAGAAAATCCTTCAGAAGGCTTGTCGCCGGCCGGTCGAAGCCGTTCGAAACCATTGCGACATACTTGGGCGCGAAGCCCGCCGGGTCTGCTTTATACATCGAGTAGTATTTCAAAGCGAGCATATGGGCGACGATATAATTGATGTAATACCCGGGAACCGACCAGTAATGGTGTTTGCGCATCCAGTGGTTCTCGAGTTCGGGATGTTTCGCGAAAAAGACATCATACACCTTGCCGACATCGGTGCATGCTTTGTTGAATCCTTTTTCATCGACGATTTCACCCGTCGCGATCCGATCATAGGAAACCATCTCGAACTTGGCGCGGCGGGCAAGTTCCCAGAGGTACATCATCTCGTTGACCATGTCCCAGCGGATGCCGGCAACCACGGCAGGATCCTTCACCGTGCTCACGAGATAATCCCTCATCAGCCACTCGTTGAACATGGCGAACGACTCGGTCATGAAGGACGGGCCTTCGGCGAACATCAGCGACGCGTGCCGGTTCTTGACAAGCTGGTAATGGATCACGTGACCGCCTTCGTGCGCGAGCGTCGAAACATCGTTCACGTAGCCCTGGAAGTTATCCATGAAGTAGCCGAAGTTGCCGATGCAGTAGGCTCCCTGGTCGCGGTTCTGGCCGCCGCAGATGTCCAGTTTGCCGTTCTGCGGATCGAGCAGTTTGTTCATTTCCGTGCTGTATTCCTTGCCGAGCACTTCGAGCGCCTTGCTCAGGGCTGTGCAGCCTTCCGTGATCGTGAGGCGCAGAGGCTTCGCCCCGGACGGCGTGATTTCCATATCCCAGATGTCGGCATCGCTGACTTTCAAATCGCGCTTCAACGTTGCGATGCGCCAGTTCTGATACGTGTGATAGAGGGGCAGATTCTGTTCAATCTGACTGTAGAGCTTGTCGATTTCGGGGCGGCTCATATACATGTTGAAAAGCGCCTGATGATAATACGTCTCGAATCCGCGCATTTTGGAAACGGCGTTCAGCGCCTTCATCTCACGGCGAAGCCCGAACGCCAGAAGGTCGGAATACCGGCGGAAGAAATCGTAATACAGCTTGAAGGTGCGCTCGCGGGCCTTGCGGTCGGGCGAACGCATCAATCCCTCGAAATCGATGTGGATGTTGAGCTTTTTGCCTTCCGATTCGACCATCGGGAACGGGTACCGGTCGAAAATTCTCTGGAAAAGATCGGACTGCCAGCTGCTCAGATCGGGAGTCAGCTCAGAGAGGATGCTTTCCTTGTCCTCGGTCAGCAGATGCGGGGCAAATCGGGCGATATCTCCGAGGTAGTATTTATAGAGATCGAGACCTTTTTCCCGGGTGATGAAACTCTTCAGTTTTTCCTCATCGAGCGTCTTCAGTTCGACCTTGAGGAAACTGGTTCTGGCGGAAAGCTCGGCGTCGAGCTTTTCCTGCGCTTCATAGACCGCGCGATCATTGGTATTGATGGAGCGCTTGAAGCTGGCATAGGCATACAGTTTGTCCTGGATATCCTGAAGCGCGCGCTTGGTTTCCATGGCCTGGTAGAGGGTTTTCGCATCCGCGAGCACTTTTCCCTTGAATGTTTCGAGCTTCGCGGCGGCGGCGCGGGCTTTTTCCATTTCCGCTTTCCAGGCCGATTCATTGGCATAAAACTTCGCGAGATCGAATTTATACAGGTTCCGCGCGGTTCCCGGCAGCGGATCAAACCCCGGAACGGCCGCCATCACGGCGAACGGAACCAGCAGCAATGCAATGGTCATCCAGTAACGCATCCTTCGTGCTCCTTAATATGATATATTATATATAACACGCAATATCAGCCGCCGATGACGCCCGTAGCCGTCAAAAGAGCGACCACGATCCCCATGATCGATTCACCGGCGATGACGCCTGAGGCCACCGGGATGATGTATTTGTCAGCGAATGTCTGTGACCGATGCTCGATCATCATGGCCAGAGCGGCGCCCATGAACATCGAAAGCGAGTTGTAGAACGGAATGACCATCGCGAGGCCGATGCCGGTCGCAGACGGGATGAACGGCTTGAGTTTTTTCGGAGCATACTCGCTCAGCAGCACGAGGGCGATGCCGACGAGGCAGCCGATGAAGATCCCCCAGCGGGCGGTTTCGTGAAGCGCGCCCAGGCCGCTTGCCAGAAGCCGCGCGACAGCCGCCCAGACCTGGGCTGACGGAGCCGGCCACCGATCGCTTCCGAGAACTTCGGCATTCGGAACAAGCAGATAAAACGCGGGCACGACGACCAGGGTTCCGGCGATGATCCCAAAAAGCTGGGCGAGAAACTGGCGGCGCGGATTTGCCCCGAGCAGATACCCGCTCTTGAGGTCGGTGAGCAGATCCGCCGATGATCCGGCGGCACCCGCGGTAACGCTGGCGGTCATCAGGTTGGTCACCAGGTTCGACGGCGCCAGAACGCCGAAGACCAGCTGGGTAATCTTTCCCATGGCGCCGACCGGCGTGATGTCTGATTCGCCCGTCGCGCGGCAGGCGACGATCGCGAGGAAAAACGTGCAGATAACCGCGACAATCCCCATGAAGAACGTCGTGTCGAAGGCATAATGCAGAACGGCCATGCATCCCAGGCCGGAAACGATCATTCCGCTGACGAACCAGGAGGTGGGAACTTCGATCGCCGCAAGCGGATCGTTGTCGGCCTTTTTCTTCGTCGAGAAAATATCGAACAGACCGCTGAATGCGCGGAGAACGGTATGCCATTGCAGGGCAAATGCCAGCAGGCCCGAGGCAACCATGATCGATGCGCCTGCCCAGGTGCTCCAGCCCACGATCGTCCGATAACTAAGCTTGATCGCGGCTTCGCCGCCATCTGCCGAGGAGAGAAGCGGAACCAGCGTCTGGTTCACCGCCGTCCTGAAGCCGGCCTTGTCAAGCATCAGCAGGCCGTGAAGGTCCTGGAACGGAGCCCAGAAAGCGGCAAGACCTGCATTGATGGATTCCCCGAGCACCGGGACCGAAGCGATGATCTGCCAACCCTTTCCCATCAGAGCCGGCATCAGGGTTCCGAGGCTCAGATTGACGGTATCGATCGCGCCCATGTTCACCATTGCAGGGGCCAGAAGGCCGTAATTGATGAAAGCTCCCAGGAGAAGCGACCAGGCGATCTTCCAGCCCACGATGGCGCCGGCCGCGATCATGATCGCGCTCATCTCGAAGCCGATCGTCCAGCGGATCAGCGGCAGCCCGAGGATCTTCCCCGGAAAATGCGCAAACCCGGGAATCGCCATCGCCGCCGGCAGCGCCGCATCACGGAACCAGGCGATTACGCCGCCCAAAAATCCGGCAATGCCGAGCGAACGGGCTTTATCAACCGCGTCCTGGCCGGCCGCATGAAGACTTTTCAGCGTTTCGGCGGCGGCGATGCCGCTCGGGAATTTCAACTGTTCGATATTGATCATCTGACGCTTCATCGGGATCGCCATGAAAACGCCGAGAGCGGCAAGACAGAAGGTCCATGCCGCGAGAATCGTCCAGTGCATGTGATGCCCCGTGACGATCAGATATGCCGCGATGGCAGAAACCATCGTTCCGCCGGTCGAATACCCTGCCGAGCTGGCCGTCGACTGCATGCAGTTGTTCTCGAGGATCGACATGTCCGTCGGGAACCATTTCGGGAACAATGTCCTCATCGTTTTGTAAATGGCGAAACTGAGAATGCAGGCGGTGATTGCGACGCCGAGAGCCCAGCCGGTCTTGAGACCGACATACAGGTTCGAAAGCGACATGAAACCGCCGAGCAGTGAACCCATGATGACGGCCCGCAGCGTGAGCTGCGGCATGTGATCGCCCTGATACACGTTCTTGTACCAGTTTAATTCAATTTCTTCCGGGCTCAATTTCTTCTCTTGTGTCGAATCCATTATCCCCGTTTCCTTCTGCCTCATTTTCCTTACAGCGCCCCTGAAACAGGGCGCATTTTACGCCGGAAAGTATACCACGGTCGCTGAACGACTGTGGTCAAAAATTTCTTCACAGGGATACGTTGCTCTCTTGTCTCGCGGTCAGCTTCTTGATATAGTGAGCGCATGATCAGACTCGATCATCTCAATCGGGAATGTGCGGCACGCCCGGTTTCCCATGCCGTCCCGGCGCAGGTCGCCTGTCGCGTGCTCGGAAATGGCGCGAAGCCCTGCAAGCTCGATCATGTCTGCAGGCCGGTGGCGAACCACGGCGTCTGGTTTTTCTACACCACCCTCGCCGGCGCATCGGCTGCCGTGTTCATCATCGTCTGGTGGGTTCTCAGGCTGACGCGGCTTTCCCGCCTTCTTGGCCTTGTCACCGGATTGCTGTGGCCCCCGCTGCTCTGGATCGCCTCGGGTCTCCGGAGTCTGAAAACAGCCTGGGACGACATTTTCTTTTGAGCTGACGGCATCCATGCCACACCTTTTCCACAACTGTGACGGCCGAGACGCCCCCGATTATTCCAGGCGGGTTTTCGACTCATTCGTCGTCGAGAACGGCACGGTTCTCGATGCCGGCTTTCATCTCGAAGCCGACCATCGATATTGTCGTACAAGAAATACAGATCTCTCCGGCGCACTCGTGATGCCCGCGTTCGCCGATGCTCACGTGCATTTCATGCAGACCGGCCTGACGCTGCTGGGCTGCTGTTTCGATCACTGCCGTTCGCTTGACGACGTTTTTGACACGCTGTCCGCATTCGTTCGCAGAGACGAAACCGCCGGCGACTGGATCTTCGGCTGGAATATCGATGAGACGCAGCTGAAGGAAGGCCGCCTTCCGACCATCGCAGAACTCGATCATGTCGTGGGAACGCGGAAACTCTGGCTCTCGAGAATCGATCTTCATTCGGCCGTTCCAAGCTCCGCGACTGTCGCCTGGGCTCTTGAAAAGAATGCCGGCTTCGTCCCCGAACACGACAGATACATGAAAAATGCCTATAACGGCCTGGCTTCCCTCGCCATCGGAGCTCTGCCGGACACGATGAAATTCCGGGCTCTTGAAAAAGCACGCGCCCACTGCCTCAAGGCCGGCGTGACCTCCGTTCATGCCCTCGAAGGCGGCTGGAGCGCGTCAAACGCAGATGTCGCGATGATTGCCGACTTCCTTGCCAGGCCCGGTTTTCACGGGTGGGTGTACCACCAGTCCGACGATCCGGCCCTCGTGCTCGAGCGCGGCTGGCCGAGGCTCGGCGGCTGTCTGTTCATCGACGGGTCGTTCGGCTCACACACCGCTGCGCTCTCCGAGCCGTATGCCGACGATCCGGCCACGAACGGCGTCATCTACCGCGACACGGCGAACATCGAAAGGCTGCTCGGAATCTGCCAGAAACACAGGCTGCAGCTCGCCATGCATGCGATCGGCGATCGCGCGATCTCTTCCCTCGCGGATGCGCATCTGCGATGTCTCGATGCGTCGAAGGCCCCGCCTGTTCAGCACCGGATCGAGCATTTCGAGTTTCCCACCGATGAATCGATCAGCCGCGCAAAACAGGCGGATCTCCTTCTGTCGATGCAGCCCGCATTCGAAGTGCTCTGGGGCGGCGATTCCGGCATGTATGCCCTTCGGCTCGGTGAGCGCGCAAAGAAAACCAACCGGTTCCGGACGATTCTCGACAAGGGGCTTCGCATCGCGGGCGGTTCGGACAGCCCGGTGACGCCCGTCGATCCGTTCCTCGGCATTCACGGCTTCGTCAATCACCCGGTGGCTGCGGAGCGAATTTCCCTGAATGAGGCCCTGCACGCCTTCATCGTCGAGCCGCATCGGTTCGCGACTCCCCGCCCCGACCGCGGAACGCTGGGCAAAGGCTTCAAAGCGGATTTCGTCTGTCTCGGAAAAGACCCGTTTGCCGCAGAGAAAACAGATCTTTTGTCCATTCGCGTAACGCGGACCTTCGTTGCCGGTCAGGAAGTGAAATGATTTCCAGGAGAGGAACCAGTATGATATATCGTATGATATGTGCTCTTGTGTGTTGCCTGCTTTTCACGACGATGGAAACATCCGCGCAGACCCCTCTTTCGCGCGCGACGTCACCCGCCGTCGCGGAAATTCTCGTTATCGCCGATGATTTCTTTGAAAAACTGGAAAAAACCGACACCTATTCCGCGATGAAGCGGCTGTTCGAGATTTTTCCGCTGAAAACCGAATCCCAGGAAGCGTTCGTTTCCGATGTCACCAACCTCAAAACCAAGCTTGGGTCCCCCACCGGACACGAATTCATCGGATACCGCCCGGTCGGTTCGACGGAGCGATACTACGTGACCTATTTCATGACGTTTCACCCCCGGATGCCGGTTGCCTGGGAACTCACGTTCTACCGCCCGATACCGAATGCCCCGTGGCAGCTGAATTTCATCCGCTTCGACGCCGATGATATTCCCGAGTTTCTCCAGTTCACGAAACTCCAGTTTGAAGCTCTGCGGCGCCAGAATTCCGATGTCACGACCGGCCTGAGAATTCCTCAGTCCGAGCATCTCAGCGAACCGCCGGCTCCGCCCGTTCCCGAACCGGCACCCGTTGAAGCCCCCGTGATCCATCCGGCGACGGATGCTTCCGCTCTTCCTCTGACATCGAGCGAAATTCAGGTCCCTCTCTCTCCCGAGCCGGTGAAAGCGATCGACGCGGCAACGCCAACCGTTCCAGCCATCTCATCCCCGAGTGCTGCCGTTCCATCAGAAACAACAGGAGCACCAGTCACACCGGTCGCGACACCCACGACAGCCACGACCGTCACACCCATCCCCTGATTCCAAGAGCCGCATCAAGGAGCAAACGATGACAACCAAACTGAAACCTGCGCGCCGTATCCTCGACCTTGCGCCGTATTTCTTCAAGCGGATCGATGATAAGAAGCGAGAACTGGCTGCAGCAGGAACCCAGCTGCTCAACTTCGGCATCGGCGACCCCGACATGCCGACGCCTGATTTTGTCGTGGAAGCCATGGACCGCGCCATGCGGGACCCGTCGAACCAGAAATACCCGGCATACGAAGGCGGAATGCCGTTCCGTGAAGCCGTTGCCCGCTACATGCTCGACAGGTTCAGCGTTCAGGTCGATCCCCACACCGAGGTCATGGCGCTGATCGGTTCCAAGGAGGGGATTGCCCATTTCGCCTGGGCATTCATCGATGAGAACGATGTGGCGCTCGTTCCGGACCCGGGCTACCCCGTCTACCAGACGACGTCCGAATTCGCCGGCGGGGAAGTTCATCTGATGCCGCTTCTCGAGCGAAACGGCTTCCTTCCCGATCTGAGCAGAATCCCGGATTCCATCGCCAGGCGCGCGAAGACGCTTTATCTCAATTATCCGAATAATCCGACGGGCGCCGTTGCA